>CAIVAR010000021.1 GCA_903904005.1 uncultured Anaeromyxobacter sp.
ACCATGGTCGCGTAGGTGCCGCCGTCCGGGTGCCGGGTGGAGAGACCCTTGCGGACCAGGATCACGTCGCGGTCGGTGTAGCGCACGTCGATCGCCGAGGCGGGGCCGACCAGCGGGTTCACCGCGCAGAGCTCGGCGTCGAAGGACTGGGTGAGTGCGGCGACGTCGTACTGGAGGCCGAGGGCGAGGAGCTCTGTCTGGAGCGACGCCAGGAAGTCGTAGACCACGTTGGTCGCGACCGGGGTGTTGATGGCCTCGAAGTTGCCCAGGCAGACGACCGGCTGGCCGGTCCGCCAGATCGCCACCTCCTGGAGGCCGATGACGTCGGGGTTCTGCGCCGCGATCCCGGCGGCGAGCACCTTGGCCCGGGCCGGAAAGTTGGTGGCCTGGACGTCGCTCCACACCAGGAACGTCGCCACCGCGGCCTCCTCGGGGCTGGCTGCCCGGGCGATCGAGAAGATGTCGCCACCCAGGTAGAGGTTCTGGCTGACCACGGTGAGCGTGGTGGAGCTCGACGAGCTGCTCGAGCAGGCACTGGCTACGAGGAGGAGGGCAGCGAGGGATCGGCGCATCGTGGGCTCCTGGCGGTCGAGGCTTCCCGGCCGCGTGGGGCCGGATTCACCTGCATATTCCGTTTCGAGACGACCTGGCAATGGCAACCTGATAACTAGCGGTCCATGACGAGCCAGCCGGGGCGCTCCATCGGGTTCGGGACGAGCCTTCTCATCGGGATCGCGGCAGGGTGCTTCGGGGGCCTGGTGGGCCTCGGCGGCGGGGTCGTGATGGTCCCGCTCATGGTCGGGGTGGCCGGGCTGAAGCAGAAGCAGGCCCACGGGACGAGCCTCGTCGCGCTCGTCTTCACGGGGATCGTGGGTGCCGCCACCTACGCCACGAAGGGGCAGGTCGACGTGGTCGCGGCGGGGCTGCTCGCCGTCACCGCCACCGTCACCGCGCGCTTCGGCGCGCGCTACGCCGACCTCCTCCCCGAGTGGAAGCTGAAGCGCTCCTTCGGCGCCTTCCTCCTCGTCATCGCGGTGATCCTCCTCGCCCGGCCGTGGATCGCCGGCGTGGGCGGGACGGCCGCCCCCTGGGTGAAGCCGGCCGTGCTGCTCACCACCGGCCTCTTCACCGGGTTCCTCTCCGGGATGATGGGCGTGGGCGGGGGCAGCATCATGGTGCCGGCCATGGTCCTCCTGGCCGGTTTCCCGCAGGTGCTGGCCCAGGGAAGCTCGCTGCTCGCCATGGTCCCGGCCGGGGCGGCCGGCGCCTACACCCATTTCCGGCTCGGCAACGTCGTCCGGGGGCTCCTCCCCGGCCTCATCCCCGGGATCCTGCTGGGAACCTTCGTCGGGAGCAGCTTCGCGGTCCGGTTGCCGGAGGTGGTGCTCCGCCTGGTCTTCGCCGCGGTGCTGGTCTGGACCGGGTCGAAATATCTGAAGGCGAAGCCTCCCGCGCCGGCCCCGGCGACGAACGCCCCACCCGGGTGATCGGGCGGGTGCTATTCTCGCGGAGGGTGAAATCGTCCACGACCGCACGGGTCGCCTGCGCCCTCCTCGTCGCGAGCCTTGCATCGCCGGCCGGCGCCTCACCGGCCGACCCCGTGCCCGGCGAGGACCGGCGCTGGCTCGACGCCCACCGGGTGCTCCGGGTGGGGCTCGAGACCGGCTACGCCCCCTTCTCCTTCGTCGGCCCGGACGGCCTGCCCGCCGGGATCTCCATCGACACGCTCCACCTCCTGGAGCGCCGCCTGGGGGTCCGCTTCGAGGTCGTGGCCACCGGGGATCTGTCGACCCTCCTCGAGAAGGCTCGGGGGGGCGAGGTCGACCTGCTCACCTCCCTCACGCGGACGGCCGAGCGGGAGGCCTTCCTCGACTTCACCCGCCCCTACTTCACCTCTCCCGCCGTGCTGGTGGTGAGGAAGGACCGGGAAGGTGCCGGGAACCTCGAGGCGATGGCCGGTTCCCGGATCGCCGTGGGGGAGGGCTACGGCGTGGCGGAGTTCCTGCGCCGCCACCATCCCGCGATCCGGCTCGTCCCGGCGCCGAACGACGCCGCCGGCCTGCGCCTCGTGCTCTCCGGTGAGGCCGACGGGGCGGTCCTCGACCTGGCCAGCCTCTCCTGGATCCTCGCGTCCACGGGGCTGCACGGGCTGCGGGTGCTCGAGGACGTGGGCTTCACCTACGACCTGGCCTTCGCCAGCCGCGAGGGGCTGCCCCAGCTCCGGCGCCTCCTGGACGAGGCGCTCGCCGCGACGCCTTCCGCCGACTTCCGGAAGATCCGGGACACGTGGGTGCACGTCGAGGTGGCCCCGCGCGGGGGCGACCACCGCGTCTGGGCCTGGCTCGCCTTCGCCATCGTGGGGACGGCCGTCCTGGGGATGGCCATCTTCGGGGTGAACTGGGCGCTGCGCCGGGAGGTGGCGCGGCGCACCCGGGAACTCGCGGCGAGCGAGGCCCGCTACCGGCTCCTCGCCGACCACGCGGAGGACGTGATCTGGACGCTCAGCCTGGAGACGGGTCGTTACACCTACGTCAGCCCGTCGATCCGGACCCTCCGTGGCCTCACCCCGGAGGAGGCGCTCGTCGAGCCGGTCGAGGAGAGCCTGACGAAGGAGTCGCTTCGCCGGGTGCAGGAGGAGATGGCCCGCATCGGGACCCCGGACGAGCAAGACCCCCACACCGGCATCTACGACCAGCCCTGCCGCGACGGGTCGGTGAAGCACGTCGAGATCACCACCACGCTGGTGCGGGAGAACGGCCGCGCCGTGCAGGTGCTGGGCGTCTCGCGCGACGCCACCGCCCGCGTCCGCGCCGAGCGCGCCGTGGAGCGGACCCAGCTGACGCTCCTCATGCTCACGCGCTGCAGCGAGGCCATCCTGCGGGCCAGCACGGAGGAGGAGCTCTTCACCGACGTCTGCCGGGTGATCGTGGAGACCGGCGGGTACCGGATGTGCTGGGTCGGCGTCGCCGAGAACGACGAGCGGAAGACGGTCCGGCCGGTGGCATCCGCCGGCAGCGACGACGGCTACCTCGCCACCCTCGACCTGGTCTGGGCCGACGTGCCGGCCGGGCAGGGACCCACCGGTACGGCCATCCGGGAAGGGCGGGTGGTGGTGGGCCACTACCTCGCCTCCGAGGGCGAGCTCTCTCCCTGGCGGTCCGAGGCCCTCCAGCGGGGCTTCGCCTCGGCCATGGCGCTGCCCATCTCCTTCGAGGGGGAGACGGTCGGCGCCCTCAGCATGTACTCGGGGGACGTCGAGCCGATCGGCGACGTGGAGCTGAGGTTCCTCCGCCAGCTGGCCGACGACCTCGCCTTCGGCGTCCACGCGCTCCGGGAGCGGACGGCGCGGGTCCGGGCCGACGCCGAGCGGGAGGCCGCCCTGCGCGCCCTCGCTTCCGAACAGGATCGTTTCCGTGCGCTCATCGAGGGCTCGAGCGACCTCACGCTGGTCGTCGACCGGGACGGCGTGATCCGGTTCGCGAGCCCTGCCTCCCGCGAGGTGCTGGGGTACGTCCCGGCGGATCTGGTCGGGCAGCCGTTGCTCGAACACATCCACGCGGAGGACCACGAACGGGCCCGCCAGGTGATGGACGAGGTGCTCGCCGTTCCCGGCGCCGGGAGCCGGGTGGAGGTCCGGGTTCGCCGCGCCGACGGCTCCCACGCCCCCGTCGAATCGGGCTTGCGGAACCTGCTCGACGTCCCGGGCGTCGAGGGGATCGTCATCAACAACCGGGACATCACCGAGCGCAACCGGCTCCGCGAGCAGTTCCAGCAGGCACAGAAGCTGGAAAGCGTCGGGCGCCTGGCGGGCGGGGTGGCCCACGACTTCAACAACCTGCTGACCATCATCCTCTCCTGCGGCGAGGAGATGCGCGCGGAGATCGCGGCGGCGCCGTCCCCGCTGGCCCGGGAGTACCTCGACGACATCATCACGGCAGGGCGGCGCGCCAGCGACCTCACGCGACAGTTGCTCGCCTTCGCCCGGAAGCAGGTCATCGCCCCCGAGGTGGTCGACCTGACCGCGCTTCTCCGCGAGAGCAAGAAGCTGCTCGGGCGGGTCATCGGCGAGGACATCCGGGTGATCGAGAGCTACCAGGCCGACCTCTGGCCCGTGCGCTGCGACCCGGGCCTGCTCGGCCAGGTGGTGATGAATCTCGCGGTGAACGGCCGCGATGCGATGCCGAAGGGCGGCACGCTGACCCTCTCCACCCAGAATCTCGACATCCGCCCCGGCGACCATCCCCCCGACCCGGAGATGGCGACCGGCCCCTGGGTCCGCCTGGGCGTCCGCGACACCGGCGTGGGAATGACGCCCGAGGTCCTCGCCCACGTCTTCGAGCCGTTCTTCACCACCAAGGCGCCCGGCGTCGGCACCGGACTCGGCCTCGCGACCGTATACGGGATCGTGAAGCAGAGCGGTGCACACCTCACGGTCCGGTCCGCCCCCGGCGAGGGGACCTCCTTCGACGTCTTCTTCCCCCGGGCGCCGGACGAGGCTCGGGCGGTGAATGGGACCACGGCCGCGCCAGCGCCGGGAACGGAGACGGTGCTGGTCGTCGAGGACGACCCCAAGGTGCGGGACGTGGCGGTGCGGTCGCTTCGCGGTGGAGGCTACCGCGTGCTCGCCGCCGACGGCGCCGACCAGGCCTACGAGATCGTTCGGCGGGAACGTGCCCCCATCCACCTGCTCGTGACCGACGTGGTGATGCCCGGCACCGGGGGACGGGAGATGGCGCGCCGCATCGGGGAACTGCGGCCCGGGATCCGGGTCCTCTACGTGTCGGGTTACACGCACGACGCCATCAGCCAGCAGGGGGTGCTCGACGAGGGGATCGAGTTCCTCCCCAAGCCCTTCACGGCGACGGCGCTGCTGGCCCGGGTCCGGGCCGTGCTCGACCGAGCCTGAGGGGCGGTAGCACGCCCTTTGGGTTCGTGCTACGGTCCGTCCCCTCGCCGCACCTGTCGGGGGATCCGTCGCGTGTCCTGGAAGAGGTTCGTCTCGCCGCTCGCCGTCGCCTGGCTCGCGCTCCCGCTGGCCGCCCGGGCCCATGACCTCTGGCTCGAGCCGCAGGGCGAGAACCTGGTACTCCGGTACGGCCATCGGGGAGGCGACCTCCTCGACCTGGACGGGAGCCGGGTCCGGACCCTCCTCTGCCGGAAGGGTGGCGCGGGCGCGACGGACGTCCGTGGGGCCGCCCGGACCGGGCCGAGGGAACTTCGCACCGCGTCGCGCTGCGACGTCGCGAGCGCCTTCCTCGACGGAGGCTTCTGGTCGCTCACGCCCGACGGCGAGAAGAACCTCCCCAGGAACCAGGTCCCCGATGCGGTGCGCTCCTGGCAGTCGCGCCAGTGGGCCAAGTGGGTCGACGTCCGGTCCGCCTCCGCCGGAGTTCCCCTGGGCGAGGAGTTCGAGATCGTCCCGGTGGGCGACCTCTCCCGCATCCGCCCGGGGGACAAGGCCACCTTCCGGGTCCTCTGGCAGGGCAGGCCGGTGACCGGGGCGGTGCTGGCCGTCGATCACCGGCCGCTCGGCGAGACCGACGCGGCCGGGGAGTGCCGCGTGAAGGTGCGCGCGGCCGACGTCGAATCGGTGACCGCGACCCTGAAGCGCCCGCTCGGGACGCCCGAGGCCGACACCCTGGTTGCCGAGGCCAGCCTGACCTTCGAGGTCGGCCGGTGAGGCCGGCCCGCGCCCTCCTCGCGCTCGCGCTCCTCGCGGCGGCCCTCCCGGCCTCCGGCCACGAGGTGATGCACGAGGTTCGGCGCGGACGCGCGGTGGCCGTGCGCGCCTGGTTCCCCGGCGGCGAGAGCCTCGCCTACGTGCAGGCCGAGGTCTTCTCGCCCGCGGACGAAAAGGTCCCCCACTGGAAGGGGCGCACCGACCGGAACGGCTGGCTCGCCTTCGTCCCCGACGTCGGCGGGAAGTGGCGCGTCCGCATCGTCGACGCGACCGGGCACGGTCTCGACACGACGGTGGACGTCGCCGCCCCGGATCTCCCGGGGTCGGGTTCGAGCGACCCTCCGGCCGGCGCCACGTCGCTCGCCCTTCGCCCGGTCGCCGGGGTGGCCGTCATCGCGGCCGTGTTCGCGTTCCTCTATCTGCGCGGGCGGAGGCGGGCGCCATGAGCCGGCGACGCCCTGCGTTCCCGCGACTGGCAGCGGTCCTGCTCCTCTCCGTCGCGCCCCCCGCCCGCGCCCACCACGGCAGCGCCGGCGTCGGGATGGCCGGACCGGAGGGCCCGGGCGCGGCCCTGGAGACCACCTCCCCCATCCCCATCCCCTGGAACAGCCTCTTCTTCATGGTGAAGTCCGAGTACGTGCCCTTCCGGCAGTTCGACCTCGCCCAGCCGGAGAACAAGACCTTCTCCCTCTTCGACACCCTGGTGGCGGGCTACGGGATCACGCCCTGGCTCACCGGGTACCTGTTCCTCCCCTACAACGTGAAGGCGCAGGACGGCGTCGGAACGAACGTCGGACTCGGCGACCCGGGGCTCTTCCTGAGCTTCGCCTTCAAGTACGACGAGGGCTTCCGGCTGGTGCCGGCGAAGGAGAGCCTCGACGAGCTGGAGGACTGGCACTTCTCGGTCTTCGGATACGTGACCGTGCCCTTGGGGCCAACCGTGTCGGCGACCCACGCGCTCGATTGGTTCGCCCCCGACATGCAGACCGGCTTCGGCTCCCCGAGCTTCCAGCTCGGCGTCTCCGCGGCGAAGCAGCTCTCCCCCGACCTCACCTGGCTCGCCGACGCGAGCTACCAGTTCTTCCTCCCCCACACCTACCCCTTCACGCGTTACCAGTTCGGCGCCGAGTCGCGGATCAACACCGCCATCGCCTGGCGGGCCGTCGCAACCCCCGGCTTCCGGTTCGACGTCGCCGGCGAGGTGAACTTCCTGAACCTCCAGCGGGATCAGGAGCGGAACGGCGCAGCCGTCATGGAACCGCTGCAGGCCTCGGGCGGGACGATCCTCTACGCCGGACTGGGCGTGCGGGCCTACGTGGGACGCTTCTCGGCGGCGCTCGCCGCCCGCACCTCCTTCGCCCGCTGGCTCAACGAGGGGGCGGAACAGCAGGGCTCGGAGGGACTGGAGTGGGTCCGGGTCGCGCTCACGCTCTCCTGCGTCCTGCCCATCTAGCCATGCACGTCCCCGACGGCTTCCTCTCCCCGGTGATCACCCGTCCCGCCTGGGGCGCGGCCGCGCCGCTCTGGTACTGGGCCGCGCGGCGCAACTTCGGGGCATCGGCCACCGAGTCACTCCCGATCCTCGGTTCGCTCACCGCGCTCGCCTTCGTCGTGCAGCGCCTCATGATCCCGGTCCCCGGCGGGACCTCGGCGCACCTGACCGGCGTGGCCATCCTGGCGATCCTCTACAACCCCGGCGTCGCGTTCGTTTGCGAGTCGCTGGTGCTGCTCCTCCAGGCCCTCTTCTTCGGCGCGGGCGGCTTCACCGTCCTGGCCGTGAACGCGCTCGCCATGGGGCTCCTCGGGCCCGGCGCAGCCTGGCTCGCCTACCGGGCCCTGCGCGGACTCTCCGAACCGGGAGCCGCCTTCGCCGGGGCCTACGTCGGCATGCAGGTCGCGACCCTCGCGGTGGCGCTCGTGCTCGGGCTGCAGCACCGGCTCGACCCCGCCTACATGCCGGTGCCCTTCGAGGTGACGGTGGCGGCGACGATGCTGCCGAGCCTCACGGTCCTGGGGGTAGTCGAGGGGCTCTTCACGGTGGCCACGATGGCCCTCCTTCGCAGGGCGAGGCTCCTCCATGCCCGCTGAGCCGCGCCGGAGCCAGATCCTCCTCGTGGCCTGGGCCGTCACGACCTTCGCGCTCTCCGCGTCGAAGGACCCGCGCGTCCTCCTCTCGGCCGCGCTGGCGGCGGCCCTGCTCTTCCGGCGGGGGGCGGCCCCCGTGGCCCGGAGGGTCGTCGTCGGGGTGCTCCCCTTCGCGCTGGGGCTCCCGCTCGCCTCGTGGGCCTGGCTGGCATGGCGGGAGGAGGCACCGCCGGTGGCGCCCTTCGCCACGCTGGCCCTGCGGGCCGCGCTCATCGCCTTCGTCACGCTGTCCGTCCTGCGCCGGGTCGACCTGCTCCGCGCGGCCGCCCCCTTCCCCACCCTCTCCCGGCTCCTCGTCCTCAGCCTGGCCCAGATCCACGCGCTGCGGCGCCTCGCCACCGAGTCGGCGCTCGGGCTGCGGAGCCGGCTGCCTCGGCGGCCGGGAACGCGGGACGCCGTGCGGAGTTCCGGCGCCGTCACCGTGGCCCTCCTCTCCCTCTCCGCCCGGAACGCCCGCGACGTCGGCGACGCGCTGCGCTCCCGGGGGTTCCATTGACCTTCGCGCTTCGCGACGTCTCGCTCGAGGTGGAGGGGCGCCCGGTGCTGCGCGATCTCTCCTTCTCGATCGCCGAGCGGGAGCGGGTGGTGGTGCTCGGGGTGAACGGCTGCGGCAAGACCACCCTGCTCCGGATCCTCGACGGCCTCGCCTTCCCGACCCGGGGCGAGGTGCGCCACTGCGGTGCGCCGCTCGATGCCCGCGCGCTCGCGGACCCGGCGTTCCGCCGCCGCTTCCGTGGCGAGGTGGCCTTCCTGTTCCAGAACGTGGACGCGATGCTCTTCAACCCCACGGTCGCCGACGAGATCGCCTTCGGCCCCCGGCAGCTCGGGCTCGACGGCGTGGACGACCGGGTGGCCCGCTGGGCCGATGCGCTGGGCGTCACGCCCCTGCTCCCCCGCCCCCCCTTCGAGCTCTCCGGGGGCGAGAAGAAGCGGGTCGCCCTGGCCGCGCTGCTCGCCAGCGACCCGCGCGTCCTGCTCCTCGACGAGGCCACCGCCAACCTCGACCCGGCCTGGGCCGGGAAGCTCGTGGACCTGCTGGCCGGGCGGCCGGACCTGACCGTGGTGAGCGCCACCCACAACCTGTCGGTCGCCGAGGAGCTGGGCGCCCGGGCGCTGCTCCTCGCCCCTGGCGGGGCGGGGCTCCTCTTCGACGGCCCCACCGCCGGGCTGCTCCGGGACCCCTTGCTCCTCGTCCGGAGCGGCCTCGCCCACCGGCACGCCCACACCCACGACGGAACCGGCCACGCACACTTCCACGTCCACGACGTGGAGTGAGGGTCCCTCGCGAGCCTCCGCGCCCCTTCCGGGACGACTGAGAGACTCACAGGAACGATGCCCTGGAATGTCCGAGGGATGGTCACCCGCACACCCCTCGGTTAGCATCCTGGAAGGAGTCCCGTTCCCCCCCCCAGGAGACGATAAGTGAATCTCACCGCATTGGTCCTCGCCGCCGCGTTGGTCGCGGGCAAGGACCCCGTGTACGTCGGACTGGACCTCGAGTTCGGCCACCAGACCAGCACCTCGGCCGAGGCCGTCCAGCGCGGGGTCGAGCTTGCCATCGCAGAGATCAACGCCGCCGGGGGCGTCCTCGGAGGGAGACCGCTCGAGGCGGTGGTGCTCCCCAACCGCGCGGTGCCGGCGCGCGGGGTCGAGAACATCCGCACCTTCGCCGCCCGCAAGGACGCGGTCGCCGTGATGTGCGGGAAGTTCAGCCCGGTGGTGCTGGAGGAGATCCCGGTCCTCCACGAGCTGGAGATGCCGCTGCTCGACCCCTGGGCGGCCGCCGACGGGATCATCGACAACGGCAGGCACCCCAGCTACGTCTTCCGCCTGTCGCTCCGCGACTCCTGGGCGATCCGCACCATGCTCGAGTACGCGGCCTCCCGGGGCCTGGAGCGGGTCGCGCTCCTCCTGCCCAACACCGGCTGGGGGCGCAGCAACGCGGCCGCCGCCGAGACCTACCTCAAGTCCCACCCCACGCCGCGGATCGTCGCCACCCGCTGGTTCAACTGGGGCGTCGAGTCGCTCGTCGAGGACTACGAGGCCTTCCGCACCGCCGGAGCCCAGGCGGTGGTGTTCGTCACCAACGAGGGGCCGGGCGCGGTGCTGGTCCGGGAGGTGGCCGCGATGGCTCCCGAGAAGCGGATGCCCATCATCGCCCACCACGGCGTCGCCGGCGGCGACCTCGTCACGCTCTCGGGGCCTGCGCTCGGCAAGGTCGATCTCACGGCGGTCCAGTTCTTCACCTTCGTGGGCAACACCCGCCCCCAGGCGAAGGCCCTGCTCGCCGCCGCCGAGAAGCGCTACGGAGTTCAGGACGCCGGGCACGTGCTCTCCGCCGGCGGCCTCGCCGCGGCCCACGACCTCACCCACCTGCTCGCACTGGCGGTGCAGAAGGCCGGGAGCACCGACCGGAAGGCCATCCGGAAGGCGCTCGAGGAGTTGCGCGACTACGACGGCGCCGTGAAGCAACTCCCCCGCCCGTTCACCCCCGACCGGCACGAGGCGCTCGCCCAGGAAGACCTGTTCATGGCCCGGTTCACCGCCGAGGGCGCGCTGGTCCGCATCACCCCGTGAACCCCGTGCGCGGCGAGGCTCGATCTGCGCCTCGGCGCCTTCAGGACTGGCTCGGGGCGAGCATGTACCGCCGCGTCGGGTTCTCGCTCGGCGCCACCACCCTCGCCTTCGCGCTGGCGGTGGACACGGTCTCCTACGTCACCGCTCGCGCGCAGATCAACACGTCGGTCGAGCAACTGCTCGAGACCGAGTCCCGGTACGAGGTGGAGCGGATGTCGACGTCGCTCACCTCCACGGTGGACGCGGTGGCGGTCCTGGCCCGCAGCCGGCTCCTCTCCAACGCGCTCGTCGACTCGGACGGGCGACTCGCCTACGTGACCCCCTTCCTCCGCGACTTCCAGGCCGGGCGAAGCCGGAAGATCGGTCTCAGCCTGGTCGACTTCCGCGGCAACGCCATCGCGACCACGCGGACCGACGGCGCTGCCCCGGCGATCGACGCCTCCGCGGCCTCCCGCCTCGTGGAGCAGGGGCGCCCCCACGCCGGCATCGCCGGCACCCGGGAGACGCCGATCCTGGTCGTGGCCTGGCCCGTCCTCTTCCCGGAGACCCAGACGGCGGAGGGGCTCCTCATCGCCGAGTTCGACGCCCGCTCCGTCCTCCACACCATGTCGGCTGCAGCGGGCCACACGACCTTCCCCGTCCTCCGCGTCAGCGACGGCTCGGGCCACGTGCTCTCCACCGGGGGGTCCGACGCCCCGTGGGACGGCATGCTCTCCCGGTCGGAGCGGGTCCCGGTGCCCGACGTCCTCGCCCCGCTCGGCCTCCAGGTCGAGGTGGGCGTCCCGAAGTTCGAGGCCTACAAGCCGCTCCGGTACCTGGCCCTCATCTACCTGGCCGGGACCGTCGCCGTGGTGCTGGCCGCGCTCGGCGTGGCCCGGCTGGTGGCCGAACGGCTCACCCGCCCCATCCGGCGCCTCTCCGGCGAGGCAGCCCATATCGCCGACAGCGCCCGGCTCGACTCGGGCGTGACGGTGGAGGGGCGCGACGAGATCGCGCAACTGGCCCGCTCCTTCAACGAGATGCTGCTGCGCCTCCAGCTCACGACCGAGTCTCGCCTGTCCGCCCTCCGGGAGCAGAACGCGGAACTGGTCCGCGCCCACGCCGCCCAGCGGCGGCTGGAGGAGGAACTGCACCACGCCCAGAAGCTCGAGGCGGTGGGACGGCTAGCCTCGGGCATCGCCCACGAGATCAACACCCCCATCCAGTACATCGGGGACAACACCCGCTTCCTCGCCGACGCCGTCGACTCGCTCAGCAAGGCGCTCGACGGGCAACGGCAGGAACTCGAGCGCGTCGCCTCCGCCGAGGCGCTCGCCCGGATCGACCGGGTCGGGGAGGATCTGGACCTGCCGTACGTGCGGACCGAGGCGCCCCGCACCGTGGCCCGGACCCTGGAGGGCGTCCGGCGGGTCGCCACCATCGTCCGCGCCATGCGGGAATTCTCCCACCCGGGGGAGAGCGAGCCGGTGGCCGCGGACATCAACCGCTCGCTCGAGGCCACGCTCGACGTGGCCCGGAACGAGTACCGCTACGTCGCCGACGTGGTGACGGAGCTCGGCCAGCTCCCCCTCGTCACCTGCCGCCCCGGCGACCTGAACCAGGTGTTCCTGAACGTCATCGTCAACGCCGCCCATGCCATCGAGGACGTGGTCCAGGGCACCGACGCGCGCGGCATCATCCGGGTCCGCACCGCCACGGATGGTGACGCGGTGGTGATCGCCATCTCCGACACCGGCGGCGGCATTCCCCCCGAGGTCCGAGGCAAGGTCTTCGAGCCGTTCTTCACCACCAAGGACGTGGGTCGCGGCTCCGGCCAGGGGCTCGCCATCGCCCGCAGCATCGTCGAGGCCCACGGGGGGACGATCTCCTTCGAGACCATGCCGGGCCAGGGGACGACGTTCCGCATCCGCATCCCGCTCGCCCCACCTCCCCCGCAGCCGCCACAGCCCCCGGAGCACCCGGAGGCGCCTGCCGCCCAGGCCCCGGCCGCGGCTGAAACCCGGAGGGAGCCATGATCGGGACGCCGGAGCTTCGCGTCCTGCTCGTCGACGACGATGGCTCGGTGCTGTCCGGCCTGCAGAACGTGCTGCGGCCCGAGCGCCACCGCTGGGCGATCCGCGTCGCCGAGGGCGCCGAGGCGGCGCTGACCGCGCTCGCGGCGGAACCGTTCGACGTCGTGGTGAGCGACATCCGCATGCCTGGGATGAACGGGCTGGAACTGCTCGGCCGCATCCACGACGGATGGCCCGGAACCGTCCGGGTCCTGCTCTCCGGGTGGTCCGACACGGGCTCCATCACCCGGGCGGGCACGGTGGCCCATCGCTACCTGCTCAAGCCCTGCGACGCCGACACCCTGCGGTCCGAGCTCGCGGGGATCCAGGAGATCCGGGCGCTCCTCCCCGACCCTGGACTGCGCGACGCGCTGGGCGCGCTCCGCTCCTTGCCGAGCTCACCGGAGACGCTCCAGGCCCTCCGCGACCTGCCGGAGGACCCGGATGCCCGGGACCGCGCGGTGGCGGTGGCGGTCGAGACCGACGTGGCGCTCGCCACGCGGGTCCTCCAGTTCGTGAGTTCCCCTTCCTTCGGCTCACCCCGGCCGATCACGGGGCTGCGCGCCGCGCTCGGCCTCCTGGGGCACGGGCTGCTGCGGGAGATCGCCTCGCTGCTCGAGCCGCTCGCCAGCTCCTCCCTCCTCCCGGGCGCCGCCGAGTCGCTGGTGCGCCTGGAGCAGCACGCCCGGACGTCGTCCCGGATGGCGCGGGTCCTCGCGCCGGACGAGGCCACCGCGGATCCGGCCTCGACCGCGGCGCTCCTCCACGACGCGGGGCGGTTCGCCCTCCTCTCCCGCCTGCCCGGCCCCTACGCCGAGGTGCTCCAGCGATCGCTCCGGGGAGGCCGGCCCCTCGAGGAGATCGAGATCGAGGTCCTGGGGGCCACCCACGCCCGGATCGGGGCCTACCTGCTCGGCCTCTGGGGCCTTCCCCGCTCGATCGTCGACGCGGTCGCACGCCACCACGACCGGGACGTCCTCGACGACCCGGGTATCGCCGGCCTCGTCGCCACCGCCAACCTCTTCGCCCACCAGGCCGACGCCGCGGCGCGCTCCGCGCCCGGTGCGGCCCTCGCTCGGAGCCTCCGATGAAGCCAGCCATTCCGCCCCGCGTCCTCTGCGTGGACGACGAGCCCAACCTGCTCGCGGGACTCGCCAACACGCTCCGGCGTCGCTTCGACGTCGCCACGGCCAGGAGCGGACCCGAGGCGCTCGACCTCATCGCCCGGTCGAACCCCTTCGACGTCATCGTCTGCGACTACCGGATGCCGGCCATGGACGGGGCCGAGTTCCTCCGCCGGGCCCGCGACGTGGCCTCCGGCGCCGTCCCGGTCCTGCTCACCGGCCACGCCACGCTCGAGGGCGCCATCGCCGCTGTCAACGAGGGAAGGGTCTTTCGCATCCTCCTCAAGCCGTGCCCCCCCGAGATCCTCATCGGCGCCATCGACGAGGCCGTCTCCCAGGGACGGGCACCGTCCATCGAGCGGAAGCGGTTCGAGGAGGAGATCGAGGGGCTCTCGGGCGAGCTCCAGGAGGCCGCCCGGCTGGCCACGGCGGGGCGTCTCGCCAGCGGCTTCGGACACGAGATCAACAACATGGTGGCCGTCCTCGACGGGACGATCGCCGGGATCCGGGACGCCTCCGGCAGCGGCGCGCAGCTCGACCCGGAGGACATCGCGGCCCTCGCCCACGTGCGCCGCCACCTCGCCACCCACGGGAGGAACCTCATGCGCCTGGGGCGGCCCCAGCGGGCCGGGAGTGCCTCGGCCGACCTGGGGCGCTGCATCGCCGACGCCGTCTCCATGCTGCGAGAGACCGGTCCCCTCAAGCGGGCCACCGTGGTCGTCGACGTTCCCCCCGGGCCCACGCAGGTGGGGCTGGCCGAGACGCCGCTCGAACAGATCCTGCTCAACCTGATCAAGAACGCCTCCGAGGCGGTCCAGACGGTCCGCACGCGCGTCCCGACCATCCGCGTGGCCGTCGCCGTGGATACCGTGACCGGGGTTGCGTCCTGCTCGGTGTCCGATGATGGGGTGGGGATCACGCCGGATCGGATGGATCGGCTCTTCGAGCCCTACCAGACGACGAAGCAGGCCGGGAGCGGCACGGGGCTCGGGCTCTTCGTGGTCCGGCACATCGTGGAGTCGGTCGGCGGCACGGTGTCGGCGACGAGCCGGGAGAACCTGGGCAGCACCTTCACCTTCACGCTGCCGGTGGCGACGACGCCCGAGGGCTAACCGCTCTTCGCGGGCGTCTGGGTCGGCGGGACCGGCGAGGGGGTGGCGTCGGGCGCCGGCTCGAGCGGACCCGAACCGCCCGTGCACTCGTAGTCGACGCGGATCCCGAAGGGCGCCCCGGCCGGACCCACCGGATCGGCCATGGCACCGGGCGTCGGCGGGGGCGGACCGCCCCTGCTCCCCGACGACTCCTGCACCTGCGCCAGGATCCGGTACTTGCCGTTGCAGTGGTTGCTCATGAGATCCTTGGCGCTCTCCCAGGCCTTGTCGTTGTTGGCCGAGAGCATGACGGAGCCGCCGTCGGCCCGGGTCCCGATCCGCTCGGCGCGTCCCGGCGCGGAGCAGGCGAGGATGGAGGAAAGCGCGGCGAGCGCGGCCAGCGAGCGGGGTCGGAGCATGCACCATCGGTATCACGCCGGCCATGCCGTTGCACCGTCCGGGTCCCTGGCGCATCATCGCCCCCGGAGGACACCATGGACGCCGCCACGCTCAACACCCACCTCGAGAAGCACCTGCGGGTCGCCACCTTCCCGCTCGGCATCCGGCCGCTGCACCCGGGCGAGCCCTTCCCCGCGAAGGCCCGCCGGCCGCTGGCCCAGATGGGGGTGAAGGTCGCCATCTGCCAGGCCCTCGGGATCGCCCGCCGCTACGGGTGGACGATGGCCTTCTCCGGGGAAGACATCTCCTGCCCAATCGCCAAGGCGGTCTTCGGGTTCGAGGAGCGGAACGACCTGTACACCTCGGGCACCCTCGCCGACGGCATGTACGCCTCCTGCCGGGAGGCCGGCGCCCGCTTCGAGGACGCGCTCGCGAAGTACGACGTGGGGGAGATATCGGGGGTCGTGGCCGGGCCGCTGAACCGCATCGACTTCGCGCCCGAGACCGTGCTCGTCTACGGGAACTCGGCCCAGGTGCTGCGGCTCCTCAACGCCTGCCTGTTCGAGAAGGGCGGCGCGCTCCACGGGGAGTTCTCCGGCCGCGGCGACTGCTCCGACATCATCATCCGGACCGGGAAGACCTCCGAGCCCCAGGTGATCCTCCCCTGCTACGGCGATCGGATCTTCGGCATGACCGCCGACGACGAGATGGCCTTCACCTTCCCGTTCCGCCTCGCCGACCAGGTGGTGAAGGGGCTCGAGGGCACCCACGCCGGCGGGGTCCGCTACCCCGTGCCGGTCTTCCTGCGCTACCAGGCCGACTTCCCGAAGAGCTACCAGGAACTGGAGAAGCTCTGGGAGCAGGAGAAGCGGGGATAGCCGGCCGGACCGCCGGCGGTCGTCACCGCGCCGGCGGATACTTGTGCAGCTTGCGCTGCAGGGACCGGCGGTGGATCCCCAGCCGGCGCGCGGTCTCCGACACGTTGCCCGCGCAGTCGACGAGCACGCGCTGGATGTGCTCCCACTCGGCGCGGGCCAGCGTCGGGGTGTCGATCACGGCGGCGGTGTCGGCGGACGCGCGGCCGGTGAGCGCCGCCACCACCTCGTCGGCGTCGGCCGGCTTGGACAGGTAGCCGACGGCGCCCCGGCGCGTCGCCTCGACCGCGGTGGCGATCGACCCGTATCCGGTGAGCATGAGCACCCGGGTGGCCGGGTCGATGGCGCGCAGCGCGTCGAGCACGTCGATCCCGGAGCCGCCCGGCATGCGGAGATCGACCACCGCATACTCCGGGGCATCCCGGCGGGCGATGGCGATGGCCTCCTCGCCGTTGGCCGCCAGGCTCACCTCGAAGCCGCGCTGTGCGAGCGCCCGCCCAAGTCGCTCGCGCAGCACGTCGTCGTCGTCGACGAGGAGCAGCGTCAGCGCCCCTTCCTTGCCCACTTCCTGGTTCATCCGGTCGCCTCCTCCCGCCCCGACGGAACCGCCGGGAGGGTGATCCGTGCCGTGGTTCCGAGCCCGTGCCGGGACTGGAGCTCGAGGCTGCCGCCCAGCTGCTCGGCCAGGCTCCTCGCGATGAAGAGCCCGAGGCCGCTGCCCTGCCCCGGCGCCTTGGTGGTGAAGAAGGGCTCGCCGGCCCGGGCCAGCACGTCGGGCGCCATCCCGGCGCCCCGGTCCTCGACCTCGACGGCCACCGCGTTCCCGGCGTGTCGCGCCCGCAGCGCCACCTCGGAGCCGGGGGGGGAGGCCTGGAGGGCGTTCATCAGGACCACCCGCAGCGCTCGCTCCAGGCCGCGGGCCGGGCCCCGGACGAAGGTGGTCCCGCCGGCGAGATCGACCCGGACCCGCTCGCGGTCGGGGAGGCCGTCGAGCGCCCCGTCCACCCATCGACCCAGCTCGACCTCCACGATGTGCTCGCCGGCATTCTCTCCGGCCCGCGCCGACATGTGCTGGAGGATCTCCTTGCAGCGAACCACCTGGGTCCGGATGAGCCGGAGATCGTCGAGGGCGCCCTCCGAGGCCCCTCCCTGGACGAACTCCCGGTCCAGCTCCTTGGAGGCGATGGCGATGGCGGCGAGCGGCGTCGCGAGCTCGTGGGCCGCCCCGGCGGCCAGCGTCACCAGGGAGGAGAGCTTTGCGCGCTGCTCGGCGAGGCGCCGCTCCCGCGCCAGTTCCTCGTCCCGGCGGGCCAGCGCCCGGCTCACGCGCTGCACGATGAGGACGATGACGAAGGCGGCCACCGCCACCGCCACGAGCATGCCGTACAGGTGCACGGCCATCATGGCCTCGTGGTCCTGCACGCCGAAGGGGGCCCACTGCTGCATCGGAAAGAGGGCCCCGAAGGAGACGATGCTCGCCACCGCCTGGGTCCACGACCAGCGCGGGGGGAGCAGCACCGCCGCGAGCGCGACGTTCACGATGTAGAGGGTCGAGAAGGGGTTGAAGTGCCCGCCCGACAGGTGGAGGAGGCCGGTGAGGATGGCCGTGTCGAGGAGCATCACCCCGGCCAGGAAGCCGTCGGAGACCACCGGATCGCGCCGGAGCCAGGCCTGCAAGGCCAGGTTCACGACGATGGCGAGCCCCACCAGCGCGCCGAGCGGGGCGAGCGGCAGGTTCATGAGCCCGGCGCCCTGGACCGCCGCGATGGCGGCCGACTCCCCCAGGATGGCGATCCAGTGGAGCTTGACCAGCCATTCCAGCTTGATGCGGCCGGGTTCGGCGGCGAGGTCGGGGGTGCGGACGGTCACGGATCCATCATCTTCGCAGACGGCGTCCCTCCTGAGAATGGGCACATTTGTCGCACCCTCGCCGGTGACCGCTCTGGTATCGTCCCCCGCCGAGGAGGGACCCCATCGTGCGCATCGTCTCGGCTGCCGAGGCCGTCTCCGTCATCCAGTCCGGAAATCGGGTCTTCATCCACAGCGTCGCCGCCGCCCCCCGCCGGCTCATCGAGGCGATGACCGCCCGTGCCGGCGAGCTCCGCGTGGTGGAGATCGTCCAGCTCCACACCGAGGGCGAGGCTCCCTACGCCGCCCCGGCCGTGTCCCGGAGCTTCCGGGTGAACACCGTCTTCGTGGGGGCCAACCTCCGCGAGGCGGTCCAGGACGGGCGAGCCGACTACCTGCCGGTCTTCCTCTCGGAAGTGCCCAAGCTCTTCCGGTCGGGCCTGTTGCCCCTCGACGTCGCCCTCGTGCAGGTCTCGCCCCCCGACCGGCACGGCTTCTGTTCCCTGGGGGTCTCGGTCGATGCCACCCGCTCCGCGGTCCAGACCGCCCGGACCGTCATCGCCCAGGTGAACCGCCACATGCCCCGCTCCCACGGGGACGGGCTCATCCACATCGAGGACATCGACTTCGGCGTCGAGGGAGACGACGCCCTGCCGGAGGTAAACCACCCGCCGGTCAACGAGGTGGACCGGGCGGTGGGGCGCCACTGCGCCGAGCTGGTCGAGGACGGCGCCACCCTGCAACTCGGGATCGGCACCATCCCCGACGCGACGCTGGCGGCCCTCGCCGATCACCACCGGCTGGGCATCCACACCGAGATGCTCTCCGACGGGATCGTCGACCTGGTGGAGCGGGGCGTGATCACCGGAGAGATGAAGCGGGTCCACCCCGGCAAGATCGTGGCCGGCTTCGCGCTGGGCACGCGGCGGCTCTACGACTTCATGGACGACAACCCGCTCGTCCAGATGCTCGACATCGCCTACGTGAACGACCCGGAGGTCATCCGCCGCAACCCGCGTGTGACCGCCATCAACAGCGCGCTCGAGGTGGACATCACCGGCCAGGTCTGCGCCGACTCCATCGGCGAGAGGCTCTACTCCGGCGTGGGCGGGCAGATGGACTTCATCCGCGCCGCGGCCCTCTCCGACGGCGGCAAGCCCATCATCGCGCTTCCCTCGATCACCTCGGGGGGCATCTCGCGCATCGTCTCGCAGCTCAAGCCCGGCGCGGGCGTCGTCACCACCCGCGCCCACGTGCACTTCATCGTCACCGAGCACGGCATCGCCGACCTCTTCGGGAAGAACCTCCGCCAGCGGGCCGAGGCCCTCATCGCGGTGGCCGACCCGCGCCACCGGGAAGGGCTGACCGCCGAGGCGCGACGCCGGTTCGGGAGCTGGTAGCCCGGCAGGCTAGAAGCGGAACTCGGGCGACGCCAGCAGTTGCACGCCGCCGATGAACGTCCCGTTCATCGAGCCGCCCTCGAGCACGAGGTCGAGCCCGACGCCGAAGCGCGCCGTGTTGAAGAACGCCACCCCGACGCCGACGCGCCCGAGGAAGCCGAACTTGGTGTCCGGCCCGATGAGGAGTCCGCCGCCGAAGCGCAGGCGCCCCACCGTGTCGGACATGGGCGTTCCCAGCCGGACCAGGTAGTCGATGGTGGGCTCGTAGGTGGTGACCTTGGCCGACCGGGTCACCGGTAGCCCGCCGGCGTCGACCCCCGTGGACTTCACCGACCCGAACCCGAAGAGGAAGCCCAGGCTGACCGCGCTCGGCCCACCCAGGTGGATGTCGATCTGGGGTCCGACCACGAACGGCACGAAGCTCGCGTAGGACGTCGACGCGCAGTCCCACCCGTAGTAGCAGAGGTACCAGTCGGAGTTGTAGAGACCGGCGCCCACGTTCACCCGCAGGACGTTGCGCCACCCCTCGAGCTGGAGCGGAGGCGGCTTCACGTCCGGCGAGAGGAAGGTGTACTGGGCGGCCGCGGGGGCGGCGAAGGCGAGGCCCATGGCGACCACGGCGGCCCGGAGAAAGGTACGCATGGACACCTTTTATCGCACGCCCTCGGGGGGCGTACAGGTTCCTGCCTAGGCGTGCTGCTGCGCCGGCGCGAGGCGCGGGAGCCGGACCCGGAGGGGCTCGAGCTCCTTCTCCCCGGTGACCCGGACCACCCGGTGGCTGCCTGCGTCGGCGAGGACCTTGGTGACGAGCGCATGGTTCAGGGCGTGCCCGCTCTTGTAGGCCCGGAAGTGGCCGATGACCGGCAGGCCGAACAGCGAGAGGTCGCCGATGGCGTCGAGCACCTTGTGGCGCGCGAACTCATCGGGGAAGCGCAGCCCCTCGGGGTTCAGGATGGAGAACTCGTCGACCACGATGGCGTTCTCGAGGCTGCCGCCGCGGGCCAGGCCGGCCTTCTTCATCATCTCGATGTCGCGCAGGAAGCAGAAGGTGCGGGCGCGCGCCACCTCCCGCTCGTAATTGCGGTCGGAGAAGGCGAAGCGGAAGGCCTGGTCGGTGACGAGCGGGTGCTTGAAGTCGACGGTGAACTCGATGGAGAGCGAATCGGCCGGCTCGAGGCGGGCCAGCTTGTCCCCGTCGCGGACCTCGACGGCCCGCTCCATGAGGATGAACTGCTTGCCGGCGCGCTGCTCCGCCACGCCGCCCTCGCGGATCAGCGCCACGTAGGGGGCCGACGAGCCGTCGAGGATGGGGATCTCGGGGCCATCGACCTCGACCCGGCAGTTGTCGATCCCCATGCCGGTGAGGGCGGAGAGGACGTGCTCGACGGTGTGGACGCGGGCCTTCCCGATCGCCAGGTTGGTGGAGAGGGTCGTATCGACGACGTGCTCGGAGCGGGCCGGGATCTCGACGCCCAGGTCCATGCGGACGAACCGGATGCCGCTGTCGGCCGGAGCCGGGGCGAGCGTCAGCGATGCCGGCCGGCCGGAGTGGAGCCCCACCCCCGAACAGGTCACGCGCTTCGCCAAGGTTCGCTGATTCCAGTAGCCCATTTGAGGTGCCTCCGAAGTGGCCACCAACCCGCCGTGACACGCCGCGCAAACGCGGAGCGTCATGGTAAGGAGCAATAAGGATGCCGGGGTGTGACGGGCCTCCTCTCGACAGGACCCAAACGGGCATCCTCCCGATATCAGGGGAGTTTAGACGCAAGGAGTCGAGGAAGCCAACTTTTCGATCCCCGGCGGGCTGTCCGGGTTACCGAACGACCCTGACAGGAATGTCGCGATCCTGCAGCGGCGCGCAGTTCCTTGGAGATTCGGATATACGACCCGCGGGGGCCAACCCCCGTGTCGGGGAAAACGTGATTCCGCTGAAGAACGACATCCCGGTCCACCGGGTACCTGCCGTGACCTGGGCGCTCCTCACGGCAAACCTCCTGGGCTTCGCCTGGCAGGCCTGGTTCGCCTTCCAGGTCACCGGGTTGCTGCATGCCCACGGCCTGCCGTTCGGCGAGCTGATGCGCCGCTTCGACCAGGGGATCAGCTACACGGCGCTCGTGGGGGGTGCCATCCCGTGGGAGGTGATGACCTTCCGGGACATCGGCCCGCGCGACCTCGTCCCTCCCCCGTTCACCATCCTGACGAGCATGTTCCTCCACGGCGGACTGCTCCACCTGCTCGGCAACCTGCTCTTCCTCTGGGTGTTCGGCCCCAACGTGGAGGACGTGCTCGGCAAGGTCCGCTTCGCCGCCTTCTACCTGGCGAGCGGTGTCGCGGCGGCCGCCGCGCAGACCCTGCTCTCGCTCGCCCAGGGGGACCCGCTCATGCCGATGGTCGGGGCGAGCGGCGCCATCGCCGGGGTGATGGCCGCCTACATGGTCTTCTTCCCGCGCGCCCGGGTGCTGACCGCCGTCCCCATCTTCTTCTTCGTCCGCTTCATCCACCTGCCGGCGAGCTTCTTCATCGGCCTGTGGTTCGTGCTGCAGCTCCTCTACGCGTTCCTGGGCGGCTTCGGATCGGGCGTGGCCTTCTTCGCCCACGTCGGCGGGTTCGTGTTCGGGTGGGTGGTGACGAAGACGCTCGTGCTCGCGAACCAGCGGCGACGGGGAGCCGCGTAGGCCCGGATCAGAAGAGCGGGTCCTGGCCGCCGCGCGGACGATCGCGTCCCAGGTGCGCGTAGGCGGGCGGAAGCGCGACCCGGCCGCGCGGCGTTCGCGCCAGGTATCCCTCCCGGACCAGGAACGGCTCGTAGACGTCCTCGATGGTGTCGCGCTCCTCGCCCACGGCCGCGGCGATGGCCTCGATCCCCACCGGACCGCCGCCGAAGACGTCGACCACGATGGTGAGGATGCGCCGGTCCATGGCGTCGAGCCCGGAGGCGTCGACCTCCAGCCGCGTGAGGGTCCGCTGCACGATGGGCGTGTCGATCCGGCCGTCCCCCTCGACCTGGGCGAAGTCCCGGGCCCGCAGGAGCAGCCGGATGGCGATGCGCGGCGTCCCCCGCGCCCGCCGGGCCAGTTCCTCGACACCCTCGGGATCGACCGGAAGGAGGAGCTTGCGTGCGGCGCGGACGGCGATCTCCTTCAGGTCGGCCGGGGCGTAGTAGTCGAGCCGCTCCTGGATCGGGAACCGGTCGCGCAGGGGGCTGGCGAGCAGCCCGGTGCGGGTGGTGGCGCCGACGAGCGTGAACCGCTCGAGCTTCATCTCCATGGTCTGCGCGCCCAGGCCGGCGCCGAGGACCACGTCGAAGCGGTAGTCCTCCATGGCGGGGTAGAGGGCCTCCTCCACGGAGGGGGAGAGCCGGTGGATCTCGTCGATGAAGAGGATGTCGCGGGGCGCCAGCGCGGTCAGCAGCCCGGCCAGGTCCCCCTTCTTCACCAGCGCCGGACCGCTCGTCACGTGGAGCGCCACGCCGAGCTCGGTCGCGAGGATGTGGGCGAGCGAGGTCTTGCCCAGTCCCGGAGGGCCGGAGAGGAGCACGTGATCGAGGGCCTCGCCCCGCTGCCGGGCCGCCTGGGCGTAGACCCGGAAGTTGTCGACGAGCTTCTTCTGCCCGACGTACTCGTCGAAGCTGGCCGGTCGCAGCGACTGCTCGAGCCGCTCCTCGCCGTCCTGGGCCCTTCCCGAAACCTCGCGCGCCGGCCGTACCGACATCCGGGTAATGTAGCACTCGTGACCGACGGGCTCGACGTGCGATTCCGCCTCCTCCGCGCCGTGGCGATCCTGGCCGCGGCGATGGTGGCCGGCTGCGCGTCGCACGACCCCACCCAGCTGCTCCCCGTCCCGCCCGACCCGGGCACACCCTGCACGCGCGACACGGCCGTGGCCTCCGACACCGTGGTCGTGGCGGCCGGGGCCTGCAACCCGTGGTGCATCCACGTGCCCGCCAACACCTCCGTCTACTTCATCAACGCCGACCCGAACCTGTACTACTTCGTGGCCGACCCGCCGCTCTCCTACGACGTCCAGGTGCCGGGGTATGCCGGCGCGGTGACCTTGCCCCTCACGGTCCGGGGGCAGGTGACGTGGACCGAGGTGCACCACCCGGCCGCCACGGTGACCATCTTCGTGGAGTGACGGGGCGGCTGCCCGGGCGCCCTACCCGCGCAGCCGCTTGAGCGCGTCGCGCAGGAGCTCGTCGAGGGTGCGCCCCTCGGTGGAACCGGCCATGGCCTCGACCGCCTGCACGGCCTGCTGGGGCCGGTACCCGAGGCCGACCAGGGCCTGCTCGAGCTGCTCGGCGATGCCCCCCTTCGCGGCGGTGGCGCGGGGCGAGGCGGCGAGGGCCAGCGTGGCGAGCCGGTCCTTGAGCTCCACCACCAGCCGCTCGGCGGTCTTCTTGCCGATGCCCGGGACCTTGGTGAGCCGGGCCACGTCGCCCGAGGCCACCGCTGTCGCCAGGTCGCGCGGCTCGATGCCGGAGAGGATGTTCTGGGCGGCGCGGGGACCGACGTTCTTCACGCCGATGAGCTCGCGGAACACGGCCTCCTCCTCCTCGGTGGCGAAGCCGAAGAGGTCGAGCGCGTCCTCGCGCACGTGCTGGTAGGTGCGCAGCCGGACCCGCTCGCCGGGCGGGAGCGCGGCGAGGCAGGTGGCCGAGACGTGGACCAGGTAGCCGACGCCGTTCACGTCGATCACCACCGACCCCTCGCGCTTCTCGACGACCGCACCCTCCAGGCGCGCGATCACGCGGCACCCCGGGTGCGGCGGCGCGCCGCCGACGGGCGCGGCGCGGGGACCGGAGCGCGGAGGGCCCCGCGGCCGAGGTGGCAGACGGCGAGCGCGATGGCGTCGGCCTCGTCGGCGAGGAGCGCCGTCACCCCGAAGAGCGCCTGGGCCATGCGGATCATCTGCACCTTCTCGGCCCGCCCGTTGCCGGTGAGGGCGAGCTTGGCCTGCTGCGGGGCGTACTCCGCCACCGGGACGCCGGCGCGGGAGGCCGCCGCCAGCACCACGCCGCGGGCCTGGCCGAGCACCAGCGCCGAGCGCGGCGACACGCCGGCGAAGACGGTCTCGACCGCGATCGCGTCGGCGCCGGAGCGGGAGAAGAGGGCCTCGAGGCCGTCGAGGATGAAGGCGAGCCGGTACGGCAGGTCATGGTCGCCGGGCACGAGCACCCCCGACTCGACGACCCGGAGCCGGGAACCCGTCCTCGCCACCACACCGTAGCCGCACCGCTGCGTGCCCGGATCGACGCCGACGACCACCACCCGGCCATCGTGTCACGAGTCTGAATGCCCGTCCAGTACCGGGCGACTCACCGCTCCGCCCGTCCCCCCTCCGGCTTCACCAGCGCGAGCAGCCCGGCCGCGAGCCCCAGGGCCGCACCCACGCCCAGCGCGAGCCGCCAGCCGGCGACGAAGGAGGTCCGCTCCCCCGCCTCGAAGAGCGCGCCGCCGGTGGCCACGCCGAGCACCATGCCGACGTTCCGCGACGTGGCGAGGAGACCTCCCCCCGAGCCGAGCTTGCTCGCCGGCAGCGCCCCCATCACCACGCTGTTGTTGGGGGGCTGGAAGAAACCCATCCCCGCCCCCTCCAGCACGAGCCCCGCCACGATGGAGGGCATCGGGGTGGTCCCGTCGGCGGTGGCGAGCCAGGCCAGCCCGGCGGCGAGCATGAGGCCGCCCAGCACCTGGGGGATCCGCGCCCCGTGCCGGTCGGAGATCCACCCGGCCACCGGTGACGTCAGCATGAGCGCGATGGGCACCACGGTGAGCGTCGCGGCGATCCCCGCCTGCCCGAGCCCCTTCACGTCGGAGAGGAAGAACGGGGAGAGGAGCGTCTGGTGGAAGATCGCCGCGTAGGAGAGCAGCGCCGCGAGCAGGCCGATCGAGATCGTCCCGTCCCCCAGGAGTTCCGGGTCGACGAGCGGGGCGGCGGCGCGCCGCTCGACCCGCCAGAGGATGGCGGCCGCCACGACCGCCGCGGCGAGAAGGGCGAGGGCCCATTTCCCCTGGTGCGGGGCCATCTCCACCGCGCCGATGGCCGTGGCGAGCGCGATGCCGAGCCAGAGCGCGCCGAGCCCGTCGAAGGGCGGGCGCTCCCCCGGCTCCTCGTCGGGGATCGCGCGCGAGGCCCAGATGGCCCCGGCCACCCCCACCGGGAGGTTCACGAGGAAGATGGCGTGCCAGGAGGCGAAGGAGAGGATGGCCCCGCCGATGGGCGCGCCGGCGGTGAGCCCGGCCGCCACCACGCTCGACACGATGCCGAGCGCCTGCCCCCGCCGCTCGCGCGGGAAGGTCGACGTCACGATGGCGGGCGCCATCGCCATCATGGCCGCGGCGCCAAGCGCCTGGACCCCGCGCGCCGCCACCAGCACCGGCAGCGACCAGGCGAAGCCGCACAGGCCCGAACCCAGCGTGAAGAGGAGCATCCCCCCGGTGAAGACGCGCCGGCGCCCCAGGACGTCGCCGAGCCTCCCGGCGGCGAGGAGGGCAGCGGAGACGACGAGCAGGTAGACGCTCACCACCGCCTCGACACCGCCGATGGAGGCGCCGAAGTGCCCCCGGATGGCGGGCAGCGCCACGTTGACGATGCTCCCGTCGAGCGTGGCCATGAAGACGCCCACCGAGACGGCGGAGAATCCCCACCACGGGGAGCGCGTGGAACCTTCGGCCATCGAGCCGCGAAGCTTACCCGCTTTGCCCCCATGCCCGGCTCGGTTATGTAGGCGCGCCCGTGAAGCTCTCCGTCCCCGCCCGCGCCGAGGTGCGCGCCCTCGTCCGCCTCGCCGTTCCGCTGGCGCTCGCCAGCGCCGGCCAGTCGCTCATGAGCGTGGTCGACGCCGCGGTGGTGGGGCGTGCCGGCGCGGTCCAGCTGGCCGGCGTCGGGCTCGGGACCCTCCTCTTCTTCGCCGTCTCGGTGGCGGGGATGGGCACGATGATGGGGCTCGACCCGATCGTGTCGCAGGCGCTCGGCTCCGGCGACGGGACCCGCGCCCGCCACTTCCTCTGGCAGGGCGCCTGGCTCGCGCTCCTCCTCGGGGCGCTGCTCGCCGTCCCGCTGGGGTTCGTGCCCATGCTGCTCGGTCCGATCGGCATCGCGCCGGACGTGGCGGCGCAGGCCTCGGGCCACCTGCTGGCCCGGCTCCCCAGCCTTCCCGCCCTCCTCTTCTTCTTCGCGGCCCGCTCCTACCTCCAGGGGGCGAACGCGCCGCGGGCGGTGCTCCTCTCCGCGGTGATGGCCAACGTGGTGAACCTGCTCCTCGATCTCCTGCTCGTCTTCGGCGGCGAGGGGCTGCCGCCGTGGACCGGCGTGCTCCGGGCCATCCCGCCGCTCGGGGCGGCCGGCTCCGGGATCGCCACCTCGGTCGCCACCTGGCTCCAGGCCGGCTTCGTGGCCTGGGCGGCGGGACGGGTCCCGGCCGCCGGACCCTGGGTGCGCCGGCCGGTGGCGCGGGAGATGCGACTCGCCGTGAAGTTGGGCGCGCCCGTGGGGCTGCACATGGCCGCCGAGGTGGGCGTCTTCGCGCTCGTGGGGCTCATGGCCGGCCGGCTCGGGGCGGTGCCCATGGCCGCCCACCAGGTCGCGCTCGCGCTCGCCTCCTTCTCCTTCAACGCCGCCGTGGGGATCGGCAACGCAGGCTCGGTGCGGGTGGGATGGGCAGTCGGCTCCCGCGACACGCCGGCGGCCCGCCGGGCCGGGCTCGTGGCCTTCGGCACGGGCGCCGCGCTCATGTCCACATGGGGGCTCGCCTTCCTCCTCCTCCCCGGACTCTTCGCCCGTCTCATGAGCTCCGACCCCGCGGTGGTCGCGGCCACGACGCCGCTCCTGCGCGTGGCCGGCCTCTTCCAGATCTCCGACGGGATCCAGGCGGTCGGCGCGGGCGTGCTGCGCGGGGCCGGCGACACCCGTTTCACCCTCTGGGCCAACCTGGTCGGCCACTGGGCGCTCGGGCTGCCGGCGGCGCTCGGGCTGGGGCTCGCGCTGGGCTACGGCGTCACCGGCCTGTGGTGGGGTCTCCTCGTCGGCCTCTCGGCGGTCGCAGTGGCCCTCTTCCTGCGGTTCCGGAGCGTGTCGTCGCGCGAGATCGTCCCCATCCAGGCGCACGTCACCGGCGTCTCCCAGGGGTGACGGTGGACGACTTCCAGCTCCCTCCCGCGCGCTGGCCGCGCCTCCAGCTCTTCGAGTTCACCGACCTCCCCGGCCTGCCGATGCCGCTGCGGCGCTGGCTCGGCGACTACCTTCGCGGCATCGTCACCCTCACCCGGCTCTTCGAGCCGGCGGCCCCCCGGATCGCCCGCCTGCTGCGGGGCGCCGGCACCGACCAGGTGGTCGACCTCTGCTCCGGCGCAGGTGGCCCCTGGCCGGCGCTCGCACCGTTCGTCGAGGCCTCGCTGGGAATGCCGATCCACGTCCACCTCACCGACCTTCACCCCGACCCGGGGGCCTGGGCGTGGATCGAGGCCCGCGCCCACCGGGGCGTGACCGGACATCCGGGATCGGTGCGGGCCGACCGCGTTCCCGACGCACTCCCCGGTGTCCGCACCCTCTTCGACGGCTTCCACCACCTGCCGCCGGCGGCTGCCCGGGCGGTGCTCGCCGACGCGTCCCGGATGCGGGTGCCGATCCTGACAGCCGAGGCGGTGGAGCGAAGCCTGGCCGGGCTCGTCGGGGTGCTCTTCTCGCCCTTGCTCGTGTGGCTCGTGACCCCGTTCCTCCGCCCACCGTCGATCCCCCGGCTCCTCCTCACCTACGTCGTGCCGCTGGTGCCGTTCCTCGTCCTCTGGGACGGGGTGGTCTCGGTCTTCCGCGCCTACCGCCCGGAGGAACTCCTGGCGCTCTCGGCCGGCCTCCCCGGCGACATGGAGTGGCAGGTGGACCGTTCGCGGCCTCGGGGACCGGGGGCGACCTTCCTCACGGGAACCCCTCGCCAACGCTGACGGAGCGGATTATGCGAGCCCGGGTGCGCCCCGTGCGCCGCGGAGGATGCCCTTGACCGACGACGCCGTGCCCGTTCCCCCGCCGGGAGGGACCCCGTTCCCACCCGAGGTGGCTGCCCGGATCGCCGCCGCCCTCGCCGACCTTCCTGCCGGCTACGCGCCGCGCACCCGCCACCGCGACGGTGCGCGCCCCCGGTTCACCAACCGGCTCATCGCCGAGACGAGCCCCTACCTCCGCCAGCACGCCCACAACCCGGTCAACTGGCACCCCTGGGGCGACGAGGCCTTCGCGGAGGCCCGCCGGAGCGGCCGTCCCGTCTTCCTGTCGGTGGGCTACGCCACCTGCCACTGGTGCCACGTGATGGAGGAGGAGTCGTTCGAGGACCCCGACATCGCCCGGCAGCTGAACGAGGACTTCGTTCCGGTGAAGGTCGACCGCGAGGAGCGCCCCGACGTCGACGCGGTCTACATGACCGCCGTCCAGGCGCTCAACGGGCACGGCGGCTGGCCCATGAGCGTCTGGCTCGACGCCGACCGGCGCCCCTTCTTCGGCGGGACCTACTTCCCCCCGCGCGACGGGGACCGCGGCGCGCCCAAGGGGTTCTCCTCCCTGCTCCGCGACCTCGCCGCCATCCACCGCCGCGACCCGGCGCGCGTGGCCCGCGCCGCCGAGTCGATCACCGAGGCCATCCGCGTCGCCATGTCGGGCGGCGCCGCCGGGGAGCACCTGCCCGGGACCGGTGTCCTCCGCGCCGCCCAGGCCTTCTACGCGCGGGTCCACGATCCGCAGCACGGCGGCATCCGGGGCGCGCCAAAGTTTCCATCCAGCCTCCCGGTGCGGCTCCTGCTCCGCCACCACCGGCGCACCGGCGACGCGAGCTCGCTCGGGATGGCGGTGCACGCCCTCGAGCGCATGGCCGCGGGCGGCATCCACGACCAGCTCGGCGGGGGCTTCCACCGCTACTCGGTCGACGAGTTCTGGCTCGTCCCCCACTTCGAGAAGATGCTCTACGACAACGCGCTGCTCGCGGTCGCCTACGCCGAGGCGTGGCAGGTCACGCGGCGCCCCGACCTGGCACGGGTGGCGCGCACCACCCTCGACTACGTGCTCCGGGAGATGACGTCGACCGACGGCGCCTTCTGGTCGGCCACCGACGCCGACTCCGAGGGGGAGGAGGGGCGCTTCTTCGCCTGGAGCGAGGGGGAGATCCGCCAGATCCTGAAGGGGGACGCGCCCCGGTTCATCGCCTACCACGGGGTCACCCAGCGCGGGAACTTCGAGGGCGGGAACGTCCTGTCGGTACCCCGCCCCGACGAGAAGGAGTGGGAGGCGCTCTCGCGGTCCCGGGAGATCCTGCTCGCCGAGCGGGCCCTCCGTCCGGCGCCGCTGCTCGACGACAAGGTGCTCGCCGCCTGGAACGGCCTCATGATCTCGGCGATGGCGGTGGGCGGGAGGATCCTCTCGGAGCCCCGCTTCGTCGAGGCTGGGGTTCGCGCCGCCACCTTCGCGCTCGAAAGGCTCCGGGTGGACGGCCGGCTCCAGCGCAGCTGGCGCGACGGCCGCACGTCGGGACCCGGCTTCCTCGAGGACCAGGCCTTCCTGGTCCAGGGGCTGATCGACCTCTTCGAGGCCACCTTCGAGCCGCGCTGGCTCTCCGCGGCACTCGAGCTGGCCGAGCAGGGCGAGGCGCTCTTCGCCGATCCCGAGGCCGGGGGCTGGTACCGCACCGCCGCCGATCACGAGGTTCTCGTGGCCCGGGAGAAGCCCGGCCACGACGGCGCCGAGCCGAGCGGCGCGTCGGTGGCCCTCCTCTCCGCGCTGCGGCTCCACGCCTTCACCGGCGACGACCGGTGGCGCGAGGTGGCCGTCCGGGCGCTCCGGGCCCACACCGCGGTGCTCGAGCAGCAGCCGGCCGCGCTGCACGAGATGCTGCTCGCGCTCGATTTCTTCACCGACGCGCCGGTCGAGGTGGTGCTCTCCTGGCCCGAGGGATCGCCTCCCCCGTCCAACCTCGTCGACGTCCTCCGACACACCTTCCTCCCCAGCCGGGCTCTCGCCGGGGCAGCGGAGGGGGAAGGCGCCGCGGCGCTCGCCCGCGTGGCGCCGGTCGCCGCCGGGAAGGTGGCGGTGGGCGGCCGCCCCACGGCCTACGTCTGCGAGCACGGGAGCTGCCGGGCGCCGGTCACCGACGCCGAAGGGCTCGTCGCCCAGCTCGCGCCGGTGAAGCCGCTGTAGGGGGCCGGCTACCGGCCGGTGGCGCGCCGGACCGCCTCGTGCGCCAGCCCGGGCCGGTTGCTCACCACGGCGGCCACCCCGAGGCGCGCGAGCCGCTCCACCTCGACCGGGTCGTCCACCGTCCAGACCAGGACGTTCATGCCGGCGCGGGTCCAGGCCTCGAGCCGGCGATCGGTCGCGAGCTCCAGCGCCAGGTGGATCGCGGCGGGACGGATGGCCCGGACGGCAGCCTCGGCCCGGGCCCAGGCGATGGCGCCGGGCGAAACGAGGAAGCCGGTGGCCACGTCGGGGGCGAGCGACCGGAAGGCGCCGAGCAGGGCGGCGCTGAAGGACGAGACCACTACCCTCGGCTCGGCCCTCTGCTGCCGGAGCGTTCGCACCACCTCGACGGCGAGCCCCAGGTCGGGGACGCGGGCGCTCTTCAGCTCCACGTTCACGACCGCGTCGGGGAAGGCGTCGAGCACCTCGGAGAGCGTGGGGATCCGCTCCCCGGCGAACGGCTCCCCGCGCCACATCCCCACGTCGAGTTCCCGGAGCCGGGAGAGGGGCTCCTCGCGCACCACGAGCGGCGCCTGCCCGGTGCGCCGGCAGTCGGCGTCGTGGATCACCACCGGCTCGCCTCCCCGGCAGCGCCAGACGTCGAGCTCGAAGCCGTCGGCCCCCTGGGCGAGCGCCATCCGGAAGGCCGCCAGGGTGTTCTCCGGCGCGTCGGCGCTGGCACCGCGGTGTCCCAGGACGAGGGGGCGGCCCGGGACGGAAGGGTAGCTCGGAGGGCTCAAGCCGCGTTATGCTACCGCTCATGCGACTCGGTTTCGGCGAGATTCTCATCGTCCTCGTCGTCGTGCTGCTCATCTTCGGGGCCAACAAGATCCCGCAGCTCGGCGACGCCCTCGGCAAGGGGATCAAGAACTTCCGGAAGGCGACCGGCGGCGGCGACGACTCCATCGACGTGACGCCCCCCCGGGACGAGCCGGAGCAGATCGCCGGAGCGCAGAAGACCTCGGCGCCCCAGCCACAGCCGACGCCCGCCGGGTCGAAGAAGGCCTAGCCCCGCCGCTTCTCGGACAGCACCCGCGCCGCCTCCCGCACAGCCGGGTGGAGCGTCCCGTCGCGGGCGATCTCCCCGACCAGACCGGGCGGAAGCGTGGGGAGGATGTGGAGCGCGATCTCGGTCTCCACGTAGGGGTTGCGGGCCAGCGCACGCCGGACCGCCGCCCGGTTGCGGAACCGCGGGTCCTCGTGGAGGGCCCGGAGCACCTCGGGACGGACCGGGCGGCGGGCGGCGATCCGGGCGGCCACCGCCTCCGTGACGAGCGGGTTGCGCAGGAGTTCCCGGACGACCGCCGGGTCCCCCTCGGCGGCCAGCCGGGCCAGGAGGTCGGGGTCGCGCCGGAGGCGCGCGAAGGTCTTCTTTTGACCGAGGGTGAGGCGCGCCGACTCCGGGTCGGACCGGTCCCGCGGCTCCTGGAACGGCCGGCGCGGAGCGGGCGCGAGGAAGAGGGAGGCCACGTGGGGAAGCGCGCGCTCCCGGGCTTCCGCGTAGGCCGCCGTCCTCCACTCGTAGGGGATGACCGGAGCCGTCCCGCGCAGCGCCTGGCCGATGGCGGCGACGGCCGGCGTTCCCCAGGCCTCGGCGCCCGAGGAGACGAGCGCGGCCAGGAGCTCGACCCCCTCCTCCGGTGGCATCCGCGCCAGGTGGCGTCCCGCGGCCCCGGCGCGGATGTCGCCCTCCGGGAGCACCCCGAGGAGCCGGGCGAAGGCCTCGGCACGGGCCACGGCGGGATCCCGCCCGGCCACGGTCAGCGCTCCCGGGCGGGAAGGGGCTCGACACGGAAGCGGATGGTGCCGACGTCACCGGCGGGGAGCGGCAACAGGGCCAGGAACGGGAGGTCGCCTCCCGGGTCCAGGCTGCGCGGCGCTCCGCCCTCGACCTGCGCCTTCAGGCCTGCCAGCTCGCCGGGCGTGGTCACCGCCGCCAGGTCCTCGGCGCTCGGCACCGCGCCCGCCACGGCGGTCGCGGCACCCAGCATCGTGCCGCCCCGCTCCATCACGACCCGGATGGTCACCGGCCCCTCCACCGATCCCTTCGTGGCCCGCACGACGCCGCGAACGAAGACCATCGGCTGCCCGTGCATCCCCTCGTACACGCCGCTCGCGACCTGGGAGACGTCGACGGCCTGCGGCCCGGCACCGGGCCAGCGAAGGAGGGATCCGATCCTCTCGCCGCGCCACCAGAGCACGATCCCGAGGGTGACCACGAGCAGGGCCGCGAGCGAGAGGACGTTCATCGCCGCCGCCCGGAGACGGGCGGGCGAGATCCGGGTGATGGAGGTGGGCTCGTAGGGGTGCTCGACCGGCGCCGGCTCGCCCTTCGGGGGCGGAATGGGTGGTGCCCCGTCCTGCCCGGCCTGCCCGCGGGGCTCCGGCGCGGGGATCGCCACCTCGCGGGTCGAGTCGAAGGCCGGGTCGGGGCGCGCCTCCCCGCTCGCCAGGTCCACCTCCTGGAAGCCGTCCGGTCCGACCGCGATGGCCTGCGAGGCCTCGGGCTCGCTCCAGCGGGCAGCAGCCTCCCGGATCGGGGTGGCGGCGGGGGTGCGCTCCTCCAGCGACAGGTCGCCCTCGGCGTCGAAACCGCGACCGGAACCGGAACCGGGGCCGGCGGAGTCGGGTCCGGGATCGGCGACGGGAGGGAGCGGGGGCAAGAGCGGGACCGCGCCGGTCCGCTCCAGGTCGGAGAGGTTCGTGACCGGAAGTGAACCGAGGAAATCGAGCGCCGGAGGCGGCGCGGCGGCCGGCGCCGGGGGAGCGGCCGCCTCGGGCTCGGACAGCGAGCCGAAGGCGGCAAACGGGTCGTCCGGGTGGAGGGCGTGCCCGGGGCTCGAGCCGGGCTCGGAGCCAGGCCCGCCCACCTCCAGGACCCCGGTCGGCCAGCCGCCGGTGCCGGTGGGCTCGTGGGGGACCTCCGGAGGCCGGGGGGGCGGCGGAGGGGGGGGCAAGGGCGCCGGCTCCGGTTCCTGGGCTGGCGGGGGAACGACCGAGAACGTCTGGCCGCACCGGGTGCACCGGATCCTCGCGCCCCGGGGACCGACCTTTTCGTCGGCGACCCGGAACCGGGTGCTGCATGCGGAGCAAGCGACGATCATGCCGTGATTCCTGGGTTCCCCGGCGCAACCGTAGCACCGCTCCCCCTTGACACCAAGCGTCGAGCCGAGAACAATGCCGCAGTGCGGCAGGGTTTCGCCCACGTTCCCACGCGAGGGGTCGAGATTTCCGATGAGTGAACAGCAGACGGTGGAAGCGGACACGACCTCGTTGGGGCGTGAACCGAAGGTCATCAAGCGCTACGCGAACCGCAAGCTCTACGACACCGTCGAGTCACGGTACGTCACGCTGGAAGAGATCGCGGAGATGGTGAAGGCGGGGACCGAAGTCCGGGTCGTCGACAACCGGACCAAGGAGGACCTCACCAGCGTCACCCTCGCCCAGATCATCTTCGAGGAGGAGAAGAAGACCTCCAAGATGAGCCTCCGCACCCTGAAGGACCTCATCCGGCACGGCAGCGAGCGCGCCCAGCAGTTCGTCGACGTGGCGCAGGCCGACATCCGCGACAAGGTCCAGACCCTCATCCCCCGCGTCCAGGCCACCGGCGACCGGGCCAAGGACCTCGTGGCCGCCTCCCAGGAGGCCGTCTCCCAGTTCCAGCGCCGCATCGACGACCGGGTGCGCGCCGCCATGGACGGAGTGGCCAACCTCCCCGAGCTGCGCAAGGATTTGCAGACCCTCACCGCCCGCCTCGAGGACCTCGAGCGGCGGCTCTCCGACCTCGACCGCTAGCCCGGGCGAGTGGCCGGAGCCGGCCGGTCCCAGACGACGCGGGCGATCTCCGCCAGCGCCAGGGCGCCGCTCGACCGGGGTGCGTACTCGAAGATGGTCCGGCCATGGCTCTGGGCCTCGTCGATCTTCACCGAGAAGCCGAGCGGGCGGGCCAGCCGCCCCGCGAAGCGCGCCTCGAGCTTGCCCAGGATCTCCGCGGCGAGCTGGGTCTTCCGGTAGAGCGTGGGCACCACCAGGGTGACCTCGGGAGCCCGCCCGGTCTCCCGGCGCAGCGTCTCCAGGCTGGCCAGGATCTCGGCGCACCCGTCGAGCGCCAGGTAGGTGAGCCCCACCGGGAGCACCACCTCGGTGGCGGCGCGCAGCACGTTCTCGGTGACGAGCGACACCGACGGCGGCGCGTCGATGAGCACCGCGTCCCAGGTGCCCTCGGGCACGTCGTCGAGCCGCTGGCGGAGCCGGTCGGCCCGGTCGTGGAAGGAGGCGACTTCGACCGGGAAGCCGGCCAGGTCCTTGTTGGCCGGCAGCAGGTCGAGCCCGGGAACGCCGGTGGGCCGGGCCACGTCCCTCACCGAGAGCACGTCGCCGAGCAGGACGTCGCGGATGGTGGGGGCGAGCCCGCGCACGTCGACGCCGAGCGCCTTGCCGGCGTGCCCCTGCGTGTCGAGGTCGGCGACCAGCACCCGCTTCCCGCGCTCCACGGCGATCCAGGCCGCCGTGTTCACGCAGAGCGTGGTCTTGCAGGTGCCGCCCTTCTCGTTGACGAAGGCGATGCGCCGCATGTCCGGGTGTCCGGCGGCGGGCGGTCAGCCCGCGGCGCCGCCCTGCCCTTCCTCGGTCTCGTCCTCGCCCTCGTCCCTGTCCTTGTCCTCGTCGTCGCCCTCGCGCGCCTCGGCCCTCGCCAGCCGGGTGGAAAGGCCGTCGAGGAGTTCCTCCATCTCGACGAGCCTCCGCTTCAGTTCGTCGAGGTCCCGGGACGACGGCACCTGGGCGGCGTCGAGCGCGGCGCGGGCCACCCGGTCGATCCGCTCCCGGGCCTCCCCGGCGGCGGAGAGGAGCGCCTGGAGCGCGGCACCGGCCACCTCCGGAGAGAGCACGCGCCCCACCTGGCGCTCGCCGGCGGCACGCGCCTGGCGCAGGAGAGGATGATCGAGGAGCGAGCGGAGCATGTGGACATCTCCACCCCCCGACGTTAGCTTGTCAAGCGTCGTGTCCGGCTCCGAACTGCTCGATCGCCGCCTCGTCGTGGTCACGGGCAAGGGAGGAGTCGGGAAGTCGACCGTCTCCGCCGCCCTGGCCATGCTCGCCGCCCGCCGCGGCAAGCGCGTCCTCGTCGCCGAGGTCGACGCCCGTGAGCGCGTGGCCCCCATGCTGGGTGGCCGCCCCTCCGGCCCGGTGATCCGCGAGGTCCTCCCCGGCATCTCCACCGTCGACGTCGACCCGCGCCACGCGCTCGAGGAGTACGCGCTCATGGTGGTGAAGGTGCGGGCCATCTACCAGGCCGTCTTCGAGAACCGGGTGGTGCGCTTCTTCCTGCGCGCCGTGCCCTCGCTCGCCGAGACGCTCATGCTCGGCAAGATCCTGCACGAGGCCCGGTCGGAGACCAGCGGACGCCCCCGCTGGGATCTCGTGGTGGTGGACGCACCGGCCACCGGCCATGCCGTGCAGCTCCTCGGCGTTCCCAGGGCGCTCCTCGCCACGGTGCCGGGGGGCCCGCTCCGGCGCGACGCGGAGTGGATGCAGGCCCTGCTCTCCGACCCGGTGCGCACCGCCATCGCGCTCGTCTCCCTGCCCGAGGAGATGCCGGTCACCGAGACGGCCGAGCTCGACGCCCGGATCGGAAAGGAGCTCTCGCTGCCCCGGGGGCCGGTGTTCCTGAACGCCATGCCCCGGGAGCTCTATACCGAGGGTGAACGGGAACGGCTGCGCGCCGTCCTGGATGCGCCGCCTCCGCTCGGACCGGCGGCCCGGGCCGCGGTCCTCCAGGCCGAGCAGCGGGTGCGCGCCTCCGCCCAGGCGACCCGGCTGCGCGAGCTGGTGGGCCGCCCGCTGATCCCGCTCCCGCTCCTGGCCTTCGACCGCTGGGGGCGGCGCGCCGTGGAGCGCATCGCCGACGCCATGGAGGGGCAGGTCTGATGGGCGCGCTCCTGCGATCGCTCGAGGGCAAGCGGGTCGCCATCGTGGTCGGCAGCGGCGGCGTGGGCAAGACCTCGGTCTCGGCGGCGATCGCCCTCTCCCGGGCCATGGAGGGCGGGCGCACGCTGGTCTGCACGATCGACCCGGCCCGTCGCCTGGCCACCGCCCTCGGGCTCGGCTCGCTCGGGAACGCCGAGGCCCTCGTCCCGGCCGAGGCCTTCGCGCGGTCCGGGCTGGCGCCGAAGGGGCAGCTCTTCGCCATGATGCTCGACGTGAAGCGCACCTGGGACGACCTGGTGGCGCGCCACGCCCCCGACGCCGCCACCCGCGACCGCATCCTCGGCAACCGGGTCTATCAACAAGTTTCCGGGGCCCTGGCCGGTTCCCAGGAGTACATGGCCATGGAGAAGCTCTACGAGCTCTCCACCGAGCGGGACTACGACCTCATCGTCCTCGACACGCCCCCCACCTCGCACGCACTCGACTTCCTGGAGGCGCCCGACCGCATCCTCGACTTCGTGGGGAACGAGACGGCCCGGAAGCTCTTCGCCCCGGCCATCGACGCGGGGCGCTTCGGCGCCCGCCTCCTGCAGGCCGGGACCGGGTTCGTGGCCAAGACCCTCTCCCGCTTCACCGGCTCCGACGTCCTCTCCGACGTCGGCGACTTCCTCGGGCAGTTCCAGGGCATGTACGACGGGTTCAAGGAGCGGGCCTCGGCGGTCCGCACGCTGCTGACCCAGCCCGAGGTGGGCTTCGTGCTGGTGGCGAGCCCGAGCCCGCTCTCGGTGGACGAGGCTCTCTTCTTCCACGACCACCTGCGCAAGGCCGGCATGCCGGTGGCGGGCGCGGTCTCGAACCGCGTGACCCCGGACCTGTGGCCGTTCCCGGGTGGCCTCCCGGGAACGGAGCCCGTCGCGGAGGCGCTCGCCGCCGCGCTCGCCTCGGCGGGTCCCGGCACCGAGGACCTGGCGGCCCGCCTGGCGCTGACGCTGCAGGAGCACCAGGCGTTCGCCCGCTCCGACGCCCGCGAGGTGGAGCGGATGCGGCGTGGCGCGCCCGGGCCCCATGTCGCGGTCCCGCGCCTCCCGGGGGACGTCCACGACCTCTCCGGCCTCGCCGCGCTGGCCGCACATCTCTGATCGGAGCCCGCATGGCCGTCACCCGCTTCGACGTCCGCACCGCCGCCGCCTCCTGCCTCGTCGAGATCACGTCCCAGGTGCGCGACGCCATCCGCGCCTCCGGGGTGGCGGAGGGGATCGCCGTGGTCTGGTGCGCCCACACCACCGCCGGGGTCACCGTGCAGGAGAACGCCGATCCCGACGTGCCCCGCGATCTCCTGCTCGCGCTCGAGAACGCCGTTCCGCACCGGGCCGCCCGAGGCGAGTACCTTCACGGGGAGGGAAACTCGGACGCCCACGTCAAGGCGGCGCTGGTGGGCGCCTCGACGACGCTCGTCGTCGAGCGCGGGCTGCCGGTCCTGGGCACCTGGCAGGGGGTCTTCCTCTGCGAGTTCGACGGGCCGCGGGCGCGCACGGTGGCCGTGAAGGTGGTTGCCGGCTGAGGGATCCGCTCTGTCCGCTTGACAGGACGAACGTCCACTATATAGGATTTCCCGCCATGACCATTCCAGCCAGCCGCAAGCTCCGCTTCGAGACCCTTCAAGTGCACGCAGGGCAGGAGCCCGCCCCGGGCACGAACTCCCGCGCGGTGCCCATCTACCAGACCACCTCCTACACCTTCGACAGCACGGAGCACGGCGCCAAGCTCTTCGCGCTCCAGCAGTTCGGCAACATCTACACGCGCCTCATGAACCCGACCACCGACGTCTTCGAGAAGCGGGTGGCCGCGCTCGAGGGGGGCGTGGCCGCGCTCGCCACCGCGTCGGGGCACGCGGCGCAGTTCCTCGCCATCACCAACATCGCCCAGGCAGGCGACGACATCGTGTCGTCGAGCCGCCTCTACGGCGGCACGTACAACCAGTTCAAGGTCACCCTCCCCCGCCTCGGCATCGGCGTGAAGCTCGTCGACAGCGTGGAGGCCGCCGACCTGGCGAAGGCCATCGGCCCGAAGACCAAGGCCCTCTACGTCGAGACCATCGCCAACCCGGGCTACGACATCCCCGACCTCCCGGCGCTGGCCCAGGTGGCCCACGACGCCAAGATCCCCCTCATCGTCGACAACACCTTCGCGGCCGCCGGCTACCTGGCCCGCCCCATCGACTTCGGCGCCGACGTCGTCGTCGAGTCGGCCACCAAGTGGATCGGCGGCCACGGCACGTCCCTCGGCGGCGTCATCGTCGACTCCGGCAAGTTCGACTGGGGCGCGTCCGGCAAGTTCCCCTTCTTCACCGAGCCGTCGCCCGGGTACCACGGCCTCGTCTTCAACGACGTGTTCGGCCCCAAGGGACCCTTCGGCAACATCCAGTTCATCATCCGCGCCCGCGTCGAGGGGCTGCGGGACCAGGGACCGGCGCTCTCCCCATTCAACTCGTTCCTCTTCCTGCAGGGGCTCGAGACCCTGTCGCTCCGCGTGCAGCGCCACTGCGACAACACGCTGGGCATCGCGCAGTGGCTGGAGAAGCACCCGCAGGTGGCCTGGGTGCGCTACCCGGGGCTCGCCAGCCACCCGCACCACGAGCGGGCCAAGAAGATCCTGCGGAACGGCTTCGGCGCGGTGCTCTCCTTCGGGATCAAGGGCGGCGCCGAGGCGGGCAGGAAGTTCATCGAGGGGGTGAAGCTGGCGAGCCACCTCGCCAACGTGGGCGACGCGAAGACGCTGGTCATCCACCCCGCCACCACCACCCACAGCCAGCTGAGCGAGGCCGAGCAGAAGACCGCCGGCGTCTCGCCCGACCTGATCCGGGTGTCGGTGGGGCTGGAGCACATCGACGACATCCGCGAGGACTTCGAGGAGGCCTTCGCCGCGGCGAAGTAGCACCCTCCGGAACACGCGCGGGCGGGGCCGGTCGCCGGTCCCGCCCGTTTGCTTTGTGTGAGCCCGTCGGGCCGCTATCCGTGATGACGGAATAATCTCCGCTTCACTTGACACTCGCCATCCGTTAAAGCAGATTGTCGTCCGTTCACTTTCGGAGGGGTGCCGGATGGCCGAGGTTCGAGAGGGTGAGGAGGCCGGTCCCGTGTCCCGCCGAAAAGGGCGTAGGGCCGCCTCGCCTCCACCCGACGCAGGCAACGACCTCACACCGGTGGTCGGGACCAACCTGCGGCGGCTCCGCGTGCGCCGCGGGCTCTCGCTCGAGCGGCTCGCCACCCTCTCCGGGGTTTCGCGCGCCATGCTCTCCCAGGTCGAGCTGGGGAGGAGCACGCCCACCATCAACGTGGTCTGGCGCATCGCCAAGGCGCTCGAGCTTCCCTTCTCGGCGCTCATCGCGGCCCGCTCCGCCCCGGGCGTCCGCGTCCTGCGCCAGGAGGAGGCCAAGGTGCTCGCCAGCCACGACGGCAGCTTCACCTCCCGTGCACTCTTCCCCTTCGACGAACCGCGCCGGGTGGAGTTCTACCAGCTGCGTCTCGAGCCCCGCAGCGAGGAGCGGGCCGAGCCCCATCCCCCGGGCACCTTCGAGAACCTGGTGGTGGCCTCCGGCGGGGTCGAGATCGACATCGCCGGGGAGCGGGCCGTCCTGGGCGCGGGCGACACCATCCTCTTCCAGGCCGACGTCCCGCACGCCTACGTCAACCCGACCGGCACGCCGGCCGTGATGTACCTGGTCATGACCTACGCGGAAACCATCGGATGAGCCCCTCCTCCGCCGCCCGCGCCGTTCTCCCGGCCGGCCCCGCACTCGTCCCGCAGACCTGCCGGCTCTGCGGGGCCGTGAGCGAGCCCGCCCCGGTCGCCGTCTGCGCCGAGTGCCTCGGCCCGCTCGAGCCCACCTACGAGAAGTCCCGCCGCCTGCCCACCCGGCAGGAGATCGCCCGCCGCGCGCCGTCGCTCTGGCGCTACCGCGAGTGGCTGCCCCTGCTCGGGGAGCCGACCGTCTCGCTCGACAGCGGCTTCACGCCGCTCGTCGAGGTCCCCGTGCTGGCCCGCAAGCTCGGCGTGGCCCGCGCCTTCGTGAAGAACGACGCCGTCTCCCACCCCACCCTCTCCTTCAAGGATCGCGTGGTCGCCACCGCCCTCAACGCCGCGGTGGCGCTCGGGGTGAGGACGGTCGGCTGCGCCTCCACCGGGAACCTGGCCAACGCGGTCGCGGCGCAGGCCGCGCGGGCGGGGCTCTCCTCGTGGATCTTCATCCCGCATGACCTGGAGCTCGGGAAGGTGGTGGGGACCGCGGTCTACGGCCCCAACCTGGTCCGGGTCCGCGGGACCTACGACGACGTGAACCGGCTCTGCGCCCAGGTGGCCGATCGCTTCGGCTGGGGGCTCGTGAACATCAACCTCCGCGGCTACTACGGCGAGGGGTCGAAGACCATGGCCTTCGAGATCGCCGAGCAGCTCGGCTGGCGCCTCCCCTCGGCGGTGGTGGTCCCCATGGCGGGCGGGTCCCTCCTCACCAAGCTGCACAAGGGCTTCGCCGAGTTCGCCTCGGCCGGGCTGGTCGAGGGCCCCGCGCCCCGCCTCTACGGGGCGCAGGCCTCGGGTTGCGCGCCCATCGTCGACCTGGTCCGGCGCGGCGACGGCGTGCTCCGGCCGGTGGTCCCGGACACCATCGCCCGGTCGATCGCCATCGGGAACCCGGCCGACGGGCGCTTCGCCTCGGCGGCCATCCGGGCCTCCGGCGGCTGGGCCCAGGCGGTGGCCGATCCGCACCTGGTCGAGGGGATCCGCACGCTGGCCCGGGATGCGGGCATCTTCACCGAGACCGCCGGCGGCACCACCGTGGCTGCCGCGCTGCAGCTGGCCCGCGGGGGCCACTTCCGGCCCGACGACGAGGTGGTGCTCTGCATCACCGGCAACGGTCTCAAGACGGTGGAGGCCCTGCAGGGGGCCCTACCCGAGACCCCGGTCATCGCTCCCCGCCTCGCCGAGGTGGCGGCCCTGGTACCCTCCGCCTAGAGAACGAGAGGAGCGAACGTGTCCGTGCAGATCCGCATCCCCGGCGTCCTGGCGCCGCTCACCGGTGGCCAGACCGCGCTGCAGGCCAGTGGCGCGACCGTGGGCGAGGTGGTCGCCGACCTCGCCGGGCGCTTCCCCCGCATCGCCGGCAAGCTCCGGGACGCCCGGGGGGAACCGTATCCCTACGTCGTCTTCTACCTGAACGACGACGACATCCGCTTCCATTCGGGCTTCCAGACCGCGGTGAAGGACGGCGACGAGATCGTCGTCGTCCCCGCCATCGCCGGAGGGTGACTTGAAGTCGCCGCTCCCCACGCTCGACCGCGCCGAGATCCACCGCTACAGCCGCCACCTCATCCTCCCCGAGATGGGGGTGACGGGGCAGCGCCGGCTGAAGGGCTCGCGCGTCCTGCTCGTGGGGGCAGGCGGCCTCGGGTCGCCCGCGGCGCTCTACCTGGCCGCCGCCGGCGTGGGGCACGTGTCGCTCGTGGAGTTCGACGTGGTCGACGTGACCAACCTCCAGCGCCAGGTGCTCCACGGCACGAAGGACGTGGGGCGCCCCAAGGCGGAATCGGCGCGCGATCGGCTGCTCGACTTGAACCCGCACCTCTCCCTCACCCTCCACGACACCCGGCTCCACGCCGGCAACGCCCTCGAGCTCGTGCGCGACCACGACCTTGTCGTCGACGGCACCGACAACTTCGGGACGCGCTACCTGGTGAACGACGCCTGCGTGCTGGCCGGCCGCCCCAACGTCTACGCGAGCATCTTCCGCTTCGACGGCCAGGCCTCGGTCTTCGCCACCGCCGACGGCCCCTGCTACCGCTGCCTCTACCCCTCGCCGCCGCCCCCGGGCGAGGTGCCCTCCTGCGCCGAGGGAGGCGTGCTCGGCGTGCTTCCCGGGCTGCTCGGGACCATCCAGGCCACCGAGGCGCTGAAGCTGCTGGCCGGCATCGGCCAGCCGCTCGTGGGGCGGCTGCTCCTCGTCGACGCGCTCGCCATGCAGTTCCGGACCGTGAAGGTCCGCAAGGACCCGAACTGCCCGGCCTGCGGGACGAGGACGATCCGCGAGCTCCGCGAGGAGTCCTTCGCCTGCGAGGTGGGCGCCCCGGTCGAGCGCGTCCCGGAGATCACGCCGGTGGAGCTGGCGAAGCGGGTCCTGCGCGGCGACGCGCTCACCCTGCTCGACGTCCGGGAGCCCCACGAGTGGGAGATCACCCGGATCCCCGGCGCCCGCCTGGCGCCGCTCTCCCGTCTGGCCGAGGAGATCCAGCGCCTCGATCCGGCCCGGGAGATCGTCGTCTACTGCCGGAGTGGTGTCCGCAGCCAGAAGGCCGGCCTGCAGATCCGGGCCGCCGGATTCCCCAACGTCCTCTCCCTCGCCGGCGGCGTCCTCCGCTACGGCGACGACGTCGATCCCTCGCTCCCCCGCTACTGAGACGGACCCGAGCCCATGACCATCCCCGACCGGGAAGGACCCCTCTCGCTTCGCCGCCGACGTCCGCTTCTACGGATATTGTTCCGTCATGAAAGATTTGTTTTCCAGGTGCGCCGGTGAGCGGCCCTGGCCTCGACGCCTGGGCCGGCGACCTCGACGGGCTCCCCGCCGAGCAGATCCTCGCGCGTGCCGCGGGCCGGTTCCCGCACCGGCTCGGGCTCGCGACCGGGTTCGGGCGGGAGGGCTGCGTGCTCGTCGACCTGGTGGCGCGCCACGGGCTCGACGTCGACGTCTTCACGCTCGACACCGGCGTCCTCTTTCCCGAGACCCACGCGCTCTGGGAGGAGCTCGAGGCCAGGTACGGCGTGGAGATCCGCTCCGTCCGCGCGCCGGCCGGCGACCTCGCCGAGGTCGACCGTGGGTGGGAGACCGACCCGGACCGATGCTGCGAGCTGCGCAAGGTCATCCCGCTGGGCCTCGAGCTGACCCGCTTCGACGCCTGGGTGACCGCCATCCGGCGCGACCAGACCGCCGAGCGGCGCCGTGCACGCGCAGTGGAGTGGGACGGGAAGTTCGGGCTCGTGAAGGTGAACCCGCTCGTTGGCTGGACCGCCCAGGACGTCGACGCCTACGTGGTCCGGCACGGCGTGCCGGTGAACCGGCTCCACGACCGGGGGTATCCGAGCATCGGCTGCGAGCCCTGCACCTCCCCCGTATCGCCCGGCGAGGACCCGCGCGCCGGCCGCTGGCGCGGGCTCGAGAAGAAGGAGTGCGGCCTCCACACCCGGCCCGGCTGGACCTCGTCCCCTTCCCCCGCTTCACCCAAGGAGTAGCTCCATGTCGACCCTCGTTGCCCCGCACGGCGGGGTCCTGGTGAACCGCATCGTCCCCGCCGAGGAGGCAGGGCCGCTCCGGGCGTTCGCGGCCGGGCTGCCGCGCCTCGTCCTCGACGCGCGGGAACTCGCCGATCTCGAGCTCATCGCCACGGGGGCCGCGAGCCCCCTGCGGGGCTTCCTCGGCGAGGCCGACCACCGGAGCGTCCTCGCCGACCTGCGTCTCGCCGACGGGACGGTGTGGCCCCTCCCGTTCAACCTGGCCGTGGACGCGGCACGCTTCCCGGAGCTGCTGCGCGCCGGATCGGCCGCCCTTCACGATCCGTCCGGGCGCCTCTGGGGCGTGGTGGCGGTCGAGGAGGCATACGTCCGCGACCTCCCGGCCGAGGCCCGCGCGGTCTACGGGACCGACGACCCGGCCCACCCAGGCGTGGCCTACACCCTCTCCCGCCCGGCAGGCGCCGTGGGTGGCCGCGTCCAGGTCCTGCCGCTCCCCGACGACCTCCCCTTCCACGAGCGCCGGCTCTCCCCGGCGCAGCTCCGGGCCCGCATCGCCGAGCGGGGGTGGAAGCGGGTGGCCGGCTTCCAGACCCGCAACCCCATCCACCGCGCCCACGAGTACCTGACCAAGATCGCCCTCGAGCACGCCGACGGCCTCGTCCTCCACCCGCTGGTGGGCGAGACCAAGAACGACGACGTCCCTGCCTCGGTGCGCTTCGAGGTCTACGAGGCACTGCTCGCGAAGTACTACCCGGCCGACCGGACCCTGCTCGCCGCCTTCCCCGCGGCGATGCGCTACGCCGGCCCGCGCGAGGCGCTGTTCCATGCCATCGCCCGGAAGAACTACGGGATCACCCACCTCATCGTGGGGCGGGACCACGCCGGCGTGGGCAAGTACTACGGCCCCTTCGACGCCCACCGGCTCTTCGATCGGTTCGGTCCCTCCGAGATCGGGGTCGAGCCCCTGCGGTTCGACGCCACCTTCTACTGCCGCGCCTGCGGGGCGACCGCCTCGCCGCGGACCTGCCCCCACCCCGTCTCGGAGCGGCTCGAGGTCTCGGGAACGAGGGCCCGCGAGATCCTCCGCTCCGGGCAGGCGCTCCCGCCCGAGTTCACCCGCCCCGAGATCGGGGAGATCCTGCGGGCCCACTACCTGGCCGCCCAGCCCGCGCCGGAGCCGTCGCGGATCGCGCCACTCCGTCACCACCGGGGCGGGTTCATCCTCTGGTTCACGGGGCTCTCCGGCGCCGGCAAGAGCACCCTCTCGAAGGCGCTCGAGCCGATCCTCTCCGCCGAGCGCCCGGTGGAGATCCTGGACGGCGACGAGGTCCGCACCTACCTCTCGAAGGGGCTCGGCTTCTCCCGCGAGGACCGGGACACCAACATCCGGCGCATCGGCTACGTGGCGCGGCTGCTGGCGCGCAACGGGACCGCGGTGGTCACGGCGGCGATCTCGCCCTACGCCTCCACCCGAGACGAGGTGCGCGCGCTCGCCCTGCAGGACGGCGTCCCGTTCGTGGAGGTCTTCGCCTCGGCCAGCATCGAGGCGCTGGCGGCGCGGGACGTGAAGGGGCTCTACCGGAAGGCGCTGGCCGGCGAGCTCGCCAACTTCACGGGGGTCTCCGATCCGTACGAGCCGCCCCCGTCGCCCGACGTGGTGATCCGGAGCGACTCGGAGCCGGTCTCGGAGAGCCTGGCCCGGATCCTGGCCCACCTGCGCGACCGCGGGCTCGTCGCCGGGCCCCGCGCGGAGGCGCGCGCGTCGTGAGCGCTCCGCTCTTCCCGCTCTTCCTGCGCCTCGAGGGGCGCGACGTCCTCGTGGTCGGTGGCGGACCCGTCGCCGCCGGGAAGGTGCGGCTCCTCCTCGAGTCCGGGGCCCGGGTGAAGGTCGTGGCGCCCGAGGTGGTCCCGGAGATCCGGGCCAGCGGCGTGGAGGTGGCCCTCCGCCCCTTCCGCCCCGCCGACGTGGCCGAGGCCTGGCTGGTCGTCGCGGCCGCCACGCCGGAGGTGAACCGCGCGGTGGCCGACGCGGGGGAGGCCCGCAACGTCTTCGTGAACGCCGTGGACGACCCGGCCAGCGCCAGCGCATACACGGGTGGTGTGGTACGGCGCGGCGGGGTCCTCGTCGCCATCTCCACCGAGGGTCGTGCCCCGGCCCTGGCCGGGCTCCTGCGCGAGGCGGTCTCCTCGCTGCTTCCCGACGACGTCGGCCGGTGGGTGGAGGAGGCCGAGGCCCTTCGCTTCCGGCAGCGCGCCGACGGCGTGCCCATGGCCGCCCGCCGGCCCCAGCTCCTCACCGCGCTCGACGCGCTCTATGCCCGACCGGAGGCCTCGTGACCGGCTTCGTCTCCATCGTCGGCGCCGGACCCGGCGATCCCGAGTTGCTCACCGTGAAGGGCGCGCGACGGCTCGCCGAGGCCGACCTGGTCCTCTACGACGCGCTCGTGTCCGGCGAGGCGCTCCGGCTCGCCACCCGCGCCCACTGCTTCTTCGTCGGCAAGCGCGCCGGACTGCCCAGCATCCGGCAGGAGGCCATCCACCGCATCCTCATCGCCGCCGCGCGTGTCGGAAAGCGCGTCGTCCGGCTCAAGGCGGGGGACCCGTTCGTCTTCGGCCGCGGAGGAGAGGAGGCGCTGGCGCTCGCCTGCGCCGACGTTCCGTACGAGATCGTCCCGGGGGTCAGCTCCGCCATCGCCGCACCCGCGCTCGCCGGCATCCCGGTGACCCACCGCGGCTTCGCCTCCGGCTTCGCCGTGCTCTCCGGGCACGATGCCGCCGCCTGGGGCCCGATGGTCGACGCCATCCCGCCGGAATCCATGACGCTCGTGGTGCTGATGGGGCTCGGCGCCCGCGCCACCATCGCCGAGCGGCTGCTCCAGCGGGGTTGGCCCCGGGCGACGCCGGCAGCGGTCCTCCTCGCCGCCTCCACCCCGGGCGCGGCGACCTGGGTGGGAACGCTCTCGGAGCTTGGCTCCGCCAGCCTTCCCGACGCCGGCCGTGCCCCCGGAACCCTCGTCGTGGGCCGGGTGGCCTCCCTCGCCACCGCGATCGGATCGTCCGTCCGGAGCGGCCTCGGCGCCACCGCCACGATCACCGCCGCGCGCGCGTCGGGAGCCTGAGGATCGCCATGCCCAACGCCGAGATCCTCACCGCCACCCGGAGCCGGCTGTCCTTCGCCGAACCCGCCGACCTCGTCGAGTTCGTCGACCACCTCGGCCGCTTCGAGCGCGGCGAGATCGGCGCCGACGCCTGGCGCTCGTTCCGGCTCCTGCACGGCACCTACGGGCAGCGACAGGAGGGCGACCTCTCCATGCTCCGGGTGAAGGTCCCGGAGGGGCTGCTCCTCGCACCGCAGGTCGAGGCCCTCGCCACCGTCACCGAGCGGTTCGGCCGTGGCTTCGGGCACGTCACCACCCGGCAGAACCTCCAGGTCCACTTCGTCCGGCTCGGGGATACGCCGGACGCGCTCCGCGTCCTCGCCCGAGCAGGGATCACCACCCGCGAGGCCTGCGGCAACTCGGTGCGGAACGTCACGGCCTGCCCGTATTCGGGCGTCTCCCCCGACGAGGCCTTCGACGTGACGCCATACGCCGAGGCGCTCACCCGCCACTTCCTGCGCCACCCGCTCTCCTCGTCCCTGCCCCGGAAGTTCAAGATCGCCTTCGAGGGGTGCGTGGAGGATCACGCCGAGACGGCCATCCACGACCTGGGCTTCCGGGCCCGGCTGCGGGACGGCCGCCGCGGCTTCCGGCTCGCCGTGGGGGGCGGGACCGCCACGCTCGTCTCCTCGGCCCGGGAGATCTTCGACTTCCTCCCGGCCGGGCAGCTGCTCGCCGCCGCCGAGGCGGTGGTCCGGGTCTTCCACCGCCTGGGCGACCGGCAGCACAGGGAACGAAATCGGATGAAGTTCCTCGTCCGCTCGCTGGGCTGGGAGGGTTTCCGCTCGGAGGTGCTGGCGGAGTTCGAGCCCCTCGCCGCGGCCGGCGCCGTCCCCCTTCCCTTCGCCGCCGAGTCGCCGCGGCTGGAGGAGGCACCCTCCGGGCACCGACCCTGGCCTCCGTCGCCCGACGAGATCTCGGCCCGGGTCCTCGCCCAGCCGCTCCGGGGGCCTGGCCTGGTCCCGGAGGTCACGCCGACGCCGACCTCCGGGGACACGCTCGCGGCCTGGACCCGGACCAACGTGCGCGCCCAGCGCCAGGCGGGGTTCGTCACGGCGACCGTGAGCCTTCCCCTGGGGGACGTCACCGCCGAGCAGCTGCGCGTCCTCGCCGAGCTCTCCCGCGCCTTCGGCGACGGGACGGTGCGCTTCACCTCCAACCAGGACCTGGCCCTCCGCTGGGTTCTGGTCGACGAGATCGCCTCGCTCCACGCCCGGGTATCGGCGGCGGGCCTGGGGCTCCCCGGTGCCGACACCGTGCTCGACGTGGTGAGCTGCCCGGGGGCGGAAACCTGCCGGATCGCCGTCACCCAGTCCCGGGGGCTCGGAAAGCTCGTCGAGGCGCACCTCCGCGCCACCCCCCGCGCCCTGGCCCTCGTCCCCGACCTCGCCATCAAGGTGAGCGGCTGCCCCAACGGATGCAGCCGCCACCACGTGGCCGGGATCGGGCTCCAGGGAAGCGTCCGGAGGGTGGGCGACCGGGCCGTTCCCCAGTACTTCGTCCTCGTGGGCGGCTCGGCCTCCGGGCCGGACGCCCGCTTCGGGCGGCTCGCGGCCAAGATCCCGGCACGCCGGGTTCCCGAGGCGATCGACCGGCTCCTCGACCTCTACGAGCGCGCGCGCCTCCCCGGGGAGACCGCCACCGCCTTCTTCGGTCGCGTCGGCGTGGACGACGTGAAGGCCTCGCTGCGCACCCTCGCCGAGATCGACGCCACCACCGCGCGCCCGGAAGACTTCGCCGACATCGGCGAGGACCACCCGTTCAAGGCCACCACCATGGACGGCGAATGCGCCGTCTGAACGTCGAACCCCCGATCACGAACAAGGAGAAGCGAACATGACGCTCGATCGAATCCGCAAGACCGCCGTCCGCGCGCTGGCCATCCTCTCCGGCCTGCTGCTGGGGATCCCGCAGGCATCCGCCGCACCCACCACCCTGCTCAACGTCTCCTACGACCCGACGCGGGAGCTCTACGAGGACGTCAACTCCGCCTTCGCCAAGGAGTGGAAGGCGAAGACGGGCGAGGACGTGACCATCCGGGCCTCCCACGGCGGATCCGGCAAGCAGGCCCGCGCCGTCATCGACGGTCTCGAGGCCGACGTGGTGACGCTCGCCCTCGCCTACGACGTCGATGCCATCGCCAAGGCCGGCCTCGTCAAGGCCGGCTGGGAGAAGCGCCTTCCCGACCGCGCCGCCCCGTACACGTCGACCATCGTCTTCCTCGTCCGCAAGGGCAACCCGAAGGGGATCAAGGACTGGCCCGACCTCGCGAAGCCGGGCGTCCAGGTGATCACGCCCAACCCCAAGACCTCCGGCGGCGCCCGCTGGAACTTCCTCGCTGCCTACGGCGACGCCGTCCGGCGCACCCAGGACGACGCCAAGGCCCGCGAGTACGTGAAGGCCCTCTTCCGGAACGTCCCCGTCCTCGATTCCGGCGCGCGCGGATCCACCACCACCTTCGTCGAGCGCGGCATCGGCGACGTCCTGCTCGCCTGGGAGAACGAGGCCATCCTCGCCGTGAACAAGCTCGGCAAGGACAGGTTCGACATCGTGGTGCCCCCGGTCTCCATCCTGGCCGAGCCGCCGGTGGCGGTGGTCGACCGGGTCGTGGAGCGGCGCGGCACCGCCAAGGTGGCGAATGCCTACCTGGAGTTCCTCTACTCCCCGGCCGGCCAGGAGATCGCCGCGCGCAACTACTACCGCCCGCGCCTGTCCGACGTCGCGGTGCGCTACGAGAAGACCTTCCCGAAGGTGAAGCTCTTCACCATCGACGAGCAGTTCGGCGGCTGGCAGAAGGCGCAGGCCACCTTCTTCGCCGACGGCGGCATCTTCGATCAGATCTACCAGCCGGGCAGCTAGCGGCTCCCGTTCGACGGGCCCGGGGTGACGCCATGAATTCCGAACGGAGAGAGGGGAGACGCACGCGACGGGGCGTACTCCCTGGTTTCGGGCTCTCCGCCGGCGTCACCATGGCGTACCTCGGGCTCGTCGTCCTCATCCCCCTCTCCACCCTGGCCCTGAAGGCCAGTTCCCTCTCCTGGGACCAGTTCTGGGCGCTCACCACCGGCCCCCGGGCCCTGGCCTCCTACCGGCTCTCCTTCGGCACCTCGCTGGCCGCTGCGGGAGTGAACGTGGTCTTCGGCGCCGTGCTCGCCTGGGTGCTGGTGCGCTACCCCTTCCCGGGCCGCTCGGTCGCCGACGCCATCGTGGACATCCCCTTCGCCCTTCCCACCGCGGTGAGCGGCATCGCCCTCACCGCCCTCTACGCGTCGAACGGCTGGTTCGGCGGCCCCCTGGAGCGCCTGGGAGTAAAGGCCGCCTTCTCCCCCCTGGGCGTGGGCATCGCCCTCACGTTCATCGGGCTTCCCTTCGTGGTCCGGACCGTGCAACCGGTCATCGAGGAACTGGACCGCGAGATGGAGGAGGCCGCGGCGGTCCTGGGGGCAGGACGTCTCCAGACCTTCCTGCGGGTCGTCTTCCCGGAGATGCTCCCGGCCCTCATCACGGGCTTCGCTCTCTCCTTCGCACGGGGGCTCGGCGAGTACGGTTCGGTGGTCTTCATCTCGGGGAACATGCCCGGGAAGACCGAGATCGCGCCGCTCCTCATCATGACCCGGCTCGAGCAGTACGATTACCCGGGCGCGACCGCGCTCGCCGTCGTGCTCCTCCTCGCCTCGCTCACCATCTTGCTCGCCATCAACCGGCTCCAGTCGTTCGTCCGGGCCCGCGGGGGGATGGCCTAGCATGCCCGGCCGATCCACCGTGCACCTCGTGGACGACCCGGCCTGGGTTCGCTGGACGCTCACCGCAGTTGCCCTCGGTTTCCTGACCCTCTTCGTCGTGGCCCCCACCGTGCTCGTCTTCGTGGAAGGGCTGAAGAGGGGCTGGCAAGTCTACGTCGACGCGCTAACGACGCCGGAGGCGCGCGACGCCATCCGGCTCACCCTCATCACCGCAGCCATCGCGGTTCCGCTCAACACGGCCTTCGGCCTCGCCGCGGCCTGGTGGATCACCCGCTTCCGCTGGAAGGGCAAGACGCTGGTGGTCTCGCTCATCGACCTGCCCTTCGGCGTGTCGCCCGTGATCTCCGGCATGGTCACGGTCCTGCTCTTCGGCGCCCCGGGGCTCCTCGGCCCGTGGCTGCAGGCCCATGACATCCGGATCGTCTTCGCGCTCCCCGGCATCGTGCTCGCCACCATCTTCGTCACCTTCCCGTTCGTGGCCCGCGAGCTCATCCCCTTCCTGGAGACGCAGGGAACCGAGGAGGAGGAGGCCGCCCACATCCTGGGCGCCGGCGGCTGGCAGATCTTCTTCCGGGTCACCCTCCCCAACATCAAGTGGAGCCTCCTCTACGGAGTCATCCTCTGCAACGCGCGCGCGATGGGGGAGTTCGGCGCCGTGTCGGTCGTCTCCGGGCACATCCGGGGCGAGACCAACACCGTGCCCCTCTACGTCGAGATCCTCTACAACGAGTACAGCTTCGCCGCGGCCTTCTCGGTGGCCTCCCTCCTCGTGCTGCTCGCCGGCGTCACGCTCGCCGCGAAGAAGCTGGTGGAGTGGAAGGCGCGCGATCTCCGGCGGCCGGAAACCGGGAGCGCCCCATGAGCATCGCCGTGCAGTCCATCGTGAAGGCCTTCGACGGCCACCCCGTCCTCCGCGACGTCTCCTTCGACGTTCCGGGAGGAGAGCTGGTGGCGCTGCTCGGGCCCTCCGGCTGCGGCAAGACCACGCTGCTGCGGATCATCGCCGGGCTCGAGCACGCCGACGCCGGCCATGTCCTGCATTCCGGCGAGCCGGTGGGCGGCAAGAGCGCCCGCGACCGGAACGTGGGGCTCGTCTTCCAGCACTACGCCCTCTTCCGGCACATGACGGTGGAGCAGAACGTCTCCTTCGCCCTCACCGTCCGGCGCCGACCCCGGGAGAAGGTCCGTGCCCGGGTCAGCGAGCTCCTGCGGCTCGTCCAGCTCGAGGGGCTGGAGCGGCGCTTTCCGTCACAGCTCTCCGGGGGCCAGCGGCAGCGGGTGGCGCTCGCGCGGGCTCTCGCCACCGAGCCTTCCGTGCTGCTCCTCGACGAGCCCTTCGGGGCGCTCGACGCCCGGGTTCGCAAGGAGCTCCGCACCTGGCTGCGGCGGCTCCACGACGAGATCCACGTGACCACCCTCTTCGTCACCCACGACCAGGAGGAGGCCTTCGAGGTCGCCGACCGGGTCGTGCTCATGGACGGCGGCCGCGTGGAGCAGGTCGGCACGCCTCGGGAGGTCTTCGACGAGCCGGCCAGCCCCTTCGTGATGCGCTTCCTCGGATCGGTGAACATCTTCCAGGGACGGCTGGAGAACGGCCAGGCCCTCTTCGGCGGGATCGAGGTGCCCCACCCGGCCGCGAGCGACCGCGTGTCACCGGCCCGGCTCTACGTCCGGCCGCACGAGCTCGTGGTCCACCACGATCCGGTCGCCGGGAGCTTCCCCGCCGTGGTGCTCCGGGTCACGCCGATCGGCAGCGCCGTCCGGGTGGAGCTCGACGCCCCGACGGTGGAGAACCCGCTCTCCGCCGAGGTGGACGCGGAGCGTGCGGCGAGGCTCGACCTCGAGCCCGGGGACCACGTCTGGGTGGAGCCGCGCCGGCTGCGGGTCTTCGACGGTGACGCGGTGGACAGCCTCACCGCCAGCGGACTGTGAGGCTGGGAGAGTACCCGGACGGGGGTCAGTCCCGGGGGATGGGGCGGGGGACGAGCGACTTGCTCGCCAGGAACTCGAGGTTGAAGACCTTCGACGCGTAGCGGCTGCCGTGGTCGCAGAGGAAGGTCACGATGCGCAGCCCCTCCCCGCGGTGACGGCGGGCGTACTCGTAGGCCGCCCGCACGTTGAGTGCGGCCGACGTCCCCACCACGAGCGCGTCCTCCCGGGCCAGGTGGTAGAGCATCTCGATCATCTCCTGGTCGCCGAGGCGCATGGCCTCGTCCACCCGGGCCTGCCGGAAGTTCTCGGTGATCCGCATGATCCCGATGCCCTCGGTGATCGAGCTCCCGCTGCCCTCGACCTTCCCGTCGCGCACGAAGCAGTAGAGCCCGGAGCCGGGCGGGTCGACGAGCACGACCCGCATCCCGGACAGCTTCGACTTCAAGTAGCGGCTCGTCCCGGAGAGCGTCCCGCCCGTGCCGACCGCGGAGACGAGGACGTCCACCTTCCCGTCGCACTGCTCGAGGATCTCCGGCCCGGTGGTTTCGAAGTGGAAGTCGCCGTTCGAGGTGTTCTCGAACTGGTTCGCCCAGAACCAGCCCTCCTTCTCGGCCAGGATCCGCGCCTGGTGGAAGAAGTGGTTCTCGTTCGCGAAGGGGACGACGGGCACCTTGCGGACCTCGACCCCCATGGCCTCGAGCAGCTCGTACTTCTCGCGGGCCTGGTTGTCCGGCATGGTCACCACCACGCGGTAGCCGCGCTCCACGCCGAGGAGCCCCAGGCCGATGCCGGTGTTGCCCGCGGTCCCCTCCACGATGGTGGAGCCCGGGCGAAGCTTCCCCTCCTCCTCGGCCCTCCGGATCATGCCCTTGGCGGCGCGATCCTTGATGCTGCCGCCCGGGTTCATGAACTCGGCCTTGCCGAGGATCTCGCAGCCGGTCAGGCGCGAGAGCGAGTCGATGCGGAGCAGCGGGGTGTTGCCCACCGCATCCCAGAGCTTCCCCACCTTCGGCGCCATCCTGCCCCTCCCGCCCGAGCCGGCGTCAGATCCCGCGGTGGCCCCGGCCCGCCTGGATGCGGAGCAGCGCGGCCACCAGCGCGTCGATGTCCTCGCAGGTGTTGTAAGGGGCGAGGGAGGGTCGCACCGTGCTTTCCAGGCCGAAGCGGCGCAGGATCGGCTGGGCGCAGTGGTGTCCGGATCGCACCGCGATGCCCTCCTGGTCGAGGGCCGTCCCCACGTCCTCGGTGCGGAAGCCGTCGAGGACGAAGGAGACCACACCGGCCTTCTCGGCCGCGTTCCCGATGATGGTGAGCCCCGGAACGGTGAGCAGGCCGCGGGTCATGTAGGCGAGGAGCTCGTGCTCGTACCGGGCGACGTTCTCCCGGCCCACCGAGATCAGCCAGTCGACCGCGGCGCCGAGCCCGACCGCGTCGGCGATGTTGCCGGTTCCGGCCTCGAACTTGAAGGGGGCCGGCTGGTAGACCGTCTTCTCGAAGGTGACGTCGGCGATCATGTTGCCGCCCCCCTGCCAGGGAGGCGTGGCGTCGAAGACGTCGGAGCGGCCGTAGACCACGCCGATGCCGGTGGGGCCGAAGACCTTGTGGCCGGAGAAGACGAAGAAGTCGCAGCCGATCGACTGGACGTCCACCGGCATGTGCGACACCGACTGGGCGCCGTCGACGAGCACCCTGGCCCCGTGCCGGTGCGCCATCTCGGTCATGGCCTGCACCGGGACCACCGTGCCGAGCGCGTTCGACACCTGGGTGATGGCGACGATCCGCGTGCGGGGGCCGAGCAGCCGCTCGTACTCCTCCAGGATCACCTCGCCCCGGTCGTTCACCGGCGCGACCCGCAGCCGCGCCCCCTTCTCGGCGCAGAGCATCTGCCAGGGGACGATGTTGGCGTGGTGTTCGAGGTGGGTGACGACGATCTCGTCTCCCTCCCCGACGTACCGGCGGCCGAAGGCCTGCGAGACCAGGTTCACGCCCTCGGTGGTGCCGCGGACGAAGACGATCTCGCGGGTGGCGCCGGCGTTCAGGAAGCGGCGCACCTTCTCTCGCGCCCCCTCGTAGGCGTCCGTGGCCTTGGCGGCGAGCGCGTGGGCGGCCCGGTGGATGTTGGAGTTCTCGTGCCGGTAGAACTCCGAGATCCGGTCGATGACGGCGTTGGGCTTCTGGGTCGTGGCGGCGTTGTCGAGCCAGACGAGCCGCTTGCCGTGCACCTTCTCGTCGAGGATGGGGAACTGGCTGCGGATGGCCCGCGGGTCGAAGAGCCCTCCGCCGACGCCGAGGTCGGGCAGGCGGTTCGGGTCCCAGTTCGGCTCGCCCGGAGTCGACGGCAGGGCGCCGCCGAGATCGGGCAGCCCGGACATCACGCTCGCGTGCTGCGTTGGCACGAAGGAGAGCTGCTCGGCGGTGGGCATCCCGCCGGGTGGACCGGAGACCGGGAGGCCCGGCGCGGCCACGGGCGGGCGCGGCGCCTGCGGCGTCGTGGTCGGGACGGGCGGGGTGAGCGACACCGGGGGCAGGGCCGTCGCGGTCCCGGCGTGCAGCACCGGGACGAGCCGGAGCTCGGCGTCGGACGGGAAGACCGACGGCGACGCCATCGTCGGACCGACGGGCGGCACGGTCGGAGGAACCGACGGCGGACGCGGCGCCCCGCCGTCCACCGGGACCGACGACGGCACGGGTGGCGCCACCGGGGTCTGGGGCTGTCCGGGCCAGGCAGCGAAGAGCTCGTTTGCGAGCCGCGCTACGAGCTGCGGGTCGGGCGCGCCGGCCGCGGAGGCGGTGGCCCGCTCCGACTCACGGGTACTCATGGTAGTGGCCGACCTCGACGTCCTCGAGGACGCCGATGGCGTCGTCCGTGAGGACCGCCGCGGAGCAGTAGAGCGAGATCAGGTAGGAGGCGATGGCCTTCTGGTTGATCCCCATGAACCGCACCGACAGGCTGGGCGTGACCTCGCCCGGGATGCCGGGCTGGAAGAGGCCCACGACCCCCTGCTTCTTCTCGCCGGTTCGGAGGAGCAGGATGCTGGTCTTGCCGGACCCGGCCTTCTTCGCGTCTCCGGAGACGCGCAGCTTGTCGCTGGGGACGAGCGGGTAGCCCCGCCAGGTGAGGAACTGGGTACCGAAGATCGACGTCGTCGGGGGCGGGACCCCGCGGCGGGTGCACTCGCGGCCGAAGGCGGCGATGGCGCGCGGGTGGGCCAGGAAGATGGCCGGCTCCTTCCAGACCTTCGCGAGGATCTCGTCGAGGTCGTCGGGCGTGGGCGGCCCCTTTCGCGTCTTCACCTTCATGGACGGGGCGACGTTGTGGAGGAGGCCGTAGGTGGCGTTGTTGACGAGCTCGTCCTCCTGCTTCTCCTTCACCTTCTCGATGGTGAGCCGGAGCTGCTCGCGGATCTGGTCGTGCGGGTGGCTGTAGAGGTCGGAGACGCGGGTCTGGACGTCGACGACGGTGGTCACGGCGTTGAGCGAGTACTCCCGGGGCTTCTCCTCGTAGTCGACGAAGGTCTCGGGGAGGTTGTCCGTCTCGTCGGGGCTGCACTCGACGCCGTCCTCGCCGGAACGGGACTTCACCCGGTTCACGCGGTAGGTGCCGGCCTCGACCGGGACCCAGGGGAGGAAGCTGACGAGCCAGCGGGGCGTGATGCCCGACCACTGGGGAACGGTCTTCGTCGTGTTGGCGAGCTGGCGGGCGGCCTGCTCGCCCAGCGTGAGGCGGTTCGCGTCGTTCTGGGCCATGGGGTCCCTTCCCGTTCGGAGATCGAGGTCGTCGGCACGTCGTTCCGGGTCGACTCCCGGGAAGCTACGCCGGTCCCCGCCGCACCTCCGGACCCATCCGGGGGTCAAGGCACGTTTCCTCCGTTATATTGGCGGACCTGGACAGCCTTGGGCGCGGGGCCGGCCATTCGCCCTGGAACGCTCCCACTTGTAGACCGGAAGACCATCCGTTATAACGGAATACATGATCCAGACGATCACACCGACCGAGGCCGAGGCGCTCATCGCCCAGGGCGACGTGGATGTCGTCGACGTCCGCGACCCGCGGGACTGGTCCTCGGGCCACCTTCCCCGGGCCCGCACCGTGCCTCTCGCGCAGCTCACCGCGGATCCACGGTCCTCCCTCCCTCGCGACGGCGTGGTCTTCGTCTGCGCCCGGGGGGTGCGCAGCCTCACGGCAGCGAAGGCGGCCGCGGCGGTCGGCTTCGAGCGGGTCTTCAGCGTCGAGGGCGGCACGCTCGGGTGGAGCGGCGCCGGCCTCCCCCTGGTCTCCGAGGGTGCCGGGATTTGACCGCGAGGAACCTGCTCGCCGGATCCCTGGCCTCCATCCTCCTCGCCACGGCCCTCCCGGCGTCCGCCCTCGCCGCACCGGAGGTGAACCTCCTCAACGTTTCCTACGACCCGACCCGGGAACTCTACGAGGCGGTCGACACCGCCTTCGCCACCGCCTGGAAGGCCCGGACCGGCCAGGTCGTGAAGGTGAAGCAATCGCACGGCGGCTCCGGCAAGCAGGCCCGCTCGGTCATCGACGGACTCGAGGCCGACGTGGTCACGCTCGCGCTGGCGCAGGATCTCGACGCCATCGCGCGCAAGGGACTCCTCGATCGGGACTGGCGGAAGCGCTTCCCCGACGGGGCGTCGCCCTACACCTCGACGATCGTCTTCCTGGTGCGCAAGGGCAACCCGAAGGGCATCCGGGACTGGGCCGACCTGGTCCGGCCCGGCGTGCAGGTGATCACCCCCAACCCGAAGACGGGCGGGGGATCGCGCATCGTCTTCCTGGGCGCCTACGGCTACGCCCTGCGCCGGGATGGCGGGAACGACGCGAAGGCCAGGGAGTTCGTCCGGGCGCTCTACCGGAACGTGCCGGTGCTCGACTCCGGCGCGCGCGGTTCCACGACCACCTTCGTCGAGCGGGGCATCGGCGACGTCCTGCTCACCTGGGAGAACGAGGCGCTTCTCGCCCTCCAGAAGCTGGGGGCGGAGAAGGTCGCGGTGGTCGTGCCGCCGGTCTCCATCCTGGCCGAGCCGCCGGTGGCGGTGGTGGACCAGGTGGCTGCGCGGAAGGGGACGACCGAGGTGGCAAGGGCCTACCTCGGCTTCCTCTACACCGACGAGGGGCAGGAGATCGCGGCGCGCCACTTCTATCGCCCGCGGTCCGCCTCGGTGGCTGCCCGGCACGCGGGGACCTTCCCGAAGCTCTCCCTCTTCACGGTGGAGGAGGTCTTCGGGGACTGGGACCGCGCCCAGGCTGCGCACTTCGCCGACGGCGGGACCTTCGACCAGATCTACGACGTGGGGCGGTGAGGCCCAGGGATCGGCACATGCGCATCGGGATCGTCGGAGGCCTGGAGCGTTCGGAATCCCTCTTCGCGTCCCTCCTCAGCCGGTCGCCGCCAGGGCCCGGTCGAGGTCTCGCAGCAGGTCGTCGAGGCTCTCCAGTCCGACCGAGAGCCTCACCACCTCCGGCCCGGCACCCGCCGCGGCGCGCTGCTCGTCGGTGAGCTGACGGTGGGTCGTCGACGCCGGGTGGATGACGAGGGATCGCGTGTCACCCACGTTGGCGAGGTGCGAGAAGAGCTGGCAGGCCTCGACCAGCCGGACCCCGGCCTGGTATCCCCCCTTCACGCCGAAGGTGAATACCGACCCCGCGCCACGGGGAAGGTACTTCCGGGCCCGCTCCCGGTGCGGACTGGAGTCGAGCCCGGCGTACGACACCCAGGCCACGCGCGGATGGACCTCCAGGAACCGGGCCACCTCCAGGGCGTTGGCGACGTGCCGATCCATGCGCAGGGGCAGGGTCTCGATGCCGGTGAGCGTCAGGAAGGCGTTCAGCGGCGCCATGGCTGGCCCGAAATCGCGCAGCGCAACCGCGCGGGCCTTCATGGTGAAGCCGAAGTCGCCGAAGGTCTCGTGGAAGTTGAGGCCGTGGTAGGCGGGCTCCGGCTGCGTGAGGGACGGGAACTTGCCGCTCCGTGCCCAGTCGAAACGCCCCGACTCCACGAGGACGCCGCCCATGGACGTCCCGTGGCCGGAGAGGAACTTGGTGGTCGAGTGCACGATCAGGTCCGCGCCCCACTCGAACGGGCGGCAGAGGTAGGGGGACGCCAGCGTGTTGTCGACGATGAGCGGGATGCCCGCCTCGTGCGCCACCGCGGCGACCGCTTCCAGGTCGACCACCACGCCCCCGGGATTGGCGAGACTCTCGACGAAGATGGCCTTGGTCCGGGCGGTGATCGCCCGCCGGAAATTCTCCGGGTCTCCCGGGTCGACGAGGGTAGCCTTCCAGCCGATGCGCGGGAAGCTGTGCACGAACTGGGTGATCGAACCGCCGTACAGGGCCCGGGAGGCGATGAATTCGTCCCCCGGCTCGAGCAGCGTGAAGAAGGCCAGGAACTGGGCGGCGTGCCCCGAGGCGGCCGCCACCGCGGCCCGGCCGCCCTCGAGGCTGGCCACCCGCTCCTCGAGCGCAGAGACCGTGGGGTTGGTGATGCGCGAGTAGATGAAGCCGAAGGTCGAGAGGTTGAAGAGCGACGCGGCCTGGTCGGCGTCCTCGAAGACGTAGGAGGTGGTCTGGTAGATGGGGACGTTGCGCGCACCCGTCGTCGCGTCGGGGCGCGCCCCGGCGTGGATGGCCCGCGTGGCGAACCCGAAATCCGGCTGCTTCTCGCTCATCGCCCGCTCCGGAGTCGCTTCGAGGTGATGACGCCCGTGTTCACGCCGCACCACCCGAGCTCGCCGAAGAGGCGGCCGTACTCGATCTTGGGGCAGCGATCCATGACGACCCGGAGGCCGGCCCGGCGGGCCCGTTCCGCGGCGGCCTCGTTCACGACGCCGAGCTGCATCCAGACCACCCTGGCGCCCATGGCGATGGCCTCGTCGGTGATGGGACCCGCGGCCTCGGCGTTGCGGAACACGTCGACCATGTCGACTTGCACCGGTACGTCGGCGAGGCGGGCGAAGACCTTCTCCCCGAGGACGACCTCCCCGGCATTCGCCGGATTGACCGGGATGACGCGGAAGCCCTTCTGCTGGAGGTACTTCATGGCGAAGTGGCTGGGCCGGTTCCACTTGGGGCTGGCGCCCACCATCGCGATCACCCGGACGTCGCGGAGGACGCCGCGGATCTCGTCGTCGCTGTAATGCAGGGGCTCGTGCACGCAGGTGCCTCCGTCTTGTCTTCGGGCTCCGTCATCGCGGACAATACCGCACCATGACGGATTCCGAGAACCACGGGGTGGACGGATGAGGCGGCCGCACTCCTACGACACGAACCTCGAGAAGAACGCCGCCAATCACGTTCCGTTGACCCCGCTCTCGTTCCTGGACTGGACGGCCGAGGTCCACCCCGACCTGCTGGCGGTCGTCCACGGCGCGCGCCGGTACACCTGGGCCGAGACCGCCGCCCGCTCCCGCCGGCTCGCCTCCGCGCTGACGCGCGAAGGGATCGAGACCGGTGACACGGTGGCCGTGATGGCCGCCAACACCCCCGAGCTGATCGAGGCGCACATGGGCGTCCCGATGACCGGGGCGGTCCTGAACGCCCTCAACACCCGGCTCGACCCGGAGAGCATCGCCTTCATGCTCGAGCACGGCGAGTCGCGCATCCTCATCGCCGACCGGGAGTTCGCGCCCACCGTGGAGCGGGCCGTGGCCATCGCCGGACGAAAGATGCGGGTGATCCACATCGACGACTCCGAGTACGACGGCCCCGGGGCGCCCGTCGGCGACACCGACTACGAGTCCTTCCTGGCGGGCGGGGACCCCGGCTTCGTCCGATCCGAGCCGCGGGACGAGTGGCAGGCCATCTCGCTCAACTACACGTCGGGCACGACCGGAAATCCCAAGGGCGTCGTCTGCCACCACCGGGGCGCCTACCTGAACGCGGTCGGGAACATCCTGACCTGGGGCATGCCCCACCATGCCGTCTACCTGTGGACGCTCCCGATGTTCCACTGCAACGGCTGGTGCTTTCCCTGGACCATGGCGGCGAACGCAGGGACCAGCGTGTGCCTGCGCCGGGTGGAGGCGGCGCGCATCCTCGCGCTCATCCGGGAGCACCGCGTCACCCACTTCTGCGGGGCGCCCATCGTCCACCGGCAACTGGTCGACGCCCCCGCCGAGCTGCGGGAGGGCATCACCCACCGCGTCTCGGCGATGGTCGCCGCGGCCCCTCCTCCCGCCTCGCTCATCGCGGGCATGGAGCGGATCGGGATCGACCTCACCCACGTCTACGGCCTGACCGAGGTCTACGGGCCCGCATCCGTGTGCGCCAAGCAGCCTTCGTGGAGCACCCTCGACGTGGCCGGCCGTGCCGAGCGGAACGGGAGGCAGGGCGTCCGCTACTCGGTGCAGGAGGGCATGACCGTCGTCGACCCCGCGACCGGGGTGGAGGTCCCGGCCGACGGCGAGACGATGGGGGAGATCGTCTTCCGCGGGAACATCACGATGAAGGGCTACCTCAAGAACCCGCAGGCCACCGCCGAGGCCTTTGCCGGCGGGTGGTTCCATTCCGGCGACCTCGCGGTCCGGCACCCGGATGGCTACGTGAAGATCAAGGACCGCTCCAAGGACGTGATCATCTCGGGGGGCGAGAACATCTCGTCGGTGGAGGTGGAGGAGATCCTGTACCGGCACCCCGCCGTGGTGGCGGTCGCGGTGGTGGCCCAGCCCGATCCGAAGTGGGGCGAGAGCCCCTGCGCCTTCGTGGAGCTCGGCGCGGAGGGCTCGGTGACGGAGGAGGAGATCATCTCCCATTGCCGCGCCCAGCTGGCCCACTACAAGGTGCCCCGGAAGGTGATATTCGGTCCCCTGCCCAAGACCTCCACCGGCAAGATCCAGAAGCACGTGCTGCGACAGCGGGCCCGGTCGGCTTCGGCCATCGAGTGAGAAAGGCGGACGGGATGAGCGCGATTGGAACGACGGCGGTCGAGGAACCCCTGGTCACGCGCCGGGACCAGGAGGGAGTGGTCACCCTCACCCTGAACCGGGGCGATCGCTTCAACCCCCTCTCCACGGCCATGATCGCCGCGCTCGAGGCCCAGCTCGACGGCGTCGCCGCCGATCGATCCGCGCGCGTGGTGGTGCTCGCCGCGGCCGGGCGCGGATTCTGCGCAGGCCACGACCTGAAGGAGATGCGGGCCCGTGCGGACGACAAGGCCTGGCAGCAGAAGCTCTTCACCGACTGCAGCCGGATGATGGTGAAGATCACGGAGATCCCGCAGCCGGTCATCGCGCGCGTGCACGGGATCGCCACCGCCGCCGGCTGCCAGCTTGTCTCCACCTGCGACCTGGCCGTGGCGTCCACCGAGGCGCGCTTCGCGCTGCCGGGCGTGAACGTGGGGATCTTCTGCTCCACGCCGGCCGTCGGGGTGGCCCGCAACGTCGGCCGCAAGCGCGCCATGGAGATGCTCCTCACCGGGGAGCTCTTCGATGCTCCCACGGCCCTCTCCTGGGGGCTCGTGAACCGCGTCGTCCCCCCGGCCGAGCTCGACACCGAGATCGCCCGGTTCACCGGCATCATCGTCGCGCGGAGCGGCAAGGTGGTCGCCACCGGTAAGCGGGCCTTCTACCGCCAGATCGAGCAACCGCTGGTGGGAGCCTACGCGCTCACCACCGAGACCATGGCCTGCGGCATGCTCGAGCCGGACGCGGCCGAGGGAATCGACGCCTTCCTCGGCAAGCGGCCGGCCCGCTGGCCGCCTCCCTGACGGGCCCGTCTCGGATCAGATCCGCTCCGCCGGCCCCTCGACGATCCCGGGCCGCTCGATGCGCTCGATGACGTCGTGCCGGTAGAGCCCGGCGATGCGTTCCTCCAGCTCGACGTAGTCGCGCGCGGAGAAGAGTTCCCGCCGGCTCCGCGGCAGGGGGAACGGAACCTCCAGGTCGGCGATGACGCGACCGGGGGCGGTTCCCAGGACGACCACCCGCCCTCCCAGGAGCAGCGCCTCGTCGACGTCGTGGGTGACGAGGAGCACGGTCTTTCGCGGGACACCGGACGACCAGATCTCGAGCAGCAGGTCCTGGAGACGGGCACGGTTCAAGGGGTCGAGCGCCCCGAATGGCTCGTCGAGCAGGAGCAGTTCCGAGCCGAGCGCCAGGACGCGTGCGATGGCGCCCCGCTGGCGCATGCCTCCGGAGAGTTCGTGCGGGTACTTGGCCACGGCATCGGCGAGCCCCACCAGCCGGAGGTAGTCCTCCGCCAGATCCCGCCGCTCGCTCCGCCCCAGGCCCGGCCGGGCCTTGCGAACTGCCAGTTCCACGTTTCCGCGGAGGCTCATCCAGGGAAAGAGGGCGTAGTCCTGGAAGACGATGGCGCGCCGGAGAGACGGGCCCGCCACCGGCTCGCCGGCCCAGCGCACCACGCCCTCGGTCGGGTGCTCCAGCCCGGCTGCGAGGCGAAGCAGCGTGCTCTTGCCCGACCCGCTCGGCCCGAGCAGCGAGACGAGCTGCCCCCGGGGAACGATCAGGTCGATGGCCTGGAGCACGGGCTCCCCGCCGTAGGAAAAGGTCAGGCCGCGGATCTCGAGCACGCTCCTGTATCCGTCATAACGGATTTTCGGTCAACAGCCTCCGGCTACGGAACGGGCCGTCCGGGTTATTTACCGCTTGAATGCGGACGAAGGACGCTTCTCTGTGAATCAGACGCTTGACAAGATATCTGTCCGTTATACAAGATGCTTCCGTAATAACGGATTCCGCCATGGTCCCCCCACGCACCGTCGCCGCCCTCGCGGCCTCCCACCCCGCCACCCGGGGTCCCCAACCGGCGCTGCGCCGGTACTGGGACGAGGGGATCGAGACGCTCCCCCGGCACGATCTGGAGCGGCTCCAGTCCTCGCTGCTGCGGGAACACCTGGACCACGCCTACCGCGGCTCCCGGTGGTACCGGCAGGCGTTCGACGCGGCCGGGGTCTCCCCCGGCGAGATCCGTTCCGTCGCCGACCTCGCGCGACTCCCCTTCGTGGACAAGCGAATCGTCCGCGACCGGCAGGTGGCCGCGCCGCTCCTCGGCGACCTCGCCGCCGTCGACGAGCGCGACGTCGTCTACGTCTCCGCCTCGAGCGGTTCGACCGGCGTCCCCACGCTCTCGCCGTTCACGGCGGAGGACTTCGATCACTTCCAGGACGTCCAGGCCCGGCTCTTCTGGGCCACCGGCCTTCGCCCCCAGGATCGGTACTGCCACGCCCTCAACTTCTCCCTCTTCGTCGGCGGTCCGGACGTCATCGGAGCCCAGCGCGTCGGGGCGCTCTGCATCTGGGCCGGAACGGTGCCCGCCGACCGGCTGCTCTTCCTCTTCCAGCAGTTCCAGCCGACCACGACGTGGACCACACCGTCCTACGCCTGGTACCTGGGCGAGACCGCACGGGCCCAGGGCATCGATCCGGCGCGCGACCTTTCCCTGTCGCGCATCATCGTGGCGGGCGAGCCGGGAGGGTCGATCCCGGCCACCCGCCGCGCCATCGAGGATCTCTGGGACGCGGATCTCTACGACTTCTACGGAATCTCCGACATCTTCGGGGCCAGCGCCGGGATGTGCCAGGAGAAGGACGGCCTCCACCTGGCCGAGGACCACCACCTCCTCGAGGTGATCGACCCGGCCACGGGCGCCGAGGTCCCGGACGGCCAGCCCGGGGAGATGGTCCTCACCACGCTCCGGAAGCGTGCCCGCCCGATGATCCGGTTCCGCACCGGCGACGTCGTGACGCGCGACCGCACGCCCTGCGCCTGCGGGCGGACGCACTCCCGGATCTACATCCGCGGCCGGACCGACGACATGTTCATCGTGAACGGGGTCAACGTCTTCCCGTCGGACGTCGAGGTGGTGGTCCGCTCCATCGAGGAACTGTCCGGGGAGTACCGGATCACCCTTCACCGCGAGAACCACCTCACCCGGTTCGACCTCGAGGTCGAGGAGCGGAAGGGGCCGTCGCTCCCGACGGCGGGGCTCCCGGAAGCCATCCGGGCGGCCTTCCGGAGCCGGCTCGGGCTGGCCCCGCGGGGGGTCGTGGTCCTCCCCGACGGGACGCTGCCGCGTTCCGTCCACAAGGCGAAGCGGGTCGTCGATCGTCGTCAAGACTGACAAAGGAGAAGCACATGGTCGTGTTCAGGAAGGGATTCACCCTGGCTCTCGTGAGCCTGTCGCTGCTCGCCGCAACCCCGGCGCGCGCGGCCGAGAAGCTGCGCATCGGGTACCTGCCCGTCACGGGGCACGCGAAGTTCTTCGTGGCCAAGGAGCAGGGATTCTTCACCCGGGAAGGGCTCGACGTGGAACTGGTGGAGTTCGTCAACTCCGCCGACGGCATCAACGCCCTCAACGCCGGGAAGATCGACGTGGGGGCCTTCGGGACCACCGCACCGCTCGTCCACATCTCGAAGGGAACCGACCTGCGCGTCATCGGCGGGATCATGGGCGAGGACGCGGCGCTGGTGATCGCCCCGGCCAGTGCGAGCAGCATCAAGGGGGTTGCCGACCTGCGCGGGAAGAAGGTGGCGACCGTCCGCCTCGCCAGCGGCGACGCCGTGCTTCGCGGGGCCCTGCACGACGCCGGGCTCGACTGGAAGAAGGACGTCCAGATCTTCGAGCTGAAGAACCCGCCCGCGGTGCTCGAGGCGGTGAAGTCCGGACAGGTCGACGCCGGCGTGATCTGGGGTCCTCACGATCTGAGGGCCGAGGACCAGGGGCTGCTCGTCGTGGCGCGCAGCCGCACCCTGCAGCCCGGCCATCCCTGCTGCCGCCTCACCGTGTCGGCGAGCCGCCTCCCGGAGCGGACGACCTGGGTGCACCTGCTCCGCGCCATCCTGCTCGCCGAGAGGTATGCCCAGGAGCATCGGCCGGAGACGGTGGCCGCGATCGTGAAGTACCTGAAGCTCGATCCGAAGCTGGTCGAGAGGGCCTACTACAGCGGCTACCTCGAGCAGGGCACCGACCCCAACCTCAAGGGGATCCAGAAGTTCTGGCGCATCATGAAGGAGAGCGAGTTCATCGACCTCTCCGCGCCGGGGTCCCGGGATCCGATCGAGGGGCACGTCGAGCTCGCCCTCTACCGCACCGCGCTCGACGGCCTCGCCAGCGAGAACCCCAAGGACCCGTACTGGGCGACGCTCCAGCGGAAGTTCGTCGAGCGGAACCTCTAGCCGGCGCCCGATGAGCGGACCGACCCTCACCGCCGATCCCGGCACGGCCACCGCCGGCCGCAGGGACGCACGCCCTCGCCCTCCCCGTGGCCTGCTGCGGGGAAGCGAGGCGGCGCTGCTCTTCGCCCTCCTGCTGGCCGGCTGGCAGATCACGACGGCCCTGGCCCGGCAGGAGGGCAACCCCCTCCTGCCCTCCCCGGCGACGACGATGCGAGCGCTCTGGGCCTCCCTGCCGGAGTTGCTGCTGGGGACCTTGTCCTCGTTCCTGATCCTGGTTCCGGGGTGGCTCCTCGCGGTGGTGGCCGGGATCGCGACGGGGCTGGCGGTGGCCACCACGCCCTGGCTCGAGCGGGCCTTCATGCCGCTGGCCCGGGTATCCTCCCCCATTCCACCCACGGTGTACGTTCCGTACGCCATCGCCGTGCTCCCCTCCTTCCGGCTCTCGGCCATCTTCGTGGTCTTCGTGGGGGGATTCTGGCCGGTGTTCCTCAACACCGCCGCGGGGGCGATGGCACTCGACTCCCGGTACCGCGACGGCGCGCGGGTGCTCGAGATCCGCGGGCTCGAGTACGTCCTCCGGATCGTCCTGCCGGGCGCGCTCCCCCACGTCTTCTCGGGCGTGGCGGTGGCGCTGGTCCTCTCCTTCATCCTGCTCACCGTGGCGGAGCTCTTCGGCGCCAACGCCGGCCTGGGGCGGTTCGTGCAGTACTACGCCGACTACGCCGACTATCCCCGCATGGTGGCGGGGATCCTCTACACCGGGGCGATCACCTTCCTCTCCATGGAGCTGCTCGACCGGTTGAAGCGGCGGCTCCTCTTCTGGGTGCGCTAGCACCCGCGGAACCTCCATGTCCCTTCGCGACGGCGACAGCTACCGGCGCAGCCTGCAGCGGCTGCGCCCGAACGTTCACAAGTGGGGGCGGCCCATCGAGGACGTCACCGTCCACCCGGCCACCCGCCTTCACGTCCAGTCCGTGGCCGCGTCCTTCGACGCCGCCTTCGATCCGGAACGGGCGCCGCTCTTCACCGCCACCTCGCACCTGACGGGGGACCGGGCCCACCGCTGGAACACCCTGATGCGCAGCGCCGACGACGTCCTCGGCAACGCACGGATGAAGCGGGCCCAGTTCTCCTGGACCGGGACCTGCCAGGGCGCGACCTGTGCGGGCTGGACCGCGCTGAACGCCCTCTGGGCGGTCTCGCACGAGAGCGACGCCCGGCTCGGCACGGACTACCACGCGCGCCTCCGCGACTACTTCCGCTTCGTCGAGGACACCGCGCCGGCGCTGGCCGGAGCGCTCACCGACGCGAAGGGGGACCGATCGCTGCGGGCCTCCCGCCAGCCCGACCCGGACACCTACCTCCACGTGGTCGAGGAGCGCGACGACGGGATCGTGGTGCGCGGCGTGAAGGCCCAGATCTGCGCGGTGGCCGCCTCGAACGAGATCGTGGTCGTCCCTGGCACCGCCCATGGCGAGACCGAGCGCCGGAACGCGGTCGCCTTCGCGGTTCCGAGGGACGTGGCGGGACTCACCATCGTCGAGACGCGGCGCCCCTCCGATACCCGCGACGAGGAGGAGGGCTGGGACGCCCCGAAGGCGGGGGGGATCACCCAGGCCTGGCTCCTCTTCGACGACGTCTTCGTCCCCCGTGACCGGGTCTTCCTCTGCGGGGAGCACGCCTCCACCGGGCGCTTCATCTCGATCTTCTCGGCCATCTACCGCGCCGCCATCGGGGCCTGCGTGGCCGGCCAGGGCGACGTCATGATCGGGGGCGCCATCGCGCTGGCGCGCGCCAACGGCCTCTCCCAGAAGGTCTTCCAGGACCGTCTCACCCAGATGAAGGTGAACAACGAGACCACCTTCGGCCTGGGCGTCGGCGCCATCGCGCTCGGGCAGGCCCATCCGTCCGGGCTCTTCGTGCCGGACCCGCTGCTCGCCCACGTGAACAAGGTGCTGGTCGCACGGCTCCCCTACGAGACGAAGGTGCTCGCCCAGGACATCTCCGGGGGCATCGCCGAGACCGGCTGCCTGCCCTCCTTCGCCGACCTCGGGTCACCGGTGTACGGGGAGAAGCTGCTGGCGGCCGCGGCCGGCGCAGTGGACGGCGAGACCCGCGCCCGGCTGGCCCGCCTGGTCGAGTGGCTCACCATCGGCGGAGGGGTGCCGGGATGCATGCATGGGGGCGGCTCTCCGGACGGCGCCCGGCTCGCCATCCGGGGGCTCGTCGACTGGGAACGCTCCGTGGGGGACGCCCGCCGGATTGCCGGGGTCTCGCGCGAGCTGCCCGACCCCCGGTAGCCGTCAGATCCCCCCACCCTGCTCGAAGCGCTCCTGGCGCACCTCGGCCTGGGTGACCCGGCTTCCCGGCGGCACACCGTGGGTGAGCCAGACGTTCCCGCCGATGGAGGACCCCTTCCCGATGGTGATGCGCCCGAGCACCGTGGCCCCCGAGTAGATGACCACGTCGTCCTCGATGATGGGGTGACGGTCGATTCCCTTGATGGGGATGCCCTTCTCGTCGAGCGGGAAGCTCTTCGCACCCAGCGTGACCCCCTGGTAGATGCGCACGCGGCTCCCGATGCGGCTGGTCTCGCCGATGACCACCCCGGTCCCGTGGTCGATGAAGAAGCGCTCCCCGATGCGGGCGCCGGGGTGGATGTCGATGCCGGTCGCCCCGTGGGCATGCTCGGAGATGATGCGGGGGATGAGGGGCACGCCGAGCAGGAAGAGCTCGTGGGCGATGCGCTGCTCGGTGATGGCGTAGACGCCCGGGTAGCTGAAGATGGCCTCCTCCTTGATCTGGAGGGCCGGGTCGCCGTCGAAGGCGGCGTCGATGTCCGAGCCGAGCAGCCGCCGCACCTCGGGGAGGCGCGCCAGGAAGGCCAGGGTCGCCCCCTCGGCGGTGCTCCGGCAGTGGGTGCAGGTCCCCAGGTCGTGCTTCGAGGCGAAGGCCACGGCGCGCGTGATCTGCTCCTCGAGCGCGTGGAGCACCCGGTCGAGCGTGGCGCCGACGTGGTAGTGGAGCGCCTGCTCCCGGAGATCGGCGTTCCCGAAGTAGCCCGGGAAGAAGACCTGCCGGATCCCCTCGACCGCCGCCAGCACGGCGTCGCGCGAGGGAAGCACGGCGCGCCCGTTCCAGCGCGGACCGCTGGCCCGCACGGCCTCCGCGCTCAGTTCCTCGAGCACCCTGGCCAGCGTGGACTGGCGGCTCGCGGTGGTGGCCTTCTCGACTGTCGACATGCGATCTCTTTCTCACGGGGGGTGGATCCGGCCGGCACGTCGTGCTACTGGATGTATGTCCGTTATAGCGGAGGCATCGCCCGTGCACAACATCTCCCCGCCCGCCCGACCCTCGTCCCTCCTTGCGCCCCACGGCGGGGCCCTGGTCGAGTGCCTCGCCACCGGGGCCGAGGCCGAGGACCTGGTGGCGAGATCGGGATCGCTCCCGTCCGTCGCGCTCGACCCGGGGGAGCACCTCGATCTGGACCTCATCGCCTCCGGCGGCGCCAGCCCGGTCCGCGGCTTCCTGGGGCAGGCCGACCACCGGGCCGTCCTCGATCGCCGCACCCTCGCCTCCGGGATCCTCTTCCCCCTCCCGCTCACCGTCGCGGTGCCGGTCGAGCGGCTCGGGGCGATGCGCCCTGGAACCGAGGTGGCCCTCCACTCCTCGCTGGGGCAGCTCCGCGGCGTCCTGACGGTCCGGGACGCCTTCGTCCGGGACCTGCGCGAGGAGGCCCGCGTGGTCTTCGGCACGGACGATCCCGGCCACCCCGGCGTCCGCGCGCTCCTCTCCCGCCCCTCCGGCGCCCTGGGCGGGGACGTCCGCGTGCTGCGCCCCCCGGGACGCCGCTTCGAGACGGCCCGCGAGGTCCGGCTAAGGCTGGCGGCGGCGGGCCACCACCGGGTGGCCGCCGGGCTCGGCGCCGGGATCGTCGAGGCGGCGCGCGCGGCCGTGCCCCACGCCGACGCGCTCCTCGCGCCGGTGCTCCTCGGCGAGGTGGACCTCGACGCCCCCCTCCCGATCGTGAGCGCCAGCCTTCCCCTCCCCCGCCGACGGGCCGGCGCCCGGGAGGCGCTGCTCCAGGCCATCGTGCTGCGCAACTTCGGCGTGAGCCACCTCGTCCTCGGCGCGGCCCGGACCGATCTCAAGACCGCCGACGCGCTGCTGCGCAACCAGGCGGAGCTCGGTCTCGCCTTCATCCGCGGCGAGGGGCGGACACCCGTGTCGGGGGGCGGCCGCTCGGCCGCCTAGGCCCGTCGACCCGCGACCTCGGCGAGGAAGCTCCTCCCCGACCCCGGCTCGACGCCGAAGAACTCCGCCACCGTGGCCCCCAGGTCGGCGAAGCTCTCCCGCGTCCCGAGCGGCACCCCTTCCCGCCCCGGCACCCGGACCAGCAGCGGCACGTACTCCCGGGAATGGTCGGTCGAGGGCGTGGTGGGATCGCAACCGTGGTCGGCGGTGATGGCGAGCACGTCCCCTTCCCGCAGCCCCGCCAGCACCGGCGGCAGCCCGGCGTCCAGCGCCTCCAGCCCGCGCGCGTAGCCCTCCGCGTCGTTGCGGTGCCCCCAGAGGCTGTCGAAGTCGACCAGGTTCACGAAGAGGAGGCCCCGGTCCATGGTCCCGAGGGCTTCCACGGTCCGTCGCAGCCCGTCGGCATTGCCCTCGGTGTGGACGTCGCCGGAGAGGCCGCGCCTTCCGAAGATGTCGCCGATCTTCCCCACGCCGATGGCCGGGACCCCCGCCGCCTCGAGCCGCTCGAGCACGGTCGGGTGCGGCGGCACCATGGCGAAGTCCTTCCGGTCGTAGGTCCTCCGGTACGATCCCGGCGCCCCCGTGAACGGGCGCGCGATGACCCGCGCCACGCGGAGCGGATCGAGCTGGCGCCGCGCCTCCCTGCACCAGGCGTGAAGGGTGGCGACCGGGACCGTCTCCTCGTGCGCCGCCACCTGGAAGACCGAGTCGGCCGAGGTGTAGACGATGGGCTTGCCGGTGCGCTGGTGCTCGGGCCCGAGCTCCTCGATGATCTGGGTGCCGCTGGCGGCCCGGTTGGCGAGCACCCCTGGAACGCCGGTCGCCGCGATCCACGGGTCGAGCACCTCGGGCGGGAAGCCCCCGGGGAAGAAGGCGAACGGCTCCTCGAGCGGGACCCCCATCATCTCCCAGTGACCGGTGATGGTGTCCTTGCCGGGCGACCGCTCCGCCATTCGCCCCCACGACGCCTCGGGGCACTCCACCGGCGGCACGCCGAGGACGGGGACCACGTTGCCGAGCCCCATCCGTCCCAGGACCGGGAGCGAGAGCCCGCCCACCGCCCGGCTCAGGTTCCCGAGCGTGTCGGACCCGGCGTCGCCGTAGTCGGCCGCGTCGGGCAGCGCGCCCGCGCCCACGCTGTCGGCCACCAGGATGACGAAGCGTCCGGCCACGGCAGCCCCTTCTAGCCCCCGAAATGCCCCTCGACGATGGCGGGGCCGGAACTCGTGCCGATGCGGTCGGCCCCGGCGCGCACCATGCGCAGCGCATCGTCGGCCGTCCGGATCCCGCCCGAGGCCTTCACCCCGACCGATGGCCCCACGGTCGCCCGCAGGAGCGCCACGTCCTCGGGGGTGGCCCCGCCGCCGGCGTACCCGGTGGAGGTCTTCACCCAGGAGGCGCCGGCCGCCTGCGCGAGCACGCAGGCCGCGATCTTCTCGTCGAGGCTGAGCCGGCTCGTCTCCAGGATCACCTTCACCGGGACCCGCGCCCCCTTCACCACCTCGGCGAGGTCGCGGAACACGCCGCCGTGGTCGCGGGCCTGGAGCGCCGCACGCCCCAGCACCACGTCGATCTCGCTGGCCCCGGCCGCAGCGGCCGCGCGGGCCTCCCGCGCCCGGGACTCGGTGCTGCCTCCCCCCGCGGGGAAGTCGACGGTCGCCACCACCGCCACCCCCGACCCGGCCAGCGCCCGGGCGGCACGGGCCACCTGGCTCGACCGCACGCAGACCGCCGCGAACCGGTGGCGACGGGCCTCCTCGCAGATCCGCAGGATGTCGGCCTCCACCGCGTCCTCCCGGAGCAGCGTGTGCTCCAGGAGCGGCGCGAGGTCGCGCGGGGTGCGGATCGAATCAGGGGAAATGGGTGCCATGGTTGGCCTCCTCCTCAGCCTGCGCTGCCTACCCTGCCTCGACCTCGAACCAGGGATCCCGGCCGGTGGTCTCGCCGAGCCGCCTCTGGAGATCCCGGTCGAGCAGGTGGCTCGGGACCACCTTGGAGAGCGCGGTGAGCAGGTTGCCCTTCACGGCGGGGTGCTCGGCCTGGAGTCCGGCCAGCAGCGCCTTCACCCGCTTGCGCTGGAGGTTGGGCTGGGACCCGCAGAGATCGCAGGGCACGATCGGGAAGCCCATGGCCTCCGAGAAGGCGGCGATCTCCTCCTCGGCTGCGTAGGCCAGCGGACGGATGACCACGTTGCGCCCGTCGTCGGAGCGGAGCTTCACCGGCATGGTGGCGAGCCGCCCCGCGTAGAGCGCCGAGAGCAGCAGCGTCTCGATGAGGTCGTCGCGGTGGTGGCCGAGCGCGATCTTGTTGCAGCCCATCTCCACGGCGGCGTTGTAGAGGATGCCCCGGCGCAGCCGGGAACAGGCCGAGCAGTAGGTGCCTCCCTCCGGGACGATCCGCTTCACGATGGTGAGGGTGTCCTGGCGGAGCATCCGGTAGGGGACGCCGACCTTCTTGAAGTGCTCCTCGACGACGTGGGCGGGGAAGCCGGGGTGACCCTGGTCGAGGTTCACCGCCACCAGGTCGAACCCGATGGGCGCACGCTCCCGGAGGCGGGAAAGCAGGTGCAGGAGCGTGTAACTGTCCTTGCCGCCCGACACCGCGACGAGGATCTTGTCCCCCTCCTCCACGAGCTCGAAATCCTGGATCGCGCACGCCGTGTCCTTGAGCAGGCGCCGCTCCAGCCGTTCGGTCTCGTTCATGCAAGGCGAGGTATAGCCCAGGCTTCGGTGGGGGGCCTCGCCTTTTCCTTTGACGGACCCCGGCGCTTTGGATAAACGGCGCGCACGTCCGCAGGGGAGAGCAATGGCGCCGAAGGATCTCGGAAACAAGCACACCTGCTTCAAGTGCCAGACGAAGTTCTACGATCTGCGCAAGCCCGTCGCGGTCTGCCCGAAGTGCGGGGCAGACCAGCGGGAGTGCCCGGTCATCAAGGCGCCGCCGGGGGAGAAGCGCGCCCGCGCGGCTCAGCGGAAGCCGGAGGCGGCCGTCGAACCGCTCGACGGAGAGGACGAGGTTCCCCTCGAGGAGGATGAAGAGGCCGTCGAGGAAGAGGACTCGTAGCCCCGTTCAGTTGCCGAAGGTGAAGTCGAGCACGGCCGCCCCCGACGCGGGGACGGTCGCGCTGCCCTTCCGCTCCCCCAGCTTCTCGTGCCACGCCGTCACCTCGTAGGTGCCTGGCGGGATCCCCGCGATCGAGAAGGCGCCGTCGGCGCCGCTCACCGCCGCAGGTCCCTCCACCACCCAGACGAACGCGCTCATCCAGGCGTGGACGTCGCAGCGGACCACCACGAGCCCCGGCTTCTTCAGCTGGCGCGACAGCCGGGAGTCCTTCGACGGCATGGCCAGGTTGAAGGCAGTGGCCTGCCCCAGGTAGCCGTGGACGTTGTGGAGCGTCGGGTCGCCGTTCACCACGTCGAGCGTGCTGCCGACGGGAAGGGCCTGCACGTGGGGCAGGTACCGGCAACCGTGCTGGTCGAGCGTCCCCTTGCCCGGAGCCGGGGCCGGCACCCCCTTCACGACCACGACCACGTTCCGGAGCATGCCCGCCGCCACCTGCACCGCCTCGTCGGGCACCGAGTCGCCGCAGATGGCCCGCTCCTTGGTCGTCTCGAGCGTGGCCGCCGGCGGCGGCGCCCCCTGGAACCGGACCACGCCGCGGAGGTCCCCGGCCGGGGTGGTCAGGGGTGCGATGGCGAGGAGCAGGGCTGCGACGAGGACGGGTCGGTTCATGCCCCGATCCATACCCCGTCCGGAGCCCGGAGCGGACCCCCTGGCGGGTGCTCCACGACCCCTTGACCTGGATCAGGCTGCTTCTTAAATGACCGTTCACCCATGCTGGAGTTCCGCCTCGCCAGGGCCACGGCCGCCGCCACCTTCGCCCTCCTCGTCATCGGGGGCATGGTGCACGCCACCGGCTCCTCCCTCGCCTGCCCGGACTGGCCCCTCTGCTACGGCCAGTTCTTCCCGGCGATGGAGGGAGGCGTCCTCTTCGAGCACGGCCACCGGCTCGTCGCCCTCGCCGTCTCGGTCCTCACCCTCTCGCTCGCGGTGACCGTGTGGCGCCGGCGGCGGGAGACGGCGGTGCGGGTGGGCGCGCTCGTCGCGCTCGGGCTGGTGCTCTTCCAGGCCTCGCTCGGCGCCCTCACCGTGGTGTGGAAGCTGCCGCTCGTCGTCTCCTCCGGACACCTCGCAACCTCGATGGCCTTCTTCTCGGTGCTCGTCTGGCTCACCTGGCGGCTCGCGCCCGGGACCGGGGGGTCCGCCGACGCCCCGGCGCCGGCCGGCGTGCGCGCGATCGCCGGGGCCGCGGCGCTCGCCACCTACCTCCAGATCGTCCTCGGCGCCCTCGTCCGCCACACCGGCTCCGGGCTCGCCTGCGGCACGACCGTGGTCCTCTGCGAGGGCGCGGCCTGGCCGGCGGGAGGTCCTGCCCAGCTGGTCACGCTCCACCGGTTCGCCGGCGTGCTCGTCGCGCTGCTGGTCATCGCCGCCGCCGTCGCAGCCCTTCGCTCGGGACCGCTCCGGGCTCGCCCCGCCGCGCGGATCGCTCCCGCCCTGGTCGTCGTCCAGGTGCTCCTCGGCGCCTGGACCGTCTGGAGCATGATCTCGGTTGGCGCGGTCAGCCTGCACCTCGCCGGCGGCGCCCTGCTCCTCGCCGATTCCCTCCTGCTGTTCCTCCTCCTCGGTCCCCAGCCGGTCGCCCAGCGCGCCGGCGGTGACCGCGTTCCCGGACTCGTACCCGCTGCGGGGTGAGACGTGATGCCGACCCAGAGCCGAACCGCCGCACATACCCTTCCTTCTCCCCTGCAGGCGCTGCGCGGGCTCGGCGACCTCTTCGCCCTCGCCAAGCCCCGCCTCTCCGGCATGGTGGTCTCGACCACCGCGGCCGGGCTCTGGCTCGCCCCGGAGCAGCCCTCGGCCCCCCGCGCCGCGGCCGTGCTCGTCGGCACCGGCATGGTGGTCGGCGCGGCCAACGTGCTCAACAACTACCTCGAGCGTGACGTCGACTCGCTCATGCGCCGCACCTGGGGGCGCCCGCTCCCGGCCGGACGGATCGAGCCGGCCACGGCGCTGGCGCTCGGCATCGGGATGCCGGCCTTCGCCATCCCCATGCTGGCCTACGCGGCGAACCCGCTCACCGCCCTCCTCGCCCTCGTCGCGCTCGTCAGCTACGCCTTCGTCTACACCCCCATGAAGCGCTGGACCACCGCTGCGCTCTTCGTCGGGGCCATCCCCGGCGCCATCCCCCCGCTCATGGGCTGGACGGCGGCCACCGGCGGCATCGACGCCCGCGGTCTCGCCCTCTTCGCGCTGCTCTTCGTCTGGCAGCTGCCCCACTTCCTCGCCATCTCCATCTACCTGAAGGAGGACTACGCGCGCGGCGGCCTCAAGGTCTTCGCGCTCGTCCACGGGGAGCGTTCGGCGAAGATCTGGGCGCTCGGCACGAGCGCGCTGCTCGTCCCGGTGGGGATGCTCCCCGCCTTCCTGGGCATGGCCAGCTGGGGTTACGGCGCGGTGGCCGCCCTGCTCGGCGGCGGGCTCTCGCTCGCGGCGGCGAGCGGACTCGGGCGCCCCGAGGGGGAGGCGCGCTGGGCGCGGAACTTCTTCCTCTCCACGCTGCTCTACCTCGTGGCCATCTTCATCGCCCTGTTCCTGGGCGCGCGGTAGCCCGCCCCATGAACCTCGGGGAGATCCTTCCGCCGGTGAACGCCGGCATGAACGCCACCAGCGCGGTGCTGCTCGTGATGGGCTGGCGTGCCGTCCGCGCCGGCGATCGGGTCCGCCACCGCGCCCTCATGCTCTCGGCGCTGGGCGTGTCGGCGCTCTTCCTCGTCGGGTACCTGACCCGGGTCGCCCTCACCGGCACCCACCGCTTCCCCGGCACCGGCGCGCTGCGGACCGCCTACCTGCTTCTCCTCGGCTCCCACACCGTCCTCGCGGCCGCGATCGTGCCGCTCATCGGCTTCGCCCTCTTCCACGCCTGGAAGGGAAACTTCGAGTCCCACCGGCGGGTGGCCCGCTACACCTTCCCGGCCTGGCTCTACGTCTCGGTGACCGGCGTCCTCGTCTACGTGATGCTCTACTGGGTGGCGCCGAAGGTCTCTTGACACCCGCCGTCCCGACCCGTAAACAAGCCCCCTCCCCGCTTCCCGGGGAGGCTTTGAGGTACGGGGCTGTAGCTCAGCTGGGAGAGCGCTAGAATCGCACTCTAGAGGTCTGGGGTTCGATCCCCCACAGCTCCACCATTTTACGAAGGAATACCGGGCGGTTCGGAGACAACTCCGGACCGCCTCTTCTTTGACGCTCCGTGACTCTGCCCCGTCACTTCCCGGTCAGGCGAGAGCAGATGCTCGTGCCCGCCCACGCCCCCATGGCGGCATCCATGATGCCAACCAGGTCGGCCACCTTCGAGGCCGCGTCCGCCCCGGCGGCACCGAGCACCGGACCCACGGCGCCGGTGGCGATGGCGCAGGCCAGGTCGTCGACGTTCCCGATGTCCCCGGGCTGGACCTCGAGCGTGGCGAGGGTGAGCGTGGCGTCGTGCAGCTTCGAGAGCTTGGTCTGCTCCAGCGAGAGCAGCACCCCGAAGCCGAAGCTCGCGCCCATGACCGAGGCGGCCACCCCGACGTTGTTGAGAATGTTCGTGGCCCGGTTGTAGACCGCGTCGATCTCCTGGACCTCGCCCCCGCCGCTCCCGTCGGGCAGCACACCGAGCAGCGTGCCGTTCCGCGGCGTCACCGCCCAGAAGGCGGCCGAGGAAGCATCCTGCGCCACGTAGCGCACACGCGCCCGCCACGCCGGATCGTCGGCCATCCCGGAGAGCGACGCGAGCGCCACGGCGTCCACTCCCTTGAGCACGCTCTCGACCTTCCGCCCGGCCGGGACGAGGACCAGCTCCTTCCCCGCCAGCAGCGACCCGGTCGAGGTCGTGTAGCGCGCCTGCTCCACGAGCGCGAGACGGGCCGTCCGCTCCATCGTGCGCTGCGTGCCCGCCTCCGCCCCCGCCCCCACCGTCGCCACGCGCAGGAGGGGCAGGACGTCCACCCGGCGAAGGCCGGGGAGGCCCGGCCGCCGGCGGGAGGTGGTGAGCACCGCGCTCAGCCCCTGCGAGAAGGTCACCAGGTCGCCGTCCCCGGAGCGCCAGAGCCGGGGGAAGAAGGCGAATGGCTCGGGCGTGACGCCGTACGTCGCCCGGCCGAGCTCGGCGACGATCGCCTTCCGATCACGGGACTTCACCGCCCGCAACAGCGGCTCCTGGGCGAGCATGCCGGTGAGCACGTCGTCGATCCACGCCGACGGCGTGGGGGCATCACCCTCGAAGCTCAGCAGGGCCGTGCCGAGGAGGGCCGCCTCCACCTCACCGGGAGCCCCCTCCACCAGCGGGCGGAGGTAGCGGTTGGCCCCGGACTGGACGCTCACGTAGAGGCCGGAGAGCGCGTCGGGCGCCACCCGGTCGGAGACGGCCGGGACGGTGTACTTCGCGGTGGCCGACACGTCCCGCCCGGCGATCTCGACGCGCACGGTCCGCTCCCCGGTGGCATCCGCCGGCGCGGTGTACCGGAGACGGTGCGCCGCCGCGGTGCGGGCCGCGACCAGGCGCTGGATCGCCCGGATCGCGTCGTCCGGATTGGCGGCCGTCACCGCCTCGCCGCCCGCTGCTGCGGCCAGCGCGGCGAGCGACTTCCCGTCGGTCTTTCCCACGCCGACCACCACCGCCGGCGGACCCACGGCGATGTTCGAGAGGAACTCCGGGGTCGGCCGGTCGGTCGCCGCACCGTCGGTGATGAGCACCACCACGGTCGGGTCGGCGGCGGTGCGCGCCTGGGACATCGTCTGCCAGAGCCGCGACTCGAAGGTCTTGGGGAGGTGGCGGCGGGCCGAGGCCTCGATGTCGGCGGGGGCGGTGAGCCAGGGCTCGGCGACCGGGCTCTCGCCCACCGCACGGACGCCCAGCCGCAGCGTGGGGTCGTCGCCCAGGAGCCTCTCGGCGAGCGCGCGCGTGAGTTCGACCGCGCCGCGGTCGCGGAAGGCCTCCGGCAGGCTTCGCGACCCGTCGAGCAGCAGGAGGACGCGGGGTGCCGGGTGGTTGCGGGTGAGCAGCGCCACCACCGGCGCGTCGTCCCGGACGACGAAGGCGCTGGCGGGAAGACCGTCCACGAGCGCGCCCTTGGCGTCCCGGGCTGTGACGGCCAGGCTCACCGTCGGGAAGCTGACGGGGCGGGCCCGCGCCTCCAGCGAGGCGACCCGGGCCGAGAGCGCGGCGCTCCCTTCCGGCTCGGCCACCGGCTCGTCGTCGATGCGCACCGAGCCGTCGCCGCCGACGTCGATGACGGAGCCGCCCAGGGTGACGGCGCGCCCGGTGCGGGTCTGCGCCGCGTAGTCGGCCACCGGGATGTCGGCGCCGCGCAGCGCCAGCATGGGAACCACCACCCGCACGTCGCCCACCCGCATCGAGAGCAGCCGCTCCGCCTTGACCGGTGGCGCGAATCCTACGACCACCTGCCGCCCCGCGAGCTCGTCGGCGCGCCACTCCGCGCCGACCAGCTCGACCAGTTCCGCGGGGGCGGAGGCGCGGGTCATGTGGATGGCGAGGCGGACCGTCGGCGTCGGGGAGGGCTCGGGGGCGGCCGATGGCTTCCCGATGAGCTGCGGGCGGTCGAACTCGGCCCCGGGGAGGCTGGGGCTCGCGAGCCGGTCTCCCTTGGGCGTCGACACGCGGACCAGCGGGAGCTCGATCGACTTGAGCGACCGGGGAGCCGAGCTCGTCCCTCGCGCGTCACCGGCGAGACCGAGGAGCCGCCCGGCGAGCGCCGCGGCGCCCCGATCGTCGGGGTCGAGCGGTGCCACCCGCGCCGGAGGGGCGGCGCCGGAGAGCGAGGCGGTGACGGCAGCCTCCTCGCCGGGCGCGAACCGCGGCGCGAAGGGCGGACGCTCCGGTCCGCGCAGGAGCACGAGCGGGTCACCGTCCGGGAGGGCGACGCGCCCCACGACGACGGAGGCCTCGAACCCGGCCTCTCGGTAGAGCTGCGCCAGGAGCTCGGCCTTCTCGCGCGGCGTGCCCGCGCCGTAGCGGAGCGCCCCGCGGGTGCCCCATCGCATCGCACGCGTCGGGGCGGAGAATCCGTCCTCGCCGTCGGGGAGCGTGCGGATCTGGTCGCGCACGAAGAGGTGCAACCCCTCGACGTCCTTCTTCGCCACCATGCCGCGGGCGACGACGGCGAGGTGATCGGGGGAGCGTCGCACCGTCTCCCGGAAGATCCGCATGGCGTCGAACGGGGAGCCGACGACCACCGGGACCGCCGGGGCAGCGGCTGGCGGAGCCGACGGCCGGCACCCCGACAGGCCGAGGATGAGGGCAGCGGACAGGAGGATCTGGCGTCGGGCGTGCGGGCGCATGGGTCGGGGAACTCTGTCGCAGATCGCCGGACGGGGGAAGCCGGGCCCTGCGAACTTCACTCACGAGATGACGCCCCTCGCCTTGACCCCTTCTCCCCCGACTTCATACGGTTGTCCCCGGCCGACGCACGAAGTCCATCGACGAAGCGAAGGAGTGGCACGCATGATCCCGACCGCACGAACCATCGCCGGAAGTATCCTGCTCGCGCTCCTGGTCCCCACGGCCGCGGCGGGGACCCCGCCGGTGGCCACCTTCTCGGCGACCCTGGAGGTTTCCCTGAAGAAGACGTGGAGCATGCGGCTTGGGGAGATCGACTGGAAGTGCAACGGAACCAAGTGCCAGGGTCGAGGCGCCACCACCGACGCCGAGGCCTCCTGCCGCGCCCTGGCCGGGCAGTTGAGCCCGGTGAAGACCTTCAAGACCGGCAGCACGATCCTGAACGGCTGCCTCCTCCCGCACGCCGCGACGGGGCAGGTGCAGAAGAGCAACCCTCCGCCCGGGCAGGTCCAGAAGAGCAACCCGCCGCCTTCCGGCGGGGCGACGACCATGCAGCAGGGCGGCTCGGCGGGCGCCACGACGACGGTGGTCGTGCACCCGGGCGGCGCAAGTCCAGCGGCCGGTTCCCCGGCGAACGGAAGCACGACGCTGGGCAGCAGCGCATCGGTCCGCTCGGCCGCGGCCGCGCCCATCAAGACGACCGACCTCGTGATCGAGGATGTGGTCTGGGACTACCGCGGCGGCGGCAGCAAGGGCCACGGCCCGGCGCCGGAGGCGATCGGCGTCGTCCGCCCCAAGGTGAAGGTCACCATCCGGAACGACGGGACCGCGCGCTGGGCATCCTCCGGAAAGGTCGTGGTCGTGATGAAGCCGGGGACGCCGAGGGAACTCGCCGCAGCCGCATCCGGCCGCGAAGGCGTCAGCGTCGCGTCGGGGGGATCTGGAAGTGCATTTCCCAACGCCTCCAACCCTCCCTTCGAGGGCAGCGGGTCGATCCCCGGCAGCCTGGCGCCGGGCGCGAAGAAGACGGTCCAGTTCCAGATCCGGGGGCTTCACGGGAGCGACATGAGCCGAGACCTCCTGCGGATCGAGGTGGACAAGTACTACACGATGAAGGTGGACCTCCGGGTTTCGGGCGAGGACCAGGGGAAGAACGACGGGGCGGACCTGGTGCTCCGGTTGAACCGGCTGGGACAGGCGGTCGAACCCGTCCTCACGCAGCGCCGGACCGACACGTCGGGTCGCGGGACGGTCGAGGTCCGGGCTCCTCCAGGGAGATGAGCAGGGCTGGGAGCCGGAAGCCCTACCCTCCCCGGCGCATGTTCACGAACCCCGCGGTCATGGCGTCCATCGACTGGATGTGGGCCACGAACCAGGCGGGCACCGCCTCGGCCACGTAGCTCCAGAGGCGCGCCGTGTCGCCCGTCTCGCGGAAATGGACCTCCTCCGCCTCCATCTCCTCGAGCACCCGGTCGTGCTCCCCCTTGTGCACCGGGTAGGGTGGGAAGTTCGCCTGCCGCATGGCCTCCTCCTCCCGCCCGAAGTGCTCCTGGGTGTGGGCGAAGAGCGCCTCGAAGCGGTGCAGGACGGTCTCGACCGGCACCTTCCCGGTCCGGTGCCCCTTCACCGCGTCGCCGAGCTCGTTCAGGAGGCGCGCCTCCTCCCGGTGGTCCTCGTTCATGAAGGGCAGCGTGACCTGCGGGATGGCTTCGAGATCCACGATCGACACGGTGGCCTCCGGGCGGCCCGGTGGGGTGACTGCGGACGGGCCACGCTTCTGTTAATCGTACGCGATGCTCGACGCCTCCATCTCCCGCGCCCGCGCCTTCGCCTGGCTGGCGGTCGCCTACGTCGTCGCCCTCGCCGTGGGCATCGTCACCGCGATCGCCGTCCCGGCCTGGAGCCCGCTCGTCGTCGCCCTCGTCGCCGACCTGGCCGCGACCGTGGCCGTCTTCGGCTTCAGCATGGCCTTCGACAACTCCAGCATGTACGACCCGTACTGGAGCCTCGCCCCCATCCCCATCGTCCTCTACTGGACCTTCGCCCCGGGCGGCGGGGACGCGGTCGCGCTCCGCCAGGCGCTCGTCATCGGGCTCGTCGCGGCCTGGGCGCTCCGCCTCACCGGCAACCAGCTGGCCCGCTGGCACGGCCTCGGCGACGAGGACTTCCGCTACGTCGACATCCGTAAGAAAACCGGCCGCTTCTACTGGCCGGCGAGCCTGGTGAGCCTCCACCTCTTCCCCACCCTCTGGGTCTTCCTGGCGCTCCTGGGGGCCTGGCCGGCGCTCTCCGGCCCCGGTCTTCGGGTCGGCTGGCTCGACCTGGTCGCGGTGGCCGTGGCGGTCGCCTCCATCGCCATCGAGACCGTGGCCGACCTGGAACTGCGCCGTTTCATGTCCTCGCGCCGGGAGCGGGGGGCGATGCTCGACTCCGGGATCTGGGCCTGGTGCCGCCACCCCAACTACCTGGGGGAGATGGGTTTCTGGTGGGGGCTCTGGATCCTCGGCTACGCCGCGCAGCCGGGCCGCTGGTGGACGCTCGTCGGACCGCTCTCCATCACCCTGCTCTTCGTCGCCATCTCCGGCCCCATGAAGGACCGGCGCATGCTCGAGAACCACCCGGAGTGGGCGGCGCGCATGAAGGCGAAGTGGGCCTTCCTGCCGCTGCCGCCGCGCGGCTGACCCGGGGAGCGGGCTACTTCCCGACGCTGGTCGGTCGCACCCGCGAGAGCAGCCAGAGGGATGCGGGCAGCGCCGTGAAGTCGGCCACCATCGAGAGCAGGAACGCCGCCGAGGTGATGACCCCGAACTGGCGCAGCGGCGGGAAGCTGGAGACCGAGAGCGCCAGGAACCCGGCCGCGTTGATGAGGGTGGCGAAGACGATGGCCCGCCCCGATACACGCAGCGTGTAGCGGAGCGCCTCCTCGAAGGTCATCCCCTCCTGCCGCCCCTCCTGCAGGTGGTAGAAGAAGTGGATCTGGTCGTTCTCGGTGGTTCCCAGCACGGTCGTGGCGATGAGGATGGTGGCCACGTTGAGCGAGGCGCCGAGGAGCCGCATCCCCAGGAACGTGGCCAGGATGGCGAAGACCGACGGGATCATCGCCATGAGCCGCGCCGAGGGGCTGCGGAAGACGAACAGGAAGGCGAGGAAGATGAGCCCGGCGGTGAGCGCGAAGCTCTCGGTGAGGGTGGGAACCAGGCTCGCGCCCACCTTGGACTGGAGCAGCGACTCGCCCACCACCTGCATCTCCACGCCGCGGAAGGCCGGATCGCCCGCGGTGGCCTTCTCCCAGGCCCCGCGGAGCCGGGCGATGAGGTCGTGGAACTCCTTCTCCTCCACGCCGGCGAAGACGACGGTGAGCGTGGCGTTGCCGAGCGTCCCCACGTCGAGGAAGGCCCGCAGCTCGGGCTCGGTGAGGAGCAGCTGCTCCACGTCGGCGGCGGCCGCCTCGAAGGTCTCCCGGTCCTGGGGCAGCCGATCCCCCTGGCCGGCCATGTAGCGCCGCATCCGGAGGAAGGTGGTGGGACCGACCACCGCCGAGACCTGCGGCATGGCGTCGACGGCCGTGGCGAAGCGGTCGATGCCGCGCAGGAACTCGGGATCGACGGCGACGCCGGGCGGGGTCCGGACCCAGACCCGGGCCACGTTGAGCCCGGCCACGTTCTTCCGGAACCAGAGCATGTCCTTGTGGATGGCCAGGTCCGGGTCGACGTAGTCGAGCGAGTCGACCCCCACCCGCATGGGCGGGACCAGGCCCGGGAACCCGAACAGCCCGACGGCCCCCGCCCCCGAGACGACGAGCGAGCCCACCACGAGCAGCCAGCGGTACCGCCAGGTGAAGACCGGGAGCACCTCGGCGAGCCGATCGTAGAACCGGGTCCGGATGGCCACCGTCCGGCCGGTGGGCGTGCGCAGGAGCTTCTGCAGGGCAGGGAACAGGGTGAAGGCGACCACCCAGCCGAGCGCCAGCCCCACCGCCGTCCAGATCCCCATCTCGCGGACCGGAAGGATCCGGGAGACGGCGAGCGCCCCGAACCCCAGGACCGCGGCGACCGTGGAGGCGGTCACCGGGAGGAACTTGTTGGCCAGCGCGAAGGCCTGGTGGGCGTCGACGTCGGTGCCTTCGGGCTGGTCGACGAAGCGGGACTGGAGGTAGACGAGGGTGGCGAGGGTCGTGACCATCACGGTGAGCGGCACGAGCGCCGAGACCACCGTGAAGGAGAAGCCGAGCAGGGCCCCCGCCCCCACCCCCATGGCCACCGCGGTCCCGAGCGCGAGCAGGAGCGCCACCAGGGTGCGCCAGGAGCGGTAGAGGAAGAGCGCGATGACCACCACGAAGATGCCGAAGAGCGGGAAGTAGCGGGCCGAGGCCGACCCGCTCTCGTGCTCGATCCAGGACTCTACGAAGGGCGCGCCGACCCGGCGGATGGTGGTCACCCCCGGACCGGGCGGCCCGATCGCCTGCTCGATCGCAGCGAGCGTCCCGGCCCGCTCCCGGGGCGTGCCCCCGAAGCCGGCCACCACCCCCAGGAACCGGTCCCCCACGAGCCCCTGCCGCCGGAGGATGTCGGTGCCTGTGGCGAACTTCTTGAACGCCGCGGCCGAGGCTGCGTCGGGCTGGAAGCCCGGCTGGACGCGCCGGTAGATGTCGAGCGCCGAGACCGGGTGCACGCCGGGCACCTTGCCGAGCCGCTCCTCGAGCGCGACCGCCTGCCGCAGCACCTCCGGGCTCCACGGGTCGTCCGACTCGAGGAGGAGCAGCACCACCTGCCCCTCCGGGAAGACCTTCTGGAAGGCGCGGGTGGCGACGAAGTCGGGGTCGGAGGGGACGATGAGCCGGTCGATGGCCCCCTCGGACGGGATGCGCAGGGCGAGCGCGATCGCCACGGGCAGGAGGACCGCGTAGAGGGCCAGGATGGGGAGGCGCAGCGCCACGATTCGGCGGAAGACGCGCTCCAGCAGGGGGTGTCGGTCCATACGGTCCCGCGATTCGTAGCATTTTGGCCGCCGGGGCGGGTAGTGTTCACACATGCTGGAACGCATCGGGATCTCGCTGGAGCAGGACCTCCTCGCCCAGTTCGACCGACTGATCGCCGAGAAGGGCTACGTGAACCGCTCCGAGGCCGTCCGCGACCTGATCCGCGACTCGCTCGTCCAGCGGGAGTGGGCGTCGAAGGGGCGGGAGGAGAAGGTCGCGGTCGTCACGCTCGTCTACGACCACGACTCCTCGAGCCTGGCCCAGAAGCTCGCCCACATCCAGCACGAGAACCACCGCGCCGTCGTCTCGGCGCTCCACGTCCACCTCGATCCCCACAACTGCCTCGAGGTGCTCGTGCTCCGGGGGCGCGGCGGCGAGATCTCGGCCATGGGGGACGGCCTCGTCTCCACGAAGGGCGTGAAGTACGGCAAGGTCGTGCCCGCCACCACCGGCGAGGCGCTGCGCTGAGGATCCGCGCGCCTACTTCCCCGGGGGCGGTGCGCCCCGCAGGGCCGCGGCCGCTCCCTCGTCCACCGAGACCACGCGCAGGTCACGCTGCGGGAACGGGATGGCGATCCCGGCCTCGGCGAGCGCAGTGCTGATCGAGGTGCGGACCTCGCTCCCGACCATCAGGTACCGGTCGAAGCGGGCGGTCCAGAAGCGGAGCTGGAATCCGAGCGCGCTGTCCCCGAAGCCGGTGAAGAGCGCCACGGGCTCGGGGCTGGGAAGGACGTCGGCGTGGACACGGGCCGCCTGCACCAGGATCTCCTGCACCTTCACCACGTCGCTGCCGTAGGCGACGCCGACGTCGATGTCGACCCGGCGGACGTGGTCGGAGAGGGTCCAGTTGGTGAGCTGGTTCGAGACCAGGGTGGAGTTGGGCATCACCACCTCGGCGCCCTGGAAGGTCTTGATGGTGCTGGAGCGGATGCCGATGTGACTCACCGTTCCGACGGCGGTCCCCACGTCGATGACGTCGCCGACGCGGATGGGGCGCTCGTAGAGCAGGATCAGGCCGGAGACGAAGTTGTTCACCACGTTCTGCAGGCCGAAGCCGATGCCGACCGAGAGCGTGCCCAGGATGACGGTGAAGCGGGTCACGTCCATCCCGGAGGCGAGGATCGCCACCAGGAAGCCCAGCCCCACGATGGCGTAGGCCACGGACTTGGAGATGGCCACGGCCACCCCCGGGGGCATGCGCCCCGCCCTGTCGAGCCAGGCCTCCAGCCCGACCCGGAGCAGCCGGGCGAGCTGCACCGCCAGCCAGAGGGTGAGGGCGAAGGCGACCAGGTCTCCGAGCGAGACATCGAGGCCGCCCACCTGCAGACGGGCAGTCAGCGCCGCCGTGAGGCCATCCGCCACGACGGTGTAGACCTTGAAGACGTGCAGGGTCCCCAAGCTCCAGAGCAGGAGCGCGGCCCAGTCGATGAAGACCTTGCCGCGCCCAACGATGAGGTCGGCATTGTCGGCGACCTCGGGGATGCGCCGGAACTCCGGCATGCGCATGGCGCCGGTGAGCAGCGCCCGCAGGACCGCCGCCACCGCGGCGAGGAGGAGCGCGATCATGACGGTCGAGAGCGATCCGTCGGAGAGGCGCCGCGCCAGGCTCACGTTCCCGACGACGTTCGCGACCAGGCCTCCGGCGAGCAGGGCGGCGATGGCGCCGGCGACGATGCGGACCTGGCTCCGGCGTCGCGGCCGCTCGATTGCCCGGGTCCAGGGCGCGCCCTTGCGGAACATGCGGAGCGCGCCCACGAGCCCGACCACGGCCACCAGCAGGATGACGAGCCGCCCGGGCATGGAGCTCTCCGGGAGCAGGGCCCCGAAGCGGACGGCGGCGTAGAGCACCGTGAAGCCGTAGAGGGGAGGCCTGAGCTCCGGCGCGAGCAGGTTCCGGGCCAGGATCAGGAACGGCGGGAGCATGAGCAGCACCGCAAGCTCGGTGAAGGCTCCGGGCGCCCGTGGGAGCAGCCAGGAGGTGAGGCTCAGCGCCACCAGGATCCCCGCCGAGACCGGATGGGCGAGCACCTCGGCCGGCGCAGCCAGGTCGGGGGCGACCGCCGCGCGCGCGGCGAAGGCCCGGCCGGCCCAGGTCACGAAGGCCACGACCGCGACGAAGATGGCGAGCACCCAGAAGAAGGACGAGCCCTCCTCCCGGGTGAAGGCGGCCATGGCGGAGACGTTGTGCTCGAAGAGACGCCTCCCCTGGACCCCGAAGTCGCGCAAGGGTTCCGGGCGCGAGAAGAGGGTCCAGATTGGCTTCGCCTCGATCTCGAAGAGCTGCTGCTCCCGGGCGACGTCGACCTTGTCCACCGCTCCCATCCAGCCCACGATCTCGATGCGCAGCGTCCCCACCCGGGCCTGGGCGGCGAGGAGCCGGTCCAGCCGGCCCCTCACCTTCACCTCGAGGTCGCCGATCTCCTTGCGCACCGCCTGCGCCCGCTCGACGAGCGACGGGGTGGCCCCCTCGGCCACCGCCTGCTCCTCGGTGAGCCGCCAGACCGTGGCCATGCGCTCCAGCTCCTTCCGGGAGCCATACGTCGCCTTGACCGTGTCCTCGAGCTTGCCGCTCCACCGGGCGAGCTGGGCGTCCTGGCGGAGCATCTCCTGCCGGAAGTCGACGAGGTCCCGGTCGGAGACCCTTTCCATGGGCTGGCTGACCAGCTGGGCCCCCGCCTTCTCGATGACACTCGCCGCCTCGTCGAACGGGGCGAGCCGGTCGTCGATCTCCGCCTCCGAGGCCGTCCTCGCCCCGATGGCCTCGAGCGTCCGGTAGGCATCCACCGCCGCCGGCACCAGGCGGGGCAGCGGAATGGCCTCCGGAGGGGGCGTCGCCGGCCCCTTCGCCGCCGGCTTCGCCTCCGGGGCCGGAGCGGGCGGGGCGAGGAGGTCGAGCGGTCCCGCTGCCCGGGCACCGGCGGCCCACAGGAGCAGGGCCACCGCGCAGGCGGAACGGGCCGTCGTTGGGGAGACCATCGGAGCCAATCTAACCGAACGGCGCCTCAGCGCGAGCGCCGGGAGGGTGCCGCCCGGCGGCGTGCGCCCACCAGGGACACGCCGGTCCTGCCCGGGGCGCAGGTGTCGCAGCTCGCCCCGCACGGGGGCAGGTCCTCGCCGAAGTGGCGGCCCAGCAGCCGGTGGCGACATCCGGCCGACTCGGCCCACTCGAACATGGCCCGCGCCTTCAGGCGCTGGAGGCGGGCCGTGGCCGCATCGTCGGTGCCCTCGGCGAGCCGGTCGTGGGCCATCACGTCGGCCCAGGAGTAGAGGAGCACGCAGTCGGAGGCCTCCCCGTCGCGCCCGGCGCGGCCGATCTCCTGGCAGTAGCCCTCCACCGAGCCCGGCATGTCGCGGTGGATCACGTAGCGGATGTCGGGCTTGTCGATGCCCATGCCGAAGGCCACCGTGGCCACCACCACGTCGGCGCTGCCGCCCAGGAAGGCGTCCTGCACCCGCTCCCGCTCCCCCGCCTCGAGTCCGGCGTGGTAGGCCAGAGCCTTCACCTTCCGTGAACGGAGGAACTCGGCCACCGACTCGGCCGACTTCCGGGCGATGCAGTAGACGATGCCGCTCTCGCCGCGCCGGGCCCGGACCCGGGAGAGGATCTCGTCCCGGGAACCCGGGCCGTCCCCCCCCTTCTTCACGGCCTCGAGCCGGAGGTTGGGACGGAAGACCGAACCGCGGAAGAGCGCCGGATCGCGCATGCCGAGCTGCTCGGCGATGTCGGTGGCCACCTTCGGGGTGGCCGTGGCGGTGAGCGCCAGCACCGGCGCTCCGCCGAAGCGGGCCCGGAGCCCGGCCAGGTTGCGGTAGGCCGGGCGGAAGTCGTGCCCCCAGTGGCTGATGCAGTGGGCCTCGTCCACCGCCACGAGGGAGAGGCGGGCCCCGGCGAGCGCCGCCCCGGCGGCCCCCTCGAGCCCCTCCGGCGCCGCGTAGACGAGTTCGTACTCGCCGCGCCGGACGGCGGCCACGCGGGTGCGCCGTTCCTCGGCGTCGAGCGCCGAATTGAGGAAGGTGGCGCGCAGCCCCACCCTGCCCATCGCCTCGACCTGGTCCTTCATGAGGGCGATGAGCGGAGAGACCACGAGCGTGACCCCGCCCAGCATCCGGGCCGGAAGCTGGTAGGTGAGCGACTTCCCCGAGCCGGTGGGCAGCACCCCGAGGGCGTCGCGCCCGGCCAGCACGGCGTCGACGAGCTCCCGCTGCCCCGGCCGGAACGAGGGGAAGCCGAAGACCTCCCGCAGCACCGCGTCGGGGTTTCCGGCCGGCGGGGAGCGCCGCTCCGGGGCGGCGGCCGGCCCCGGCGCGGGGCGGACCAGCCGTGCCGCCTCGGGCGAGAAGAGGTCCGGCCGGTCGCGGCGCAGGCTCTTGAGCGCGGCGACGGTCGCTCCGATGCGGGACCGGAGCTCGTCGTCCCCGCCGGGCGGATCGCGCCAGGCGGCGAGGAGGGAGGCCACGTCCGGGTGGTGCTTCATCGGGGGCGCAACGTAGCACCTCCCTCCCCCGGGAGGTTAGAGTCGGACGACACCATGCGAACGAGCCCCGCAACAGCACTCGCCGCCCTTGCGGCGACCTTCCTCGCATCCTGCTCCACGTTCTCCACGGGGATGGGCTACGTCACCGGCTCGACCCAGCAGAAGGAGCAGGAGGCGGAGGTCGCCCGGATCCAGGCCGAGGTCATGAGCTTCGCCGACGTCTACGTGGGCGAGCTCCTCGACGCGACCTCCCGCATCCGACCCACCTCCCCGGTGGACCAGGCCCGGGTCCTCTCCTTCGAGGTCCGGCAGGCCACCGCCGCCTACGAGATCGCCTCCGGAGGGAGCCCCATCGCCGACATGGTCGACATGGTGGTGGTGGTGACGGCCACGCGCGCGATGGTCGACGCAAGGGGGGGCGACTGGCTGCTCGGCGCCAACGGGGAGCTCCTGTCCCGGGTCCTCCACCGGATGGAGACCAAGATCTGGATGATCGCGGGCCGGGTCATGGATGCCGACCAGGAGAAGAAGCTGCGCCAGTTCATCGAGACCTGGCTGGCCCGGAACCCGGAGGTCCGCGACGCATCCTCCATCCGGCTCGCCGATCTGGGCGCGTTGCCGGGGAGCAGCGCCGCCGGGCTCGGAACCCCCACCGACGTCCTCCGGTCCATCGGGCTCGATCCCTTCGGCGGCATCGACCCTGCGGTGCAGGAGGTCCAGCGCAGCCGGCTCCTCGCCGAGCGGGCCTTCTACTTCGCGAAGCGATGGCCCCGGATCCTCGAGCTGCAGACCCGCCTCCTCACCCTGCACCTCGCGGCGCAGCCGGCCTCGACGCAGATGCTCGCCGACGCCGACCGGGTGTCGCGCGCCGCCGAGTCGTTCGCCAGGACGGCCGAGGGGCTTCCCGCGCTGGTCGACCGGGAGCGGGAGGCCGCCATCCGGCAGTTCCTCGACGCCCTCTCCGCCCAGGAGACCCGGGCCCGGGCGATGCTGGTCGAGCTGCGCCGCACGCTCGACGCGGGAACCGGCGCCGCCGAAGCCGTGCAGGGCGCCCTCGGCTCGCTCGACGCCGTCATCGCCCTCACGAACCGCCCCTCCCCCCCGGGCGCCACGCCGGCGCGCCCCTTCGACGTGACCGAGTACACCCGCGCCCTCGAGCAGCTCGGGCGATCCGCCACCGAGCTCGAGAAGCTGCTGCGCGCGGTGAACCAGGACGCGCCGCGCGTCGCCGCCCTCATCGGCGATGCCGGCCGGGAGGCGTCCGATCGCGGGCGGGCGCTCGTCGACCACGCCTTCGGGCGGGCCCTGACGCTCGTGCTCGTGCTCGTTGGCTCGGTGCTCGCCGCGGCGCTGGCCTACCGCTGGGCGGCGAACCGCATGAACCGGTCGGCCTGAACTCCCGCCCGGACAGCCGCTACCAGTGGCGGACGCGCCCGGTGTCGACGTGCACGAAATCGGATCCGGGGTAGTACCCCACGCCGCCCCGGCGCAGGTCGAGGGCCGCGTCCCGGATCGAGGCGGTCGAGACGTCGGCGAGGCGGAAATCGATGGCCTGGCCGGTCATGTGGAGGCTGTGGCTCGCCTGTCCGCCGCGGGTCGCCCGGAGCTCCGCGTTGGTGCTGGGGGAGCGGTAGGCGCTGACCACCTGGAACGGGGCTCGGGTCCCGGTGGCGAGCGCCAGCTCGTGGAGCTCGTCGAGGAGGGTCGGGTCGATGGGGTACCGCTCGCCGGTGCGAAAATCGCGGAGGAAGTCGTCGACGCGAGCGAGCTCTCCGTCGAGGTAGGCACCGTCTCCCCAGTAGGTCGTGGAGAAACGCTCGCCGGTATGGGTGTGGACGAAGGAGATCCGGCGCTCCCCGCGCGACGTGGAGGCGGAGAACGCCCGGGAGGGCACGAGGAGCGCCCCACCAAGGACCGCCAGCCCGCCGAGAAATCGGCGACGGGAGAGCCGGTTGGCAGGGGGCCAGGCGCCTGGATTCTCTGAACTTTCCATCGAGGGTTTTGAATTCTACCGCAGAGCGCCCCGCATTCAACCGAAACGTCGCCGGGGACGGTATCGTCTCCTCGAGCCATGCACGTCGCCCTCCGAGTCGCGCTTCTCGCCACGGGCATGGTCGTCGCCGTTCCGGCAGCATTCGCCGGGCAGCCCTGGCCGGAGGCGGGCGCGGCGGCCCTGGCCCTGCTCCACTCGGGGGCCGCTCCCGCGCTCGGCCCACCGATCGCGACGGCCGACCTCCCTTCGCTGAAGGTCATGTACGCGGCCGAGCCGGGCGCCCTCTTCTGGTTCGACGGCGTGTCGCCGCGCGGGGCGGTGGCAGGCTGCATCGACATGCTGGCGCGCGCCGACCTGAGCGGCCTCGATCCCGCCGACTACGGCGCCTCCTCCCTTTCCGCCCGCTGGGCGGCCCTGACGGCTGGCCCCCGCCCCTCGGCGGCGGAGGCCGCGCAGTTCGACGTCGGGCTCTCCGCCGCGCTCATGCGCCTCCTCGGCGACGTGCACCAGGGGCGCGTCGATCCCCGCAGCGTGGCCTTCGACATCGACGTGAGCGGCAAGCGGCTCGACCTCCCGGCGGTGCTCCGATCGGCGCGGGACGGTGGCGGGTGCGCCGCCGCGTTCGCGGCCGCGGAGCCACCCTTCGCAGCCTACAGGCGGCTCGTCCAGGCCCTCGCCGGGTATCGCGCCATGGCCGCCCAGGGAGAGCCTCCTCTCCTCCCGGATCTCGGACCCCGGGTGAAGAAGATCGAGCCGGGAAAGCCCTGGCCAGGGGTCTCCCCGCTCGACGCCCGACTGCGCGCGCTCGGGGATCTGCCGATGAGCGCCCCCCCGCCCTCCACCGCGCCCGACGGGACGCCCCTCTACGCCGGTGCGATCGTCGACGGCGTGAAGCACTACCAGGACCGCCACGCGCTGGAACCGGACGGAGTGATCGGGCCGGGAACCATCACCGCCCTCAACACCCCGTTCACCGCCCGCATCCGGCAGATCGAGCTGGCCCTCGAGCGCATGCGCTGGCTTCCGCTCCTGCCGGACGCCTCGGCGATCTTCGTGAACATTCCGCTCTTCATGCTCTGGGCCCTCGAGCGCGACCGGCCAAACAGCGTGTTCCGGATGCGGGTCGTCGCCGGGAAGTCGGCGGGGCATGCCACGCCGATCTTCATCGGGAAGCTGAAGTACGTGGTCTTCCGCCCCTACTGGAACCCGCCCCCGAACATCGTGAAGAGGGAGATCGTCCCGCACGCGCGGCGCGACCCGGGCTACCTCGATCGCCAGAACATGGAGATCGTGGAGAGCGGCGCCGACGACGCCCCGGCACTTCCGGCCACTCCCGAGAACCTCTCCCGGGTCCTCGCCGGCAAGCTGACCCTCCGTCAGCGACCCGGGGAGAAGAACTCACTCGGTCTCGCGAAGTTCATCTTCCCCAACGCGAACAACGTCTACATGCACGGCACCCCGGTGCCGTCGCTCTTCTCCCGGGCACGCCGGGATTTCAGCCACGGGTGCATCCGGGTCGAGGATCCGACCCGCCTGGCCGAATGGGTGCTTCGCGACGACCCCCAATGGACCCGTGCCCGGATCGAGAAGGCCATGGCGGGTGACCGGCCGCTCCAGGTCAACTTGAAGGTCCCCATCCCCGTGATCGTCTTCTACGACACGGTCATGGTCGACGCCGAGGGCACCGTCCACTTCTCCGACGACTACTACAAGCACGACGCGAGGCTCGCCGAGGCGCTTCGGCGCCCCCGCTGACGCGCGTGGGGCGACGGCGCAACCTTTCGACCGGTCCCGGGTCGGACAGGGAAACAACCCATCCCGGAGCTTCCCGTGACCTTCCGACCCGCGCTCGCAGCCATCCTCCTCCTCGCCGCCTCCCCCGCCGCCGCCCGCCCGCTCGCGCCCTCGCCCGAGGTCGCCGCGCTGCGCGCCGAGATCGCCGCGCTCCAGGTCGACCACGCCCTCGCCCTCACGCCCGACCAGGCCCGCGCCCTCCTCCCGGTGCTCCAGCAGGCCGCCGCCCAGGTCGGGGCCTTCCGCGCCCGCGTCGAGGCGACCGACCCCGCCCTCGTCGCCGCCCTCACCCGCGCCCGTAATGAGCTTCGCGCCGGAGGCCCGGTCTCCCCCGAGACCTCCCAGGCCATCCGCGAGGCCCGCCGGTCCGGCATGGCCCCCGACCGTGCCGCCGGGAAGGCGCTGCGCGCCCAGGCCTTCGCCATCCTCACGCCCGCGCAGGTGGCCGCTCTCCAGGCCGTCCCGCTCGGCGCCGGTCCCGGCTTCCAGGGCGGCAAGGGGCCGGCGGACGAGGCCGGTCGCGGGCGGGGCGGTGGCAAGCGCCTCCTCATGCTCGGCGTCCTCACCTCCGACCCTTTCCTGGCGCTCGTCGAGGCCCGGGCCCGATAGGGGCCGCGGACGCGGTTCGGGTGGTGTGGCCCCCTCCCCGATGCTATACGGGCGCCATGAGACTCGGGTTCGGCGAGATCCTGCTCATCCTGGCCGTGGCGCTGCTCATCTTCGGGCCGTCGAAGCTTCCCCAGCTCGGCGAGGCCCTCGGCAAGGGCATCCGGAACTTCAAGAAGTCCTCCGAGGGCAACGACGACGCGCCCCCGGCGAAGGAGCCGGTGGCCTCGGAATTGCCGGCCCACGCTCCGGGACCCACCGTCTCCACCACGAGCCAGACCGTGTCGAGCGAGCGGAAGCCGTCGTAGCCCCACCCTCTCCCCGGTCAGCCCGCCGTGCCGTGTCCGGAGCCCCGCGTGTAGTCGTACTCGGAGCCGAAGATGCTGTGGGGGATGAAGTAGACCGCCAGCGTCACCGCGGTGGCCGCGATCACGGCGCCCCGCGCGACCCTGGGGTTCCGGGAAGTGAGCACCACGGCCGCCGCCACGAGCCAGCCTGCGAGCTCCACCAGCACCTTGTTGTCGGTCCAGTCGTATCCGAAGGGCACGCCGGACCACCACACGCCGAAGGCGTACTTCTGGACGATGGGGCCGAGGACGAACGCCCCGAGCAGGAGCGAGCCGATGGTGGCCCAGACGAGCCCCCGCACCTCGCCCCCGGCGATGGCCTGCATGCCGGTGCGCAGCGCGAGCGTCATGGAGAGGAAGACGAGCAGGATGTGAACGAGGAGCACCGCATGGGGAACGGGCGCCTTGTAGCGCGCGTAGACCGGCCGCTCCCCGGTGACCGACCTCGGGCCGGTGCCGTCGTCGACGAGGACCACGTACTCGTACTTGCCGGCCCGCTCGGGGAGCGACGGCAGCGTCGCGCCCACGCCGCGCACCTCCTCCGCCGTGCCTCGCCGGGAGAAGCGGAAGGTGCCGGGCGCCATGGGCTTCTCGCTCCAGCCGTCGTTCGACTTGTACCGGCGGTACCGCACGGTCGCCGAGACACCGGCGGGAACCGGGTCGCGGAGCATGATCTGGAGACCATTTCCGATCTCCTCGCTGCGCAGGAACTTGAAGGCCACCTCGCCCCGCGCGGTCTTCCAGGTTCCCTCGAGCGGGTAGGTGGGCCCGGTACGGTTCTGGAAGGCGAAGCAGGCGAGCGTGAGCGCGATGGCGGCGAGCCAGGGCAGGATCCGTTTCACGTCGTTCCTCCCGGGGCTACTTGCGCTCGGCGAGCGTGACCGAGACGACCGTGGACTTGCCGTCGCGGAGGTACTCCACCTCCACCACGTCGCCCGGCCGGTGATCGGTGAGCGCGTACTGCATGTCCTGGAGGTTCAGGATCTTCTTCGTCCCGAGCCGCAGCAGGACGTCTCCCCCCTTCATGCCCGCCTTCTCCGCCGGGCTCCCCGGGACGGTGCCGGTGAGCAGCACGCCCGGATCCTTCCGCTCGGCGAAGTCGGGGATGGTACCGAGCGAGGGCCGGCTTCCCCGCCCGCCGCCGCCCGCCGGGGGCTGGGCCCGGGCCACCTTCACCACCTCGATGCGCTCCGGCAGGTCGGCCGCCGCGCGCGCCGCCCGCCAGCCGAGCCGAGCCGCCTCGGCGAGACCCGCCGCGTCGATCTTGTCGGGCGTGTCGGATACGCGGTGGTAGTCGGTATGGGCGCCGTTGAAGAGGAAGAGCACCGGGACGTCCCGCGCGTAGAAGCTCGCGTTGTCGGAGGATCCGAAACCCTCACCGCCCATCTCGACCTTGAGCGCGATGGGCGGGGCCTCGCCGGCGAGCTTCATCACCAGCTCGCGCAGCCCCTTCCCGGTGTCCACGCCGTGGACGTAGAGCTTGCCCTGCTGGGGGCGCCCCACCATGTCGAGGTTCACCATGAGTTGCATCTTCGGCACCGTGCAGCCGGCCGGCGGGTTCTTCACGAAGAAGGCCGAGCCGAGCACCCCGAGCTCCTCCCCCGAGAAGGCGGCGAAGATCACGGTCCGGCGCGGGGCGGGCTGGGAGGCGAAGGCGCGGGCCACGGCGAGCAGCGCGGCCGTCCCGGAGGCGTTGTCGTCCGCGCCCAGGTGCGGCTGCCCGATCTGCTCGGGGGAGGCGGAGCTCTCGCCGCCCAGCCCCAGGTGGTCGTAGTGCGCGCCGACCACCACGCACTCGTCGGCGACGGCCGGGTCGGAGCCGGCGATCCGGCCGACCAGGTTGGCGGTCCTCGCGCGGTCGTGGGCCACCGCCACCTGCAGCGCGGCCCTGATCGGGAGCACCTTCGACCGCGGCTTCAGGTCGGCGGCGATGGGGATGGCGAGCGCGGGGACGTCGACGCCGGCCTCCTTCAGCGCCGCCAGGGTGACCCGGGCCGCCACGAGCCCGGCCCGCGAACTCGGCGAGCCCTTCCAGGCCGGGATGTCGTCCTTGCCGGGGTGGTTCCAGTCGTCGCGGACCGCGAGCACCGCCGCCGCCCCGTGGTCGCGGGCGTTCGTGACCTTGTAGCGCCACTCGCCGTAGCGGTGGTTCTTCGGATCGCGGAACGGCGACTTGGGGTCGGCCTCCCCCGGGAAGTCCTGGGCGACGAGGACGATCTTTCCCTTCACGTCGATCCCGGCGTAGTCGTCGTAGGCGAGGTCGGCGGCGGTGATGCCGTAGCCGGCGAACACGACCTCCGCCTCCACCTTGCCGTCGTCGCTGAAGGTGAAGGGCAGCCAGTCGAGCAAGAGCCGCTCGGCGCGGCCGCCCAGGGCCAGCGTGTTGCCGTCGAGGAGCCGGGCTCCCACCGGGGCGTCGAAGACCTGCCGGTAGCCCTCCGCCCCGGCCGGGGCCAGGCCGATGGCCTTCATCTGCGCCTCGATCCAGTCGGCCGCCGCGTCGATCCCGGGCGTGCCCACGCCGCGCCCCGTCCGAGCCGGGTCGGCGAGCCAGGTGACCTCGGACTTGGCCCGCGCCCCGTCGAAGCGGGGCTCGGCCGCCGTGGGGACGGGACGGGAGGAACTGCATGCGGAGAGGGCGATCGCGGCGATCGCCGAGGCCAGGGTCGGTCGGAGCATCGGAGCCTTATACGGAAACCGGCATCGGGACGGAAGGACGGTGTGGCCGCGATCTGGCAACGGCCGGGGCGTTCTGTCAGACTCTGTCCCGTGGATCTGGTACCCACCGGCCCGGGGAGTTTTCGAGAACGGATCCTGGAGATGCTTCCCGCGCGCCCCTCCTACCGGCGGATCCTGGCCCCCATCTACCACCGGCCCACCTCCTGGTTCGCCCAGGGGCTCCTCCGGGGAAGCGACCGGGGCACCGGCCTGGGCCTGGGCCTCCGGTCCTACTCCGACGACGCGCTGAAGGCCGGTCGGTTGCTGGAGCTCGACGTCTTCCTTCCCGCCGGGGGGCACGTCACGGCCCTCATCCAGGTCGAGTGGTGCGATCCCCTCCCCCGCGGCGGGCCGGCCAACTTCGACGTGGGAATGCGGGTCGTCCAGATCGAGCCCGATGCCCGGGCCGCACTCGACGCCGTCCTCGCCCCGACCTGATGGCCTTCGCCGGCTACGTTGCCTTGCCCTTGGGGGGCTCGACGAAGTCGTTGGCGAGCGTCGTGGCCGACGCCACCTTCCATCGCCCGCCCTCGCGCACGAGGTCGTAGCGCATCTTCATGTCGGCGACGAACTCGGGGCCGGGCGGCTCGCCCGGACGCAGGCGACGGTCGTGGTAGCGCCACCGCTCCCGGGTCTCCACCGTGGCGGTGTCCCCGCTCGACGAGGCGCTCGTCACCTCGAACGACTCGATCCGGCTCTCGAGGACCAGCTTCCCGGCCACCTTGAGGTCGATGAGCACCTGGACGCGCGCCAGTTCCTTGTCGGTGGCGACCCCGGCGAGCCGCGACGCGTCGTTTCCGGCGTAGGCGCGGACGAGCGCGTCGTCGTAGGCGCGGACCGCCTTGGCCGCCTCCCCCGCCCCGCCGGAGCAGCCGGCGAGGAGGGCGAGGGCGAGGAGCGACCCGCCCCGGCGCATCAGCTGCCCACCATGTAGGAGTTGTGGATGGTCGGGACCAGGATGGCGACCACGAACAGGGTGACCACGGCGAATCCCAGCGCCACGAAGGTGAGCCAGGCCATCCGGCGGCCCGTCCACCGGTGCAGCACCCGGAAGTGCAGGACGATCCCGAAGACGATCCAGGTCACGAGCGCGCTCGTCTCGATGGGGTCCCATCCCCAGTAGCGCCCCCAGGACTGGTGGGCCCACAGGGCCCCCGCCACGATCATCACGCCCAGGAAGAGGAACGAGACGATCATGAACTGGTGCGCGTAGAGGTCGAGCTTCTCCGTCGAGGGCAGGCTCGAGAGCGCCGACGGGTTCCGCTCCTTGATGAGCCAGGCGGCGGCGCAGCAGGCGGCGAGCAGGATCGCGGCGAAGAAGAGCTTGGCGAAGCCGATGTGCATCACCAGCCACCACGACTTGAAGATGATGGGCACCTCGCGCTTCAGCTCGAAGGTGCTCACCGCCCAGCCCATGAGCAGGAAGGCCGAGGGGGCCACGAACACGCCGAGCCCGCGCAGGCCCCGGGCCACCAGCGTGGCGACCAGCCAGACAGCCACCAGGATGAAGGTGTCGGCGGAGATCACCTCGTACCGGGTGTTGTAGGGGCCGTGCCCGACCTCGACCCAGCGCAGGGCGAGCGACCCGGCGTGGGGCAGGAGCCCTGCCGCCAGCAGTGCGGTCCCGGCCCCAGCGCCCCATTTCCGCCCGAACGCCGCCCAGGCGAACCAGGCGACCGTGGCGAGCGCATAGAGGGTGACGGCACTCCAGAAGAGGATGCTCTGCACGGTGGACTCCTCAGGCCGGCGGACCGGCTCGCTTCCATTCGGCGACCAGGGCCGGACCGCCGCGGACGGTGAAGACTACCGCAGCAGCCCCCTCCCCGGGCCTTCCAAGCCGGGCCACCCCGGCAGGGAATGCGAGCAGGGTGCAGCCGGCCAGGATCGCCCCGAAGCCCGTGAAGACTCCCCAGAGCCAGGGCGTACGGGTGTAGGTGAAGCGGCCCCAGCGCCCCATCGCGAGGACGCGCGCCTCGCCGGCGCCGAACGGGAACGGCATTCCCGGCAGGAGGGCGCGCCGGGTCCCGCGGCTCTCCATCCAGACGAGCAGCTTCCCCGGTCCGGCCGCGCCGTCGATGTCGCGCTCCGCCTCCACCACGAACCGGGCGGGCATGCCGACCGGATCGGTGACCTCGGCAGCCGCGCGCCTCGGGGTCTCCTCGGTGAGCCGCACCGTGCGCATTCCCATGCCGGGGATCTCGAACGTCATGGCCATCCCGGTGGGGATGGCCTGGAAGATCTCCACGCCCCCGGCGCGGATGCCGGACGCCCGGTCCACCGTCTCCACCAGCGGCGCCTCGCCCGGGAGGGTGATCTCCAGTTCCGAGAGCCGGTCGCTGGAGTAGCCGTGCTGCTTGCGGAAGGGGTCGAAGCGGACGAGCGCCACCTGCACGTCGGGCAGGGCCTCCGGCGCGAGCGGCCCGCGCTCCCGCCCGAAGACCGTCCCGTGTGCCGCCAGGCTCGCCCGTTCCCCCTCGGAGAGGTCGAAGGTACCCGAGTCGGAGAAGGCGTGCTGGACCAGCACCGTGGCGATGAGCACGAGCAGCCCCACGTGCAGGAGCCACCCGCCCCAGAGCGCCGGGGCGAACCGGGTGAGGACCTCTCCGTGCCCGCGGAACCCCTCGGCGGCGAGGAAGGCGCGCACGTCCCCCTCTCCAGGCGGGAGGCGGGTGGCGGAGGGGGGAAGCTCCCCGCGCCCGATGGCGACCACCCGGGCCCGTCGCCCCCACGTGCAGGCGAACGTGCTCGCGAAGAGCAGCGCGATCCCGACGAGGAAGGCCCAGGCGGTGAACGGGTGGTCGAGCCCCACGGCCACGGCCCAGGCGGGCGCCGGAGGGCCGCCCGGCTGGATCCAGGGCGCCCACGCCCCGACCCCGGTCCAGGCGGCCAGGAAGCCGATGACCGACAGCGCGAGGCGCGGCGAGCGCAGCAGCGAGACGAGACGGGACACTACCCGACCGCGGCGGCCCCGGTTCCTGGGACCTCCATGCCGATCTCGGCCAGCATCTCCTTCACCGAGTCCGGCATGCTGGCATGGCCCGCCATCCGCTTCATCTCCGCGCCCAGGTAGCTGTTCTCGATGAGGAGCTTCAGCACCTTGATCATGAAGCGGCGCTTCTCGGGCGTGAGCTTCCCGAGGTTCTTGAACTTGTCGTGGAAGAAGTGGCCGGTGGCCCGGTGGAGCTCGCCGTGGAGCTCCTCGATGGTCATGTTGTCCGGCTTCATCACCGGTTCGACGAGGTTGTAGCGCCGGTAGTCCTTGGTGACGAGGCGGCTCTCCATCTCCGGGCCGATCTCGGAGTAGGGCCAGGGCGTGAGCGCGAGGAAGAAGGCCATGTCGGGCGCGTACCACTTGGCGAGCTCGACGGTCTCCCGGACCGAAGCCGTCGTCTCGTCGGGGGTGCCGAGCACGAAGGAGGTCTCGGACACCATGCCGAACTGGTTGATGAGGTCGATGGCCTTCTTCGACTCGGTGACCTTGATGTCCTTCTTGTAGAGGTCGAGCGTGGCCTGGGACGTCGACTCGACGCCCAGGTAGACGTGCGAGACCCCGGCCTTCACGTACTTCGAGAGGATGTCCTCGTCGCGCAGGACGTCGTCGACCCGCGTCTCCATGAGCAGTTCGAGACCGCTCTGCCGCTCGGCGAGCAGGTCGAGGACCTTCTCCCAGCGGGCCCGGTCGGTGGTGGGCGTCTCGTCGGAGAGCATGGCCACCGCCACGCCGTACCGGTCGCGGAGCATCTCGAGCTCGGTGACGAACTTGAGCGGGTCGCGCCCGCGCCAGCTTCGCCCCCAGAACTTCTGCTGGGAGCAGAAGGAGCAGCGCTGCGCACAGCCGCGCGCGGAGCTGACGATGGCGAGCTTGCCCTGGGGGCTCGGGCGGTACCAGTAGAGCGGCCAGTCGACGAGGTCGAAGGCGGGCTGGAACCGGTCGAGGTCGAAGCAGAGCATCCGAGCCGGGGTGGAGAAGGGGACGCCGTCCTTGCGGAAGGCGAGCCCGGCGATGCGCTCGTACCCCTCCCCTGCCGCCACCGCCTGGACCAGCTCGGCGATGGTCCGCTCCCCCTCCCCGCGCACCACGAAGTCGACGCTGGGGTCGTCCTTGAGGATGTCCTCCCAGCAGTAGGTGGCGTGGACGTTGCCGATGACCGTCTTCACGGCGGGGTTCCAGGCCTTGGCCGTGGCGCAGATCACCCGGGCGTCGGGCTCGGTGGCGGTGATGGCGGAGGTCCCGACGATGTCGGGCTTGAACTCCGCGATCTTCTTCGCGATGTCGTCGTGGGAGACGAACATCGACATGGCGTCGTAGATCTCGACCTCGGCCCCGGCAGCCCGGGCCTCGCCGGCCACGTAGACCATGGCGAGCGGCATCCAGGTCCCGGCGGCCTCGACCACGCCGGCGTGGTACGGCGACGTGATGAGCAGAAGGCGTGGCTTTCTACCGGGCATCGATATCCTCTCTCTCGAGTCCACTTTAGCTAGCACGTTTGGAGCCAGCGGTCACGACATCATGACTACCTGATTTCATTGACCTTCCCGGATCGGCAGGCGCGTTTTCTTCGCTCCGCACCGCCCTCACGCAAGGGTTGCGCGGGTTCGGATGTCCCGCGCTCACGGGACCCCGTCCGGGGGTTTGGAGGGCTCGACCCACCCACCCGGTCAGAAGTAGGCGATCGCGACCTGCCAGGCGGTTCCCGCCAGGAAGACCACGCCAAGGATGGCGTGCTTCACCTTGAGGAGGCGGATGCGGTCGCGCGCCACGTCGCCGGTCCAGCCGAAGACCTTCCAGGTGACCATGCGCACCACGCCGGTGAGCACGATGACAACGAGGCTCACCCAGGTGACCCACATGAATTTTCCGGCGAGCGGGCGGACCAGGTGGGCGGCCTGGGCCCACTCCGGGCTCGCGACCTGGGCGTGGAGGATGGAGAGGAGGACGAGCGACCCGATCCAGGTTCCGGTGGCCACGTCGTGGACGAAGGCATTCAGGATGGTGAGCTTTTCCTGCATGGCACCCTCACGGGATGGAAGGAAGCGGCGTGGGGCGGCATCTTACACCCGGACCCCGGGGCGCCTCCTCGAGCGGGCGCGCGGCGCTGCCGGGCGGGACGGCCGACCCACGGTGTCGGCACGACCTCTGCCCGGAAGGGTCGTCCCCGCCCCTCCCACACGCCGGACTTCGCGGGGTTGACGCGACGTGAAGTCTGGCAGGGGCGATGCACATCTCTGTTGGGTTCTCATCGATGGGAGCCCCCGTGACGAAGATCATCGCCCTCCTCGCCCTCCTCGCCGCCCCCGGCGTCGCCGCCGCCGACGACCATTTCGCCCGCGAGGTCCAGGAGCGGTTCGGCGTCCCCTCGACCCGGGACGTGGTCGAATGTGGGAGCACCGCCGCGGGCGCCACCCTCCGCTGCGTCCGCTGGGGGTACGACACCGGCAGGCAACACGCCGTCTTCTACTTCGAGCAGGGAACCAACCGGCTGCTCGAGGTCTTCACCTACGACGAGTCGCACCGCGAGGCGACCAACACTTCCGATCAGGTGCGGCGCCTGCTCGACTCGTCGCGCAAGGCAGCCGAGTTCTGATCCGCCTCGCAGGTGCGGGTACGACAGAGCGTGTAGCCGAGGCCATGGACCGGCTCGACGCGGGCGCGGAGGATCTCCTCCTGCTGCTCCGTTGACGCGTCCGGGTCCTTCCAGGGGAACGTTTTCCGAGGATTCCCGAAGGCTTGGCCGTCTCCTCGATTCCTCCCCCATCCCTCCATCAGGACACCAAGGTCCTCCGGCAGATTCCCCGTCCAGGAAGGGAACCCGACAGGAGAGACCATGGACGGAATCGACATGAAGCGCACGAAGGACCTGGTGCTGGGCAAGGACGGCGCCGCCTTCGACACCAAGACCGGCCGGACCTACCGGCTGAACCCGAGCGGGGAGATGGCGCTGCGCCTCCTGCAGGAGGGGTTGCCCGAGGACGAGGTCGTCGGCCGGCTCGCGACCCACTTCGCCCAGCACGCGGCGGTGGTCGCCGCCGGCACCGAGGCCTTCGTGGGCCAGCTGCGGAGGTACCTGCCATGACCGCCCGACGCGACCGGCGCCCCTGGACGCAGTGGACGGTCGGCCTCACCGGCGTGAACGCCCGCCCGGACAACCCTGGACCCGGCTGCGCGGTGGCGCGGTGCCTGAGCGAGGCCGGCGGGTTCCGCGGCCGCATCGTCGGGCTCGGCTACGGGACGCTCGACCCCGGCCTCTACCACCCGGACGACGGCGACGGAGGGCACCTCCTCCCCTACCCGGCCGCCGGCGCCGACGCCCTCATGGAGCGGCTGGAGGAGATCCTTGCCGTGGAGCCCCTCGACGCCATCATCCCCAGCCTCGACGCCGAGCTCCCCAACTTCATCGCGCTCCAGCCGGAGCTGGCCCGGCGCGGGGTGCGCATGGTCCTCCCCGGGCGCGACCAGCTGCGCAGCCGCGACAAGGACCGGCTTCCGGCCCTCTGCGCGCGGGCCGGCGTGGCCACGCCACGGGTCCGCCCGGTGACCGACCCCGGGTTCTTCGAGCGCTGCACCGCCGAGGACGAGGGCGCCTGGCGCTATCCACTCGTCGTGAAAGGTGTCTTCTACGACGCCTACGTGGTCCACGAGCCGGCCGAGGCCGCCTACCGCTTCGGGCAGATCGCCCGCACCTGGGGCTACCCGGTGCTGGTCCAGGCCCACGTCGTCGGCGAGGAGGTCAACCTGGCCGCGCTCGGCGACGGCAGCGGCGCGCTGGTGGGGCCGGTGATGATGCGCAAGCAGGCCCTCACCGAGAAGGGCAAGGCCTGGGCCGGGGTGGCCATCGACGACGGCGACCTGCTCTCCGCCGGAGAGCGGCTCATGCAGGCCCTCCGGTGGAACGGACCGCTCGAGCTGGAGATGCTTCGCGATGGCTCGGGGACGCTCCACCTCATCGAGATCAACCCGCGCTTCCCGGCCTGGATCTACCTCTCCCACGCCGTGGGCAGGAACCTCCCGGCGGCGCTGCTGGCGCTCCAGCAGGGGGTGCGGAGGGAGGACCTGCCGCTCTCCCCGCCCCGCCCCGGCGTCACCTTCATCCGCCACGCCCGCGAGATCATCGTCTCCATGGAGGAGATCGTGAGCGTGAGCATGAACGGCTCCACCCTTCCCCGCACCCTCCCCGATCCCCGCCGACGCCTCTCGGCCTGAACCGCTTCAACGGAGAACCGCCATGTCCAGGAACGAATGGGAAGCGCCCCGCATCACCCCGATGGAGTTCCACCAGCTGAACAAGTTCGGCGAGCGCCGGGTCGGGAGCAACGCCCAGGAGGCCATCGACGGCGTGCCCGTGGCGACGCTGGTCGAGCGCTTCGGCTCGCCGCTCTTCGTCACCTCCGAGCAGCGGCTGCGCAACAACGTCCGCCGGCTCCACCAGGCGTTCGCCTCGCGCGGGGTGAAGGTCATCCACGGATGGTCCTACAAGACCAACTACAACGGAGCGGTGTGCAACGTGCTCCACCAGGAGGGCTCCTGGGCCGAGGTGGTCTCGCGCTTCGAGTACGAGAAGGCGCGCCGGCTCGGTGTCCCCGGGAACCGCATCCTCTTCAACGGCCCGAACAAGCCGCGCGCCATCCTGGAGCGGGCCATCGCCGAGGGCGCACACCTGCACGTGGACCACCTGGACGAGCTGGCGACCATCGAGGACATCGCCCGACGCCGCGGCAAGCCGGTCCCGGTCGCGCTGCGCCTGAACTTCGACACCGGGTTCTCCGAGCCCTGGAGCCGCTTCGGCTTCCACCTGGAGTCGGGTCAGGCCCGCGAGGCCATCGCCACCGTCCAGTCGAGCCCGCACCTCGAGCTGGTCGGGCTGCACAGCCACATCGGCACCTTCATCCTCGACCCGCGCGCCTACGCGGCGCAGGTGCGGGTCCTGTGCGGGCTCATGAAGGAGGTCGAGGCCGACGGGCGAACCCGCCTCGACTACCTCGACATCGGCGGGGGCTTCCCGTCCCGGAACGCGCTGCAGGGGATCTACCTGCCGCCCGAGCAGGTGGTGCCCGACCGCGAGGAGTTCGCCGAGGCCATCTGCACCGCCTTCCTGGAGGGGACCGCCCACCGCGTCGAGAGGGGCGACGAGCGGCCGGCGCTGGTCTTCGAGAGCGGCCGGGCCGTGGTCGACGACGCCCAGGTGCTCGTCACCTCGGTGGTCGGCCGCAAGCAGCTTCCCGGTGGGGGCCCGGCGGCGATCCTCGACGCCGGCATCAACCTGCTCTTCACCGCCTTCTGGTACAACCACGACGTCCGGCTGGCCTCGCCCCCGCGCGGGGAGCCGCGAGAGACCGTGCTGTACGGGCCGATGTGCATGAACATCGACGTCGTTCGCGCCTCGGTCCAGCTCCCTCCTCTCCAGCCCGGTGACCGGCTCGTCATCTCCCCGGTCGGCGCCTACAACAACACCCAGTGGATGCAGTTCATCGAGTACCGGCCCGCGGTGGTGATGATCCACCCCGACCGGGCGGTGAGCGTCATCCGCACCGCCGAGGACCTCGACAGCATGTGCGCCCACGAGCGGATGCCCGCACACCTGGCCCATCCCGACAACGTCATCCCCTTCCCGGCGGTCGGCTGACGTGCGCGCCCTGCTCACGGCCGCCGGGTCCCTCTTCCTGGCATCGTCGCCCGCGGTCGGCGCACTCGTGCTCGCGGCGACCCTGCTCGACCCGTCGGTGGGCCTCCTGGGCCTGGCGGCGGCACTCTCGGCAATGGGGGTCCGGGCGCTCCTGCGCCTGCCCGGCCTGGCTGGCGAGACGGAACTCCTGAACGCGCTCTACGTGGGGCTCGTGCTGGGCGCCTTCCACCCGGCGGACGGGCGCCTGGTCTTCCTGGCGTCGCTGGGCGGAGGGCTCGTGGTGCTCCTCGGATCGGCGCTCGGCCCCGTGCTGCGGAGGGCCCACGACCTGCCGCTGCTCGGCGCGCCGTTCCTCTGCACCGCCTGGACGCTGCTCCCCGCGGCGACGGCGCTGGGGATCCCGTTGCGGGGCCCCGCCCCGTCGGTCCTCTTTCCGGCCTGGCTCGGCCCGCAGCTGACCAGCGCGCTCTCCACCGTCGGCGCGCTGCTCTACGTTCCCAATCCGCTCTCCGGGGCGACGGTCGTCGCCGCGTTGCTGCTCGCCTCTCCGGTCCTCGGGCTCCTCGCGCTCGGCGGCGGTGGCCTGGCCTGGGTCCTCGTCGCGGCGGGAGGGGCGCCGGCCGGCTCCTCGCTGCCGATGCTGGCGGCCTTCAACGGGGCGCTGGTGGCGCTCGTCCTGGGCACCCATGCCACGGCCGCGCGGCGCAGCCTGGCGGTCGTCGCCGCCGGAGTGGTCGCGTCGACCGCCCTTTCGGCGGGGCTCCTCGCCACCCTCTGGCCCCTCGGCCTGCCGCCCCTCTCCGCGCCGTTCCTGCTCTCGGTGTGGCTCGTCCGCGCCGCCCTGCGGGCCGAGCACGGCCTGACCTGGTCCCGGTTCTGGCTCCCTGCTCCGGCGAGGCCGGAGGAGAGCCTGAGCCGGCTGCGGCTGGCGAGGGCGCGGGGCGTCGACCCCACCAGCATCGGGCTTCGCCCTCCCTTCCTCGCGCGCATGGAGGTCTCCCAGCCGATGGGGGGCGCCCTCACCCACCACGGCCCGTGGCGGTACGCGCTCGACTTCGTCCGGACCGAGGAGGGGCGAAGCTTCCTGGGCGGAGGCGAACGGCTCGAGGACTTCCACGCCTTCGACCTTCCGGTGGTCTCCCCGGCCTGGGGAACGGTACTCTCCTGTCGCGGCGACGTGCCGGACAACCCGCCCGGCGGGATCAACCTGCAGGACAACTGGGGCAACCACGTGCTCTTCCAGCTTCCGGGTGGCCCATCGGTCCTGCTCGCGCACCTGCGCCAGGGGAGCGTTGCCGTCGTGCCCGGTCAGTGGGTCGTCCCCGGCACGCCGATCGGCCGCTGCGGCAACAGCGGACGCTCCACCCAGCCCCACCTGCACCTCCAGGTCCAGCAGGGCGGCTGGCTCGGGGCGCCCACCCGACCCTTCCACCTGTCCGGCTACCTCGACCGGGACGGGGGGCTCGTCCTGGACGGCACCCCCGCGGCCGGCGAGGCGGTGGAGCACGCTCCGGTGAACGGTTCCCTGACCGGAGCCCTGGGGCTGCCTCCCGGACGGGAATGGCGCTTCGCGATCGACGACGGCACCTGGGGGCTCTCGGTCCGGCTCGGGCTCCTCGGCGAGACCACGCTGGTCTCCGACCGTGGCGGGAACGTGCAGGCCTTCCAGGGGGACCTGCTCTTCTCCCTCTTCCGCCGCGCCGGCCCCGCCGATCCGGTGCTCGACGCCTTCGCCCTGGCCTTCGGCCTCACACCCCTCGCGGAGGGGTGCCGCTCCTGGCGGGATTCACCCGAGGTGAACCTCATGGGGCTCACCCCCCTGGAGCGGCTCCGGGTCGCCCTGCGCCACCCCCTGGGGACCAACCTGGTGAGCCGCTACGAGCGCAGGTGGGACGGCCGGGCCGGCCTGTGGATCCAGCGGGGAGAGCACCGCCTGCCGGCGCTCGGCGGCGACATCCTCGCCGAGAGCGAGGGCCGGCTCGACGAGACCGAAGGTCCGGTCGGGTTCCGCCTGTCGGTCGCCGGTCGCCGGGAGATCCGCGCCGGACTGGCCGGACTGGGCAACCGGGGCGACCACGGGATCCCCGGGTGGTCTGTCGACGTGCCCCCCCGAACTGCCGCCTCCTTCTCGACGCCATGATCCGGCTCACCATCCAGCGGAAGGCCTTCCTCGCCACCTTCGCCCTGGCGGGGGCCATGGCCGTCCTGCTCACCGGCCTCTACAGGGTGAACCTCGAGAAGGGCTTCCGCCGCTACGTGGTCGAGACCGAGATCGGACGGCTCGGCTGGCTGGTGACGGGCATCGAGGGGGCATACGCCCGGACCGGGAACTGGGACTTCCTCCGGAACAGCTCCGAGCCCTGGGACCGCGCCGGCGAGGCGCTCGGCGCGTTCGAGGCCGGAGCGCCCCGCCCCCCCGGCGACGGGCACCCACCCCCCTTCCGCGGCCCGCCCGGATCCGGGGACCGCCCACCGCCGCCCCTCGCCGACGGACGGCCGCCCCATCCCGGTCCGCCCGGCGGCGGCCGCCCTCCCGACACCCTGGGATTCCGGCCTCGCCTCTCGCTCCTCGACGGCGAGGGCAAGCTCCTGGGCGGCGAGCCGCCACCCGACGGGTCCTCGGCCCGCCGCCCCATCCGCCACCGGGGCGAGACGGTGGGCTGGCTCGTGCTCCGGTCGCCCCCCACGGGGGAAGCCCTCGACCTGGCCTTCCTGGATACCCAGGCGCGCGGCCTGTGGATGTCGGGGCTCGCGGCGCTGGTCCTCTCCCTGGTCGCGGCCTGGCTCATCGCGCGCCAGCTCCTGGGCCCGATCCGCGACCTCACCCAGGGTGCACGCCACATCGCCCAGGGGCGGTTCTCGGAGCCGATCCCGGTGCGGGGGAACGACGAGCTCGGCGAGCTGGCCGCCGGCTTCAACGCCATGGCGGCCATGCTGGCCCGGGAGGAGGAGTCGAGGCGTCAGTGGATCGCCGACAGCTCCCACGAGCTGCGCACCCCCATCGCCGTCCTGCGCGCCGAGATCGAGGCCCTCCAGGACGCCGTCCGCACCGCCGACGAGCCCACGCTCGCGCGCCTGCACCGCAACGTCATGCAGATGGGCAAGCTCGTCGACGACCTGCGACAGACCCTCGACCGGGACGACGGGAAGCCCGATCTCGAGCTCGCCTCGATCGACCCGGTGCCCCTCCTCCGCGAGGCGGCGGAAGGCTTCCGGGAACGGCTCCAGGCGGTCGGGATCGCGCTCGACCTCACCCGCCTGCCCGGACCGGGCCCGGGCTGGCGCGTCCGGGGCGACTCCGATCGCCTCCTCCAGGTCTTCGGGAACCTGCTCGAGAACACGCTCCGCTACACCGATCCGGGCGGCCGCCTCGAGGTGGCCGCGACGGCGCGCGGCGGAACGCTCCTCGTCACCTTCGACGACACGGCACCCGCACCACCGGAGAAGGCCATGCAGCGTCTCTTCGAACGGTTCTTCCGGGCCGAGCCCTCGCGCAGCCGCCAGCACGGCGGCTCCGGCCTGGGGCTCGCCATCTGCAGGCGCATCGTCCAGGGGCACGGCGGGACGATCTCCGCAGCGCCGTCCCCGCTGGGCGGCCTCTCCATCCGCATCGAGCTGCCCCTGGAGTCCTGACATGGAGAAGACCCGGATCCTGCTGGTCGAGGACGAGCCGGACCTGGCGCAGGTCCTCGCCGACTACCTCGTCCGCGACGGGTACGAGGCCTCGGTGGAGGGAAACGGGGCGAGGGCCCTGGAGCGGATCCGGCGGGAGCCACCCGACCTGCTGCTCCTCGACCTCATGCTCCCCGACCTCGATGGCCTCTCCATCCTCCGCGAGGTGCGCCGGACGTCCCGGCTCCCCATCATCCTCGTCACCGCGCGGGTGGAGGAGATCGACCGGCTCCTCGGCCTCGATCTGGGGGCCGACGACTACGTCTGCAAGCCCTACTCGCCCCGCGAGGTGCTGGCGCGGGTGAAGGCCGTCCTGCGCCGGTCCTCCGGCGCGGCGCCAGCGGGCGCAGGAGACCCCGTCCCACCTCCGCTCGTCGAGATCGACGCCGAGAACTGGATCGCCCGGGTCTCGGGGCAACGGCTCGACCTCACGCCCAAGGAGCTCCGGCTCCTCCAGGCCCTGTCGTCCCGCCCCGGGCGCGTCCTCTCCCGCGCCCAGCTCCTCGACCTCGTCTACAAGGACGACCTCGACGTGAGCGAGCGGGCCGTCGACAGCCACATGAAGAACCTGCGCCGGAAGCTCTCCCAGGCGGTGCCGGAGCGGGAGCTCATCCGCTCGGTGTACGGCGTGGGCTTCGCCTACGAGCCGTGAGCGCCCGGCGGGCTTTCCTTCGCTCCCGGTGATAGGATCGGGACTCGTCTCCTCCCCTTTCGCCCGTCGGGCGCGACCGGTCCGGACGTGATCCCGGTGCGGCGCGCTTCCGCCCGGGACCATCGCAGCCACCAGGGCGAGTCGGGGAGAATCACCATGCATTCCACGGACGGGATCCGCGCCGCGGTCGACACGGTCGACCGGGAGATGGCGCTCCTGGGAGAACCGGCCGCCGCCGGCAAGTCCAGGGACATGGACGCCCTGCGCGCGTCCTGGGGCGCACTCGTGGCGGAGCTGGCGCTCGGCCCCGCCCCCGAGTACCGCGCGTGCCCGCACTGCGGCGCCACGGGGATGCGCGCCGCCACCCGCTGCGGCTCCTGCTGGGAGAAGCTCGTCCCGCCACCCGCCTCCGAGGTCGGGCACGGGGGGCAGGCCACGTGAGTGGCTGGGCCCGGACGACGGACGGGTGGGCGCTCAACCTCGACGGCTCGAACGGGGCGCTCGTCTTCTCGCTTCCGCGCCTCGAACTCCGTTCCAGCTCGACGGGATGGCGAAGCCTCTGCTTCCTCGTCGATGGGTCGCAGCGGGAACGCGCCGCCGGCTCGGCCGACTCGCTGATGGCAGCCAAGGCCGCCGCGGTGGAGCAGGCGCGCGCCCTGCTGGGCCCCGCTCACGCGGGCGCGCTGGATGGAGCCGCCGTCCGCTAGCCCGCGGCCTGGACGGGCCGTTCGCCACCCGGGGTGAAAGGGGCTATGGGTGGGTCATCGATCCGGCGCGCCTTCCGCGCACCGCCTCGCGGAAGGCGGTGGATTCTTGGGCATTCTCCTGGAGGTGCTGGTCCGTTTCATCCCGTCGCTCGGCGGCTGGGCACGCAGCGTCTGGTGCCGGCACCAGCGGCGGCAGCTCGTCGGCGTCACCACCCGGGTCCTCTGGGTGGCCCCGGACAAGGTGCCCTGGGCGGTCTGGGGTGCCGAGCACCGGTACTTCGACGCGGAATGGGCGGGGAGCCTGCTCTACCTTCGCGGACGGTGAACGAGGGGAGCCGTCAACGCCGGACCAGCGCCTCCATCTCCTTCACCGCGGCGGCGAGCTCGGCGGCGATCGGCCCCACCTTCGACCGCTGGAAGACCTGGACCAGCTCCTGGAAGTACCAGACGGTCTCGTACTTGCCGTTGAAGCGCTCGAGCGTCTTCGCGCCATGTACGCGAAGGTCGGCGACGATGGCCCGCGCGTTGTCGAGCTTGTCGGCGGCGGAGACGAGCTGGGAGCGGGTCGGCTTCCCGGGGAGCGCGGCCAGGTAGGCCTCCTTGCGGGCCTTCCAGGGCGGCTTCACCTTCTCGAAGGTGTCGGTGCAGTCCTCCACCATCCGCGCCACGTCGCGCCCGAACCGCCCGCGGATCTTCTCGAGCCGGGGACGGCCTCCCCGGTCCTCGGCCGCGTCGTGGAGGAGCGCGGCGATGGCCTGAGCCTCGTCCCCCTCGAAGTGGAGGACGATCCCGGCCGTTCCGAGCAGGTGGGCGGCGTAGGGTACCTCCTTCCCCTTCCGCTTCTGCTTCCGGTGGAGCTTGAGCGCGTGGACGAGCGCGTCGTCGAACCGCTTCCCCAGCCGTCGATTCCGTTCCAGCTTCGCCATGGATTCCTCCGTTCCGTTTGTATACTGCTTCAGGAGCGTCCCCCATGCCCGCACCGCACCTCCTCCTCGTTCTTTTCTCGACCCTCGCCGGCGCGTCCCCCGACCCGACCCTGGTGCGCACCGCCACGGGCCTGGTTCGCGGCGTCGCCGGGGACGCCGTCCTGGAGTGGAAGGGCATCCCCTACGCCCGCCCCCCGCTCGGGGACCTCCGCTGGGCGCTCCCCCGCCCCGCGCCCTCCTGGAGGGGCGAGCGGGACGCCACCCGGTTCCGGAGCGCCTGCCCCCAGGCGTCGCGGTATGGCCTGACCGCGGCCAGCTCCGACGAGGATTGCCTGTACGTGAACGTCACCGTGCCCGCCGAGGCCGGGAAGGCGGCAGCGGGGCGCCCGGTCATCGTCTGGATCCACGGCGGGGCCTTCGTGGGGGGCTCGAGCGACCTCTACCCGCTCGGCCCCATGGCCCGGTCCGGAGATTCCGTGGTGGTCTCCTTCAACTACCGGATCGGGGTGCTCGGGTTCATGCCCCATCCCGCCTTCGACGCCGCGCACTCCGGCGGGTACGGGCTCGAGGACCAGCGGGCCGCCCTTCGCTGGGTGAAGCGCAACGTCGCCGCCTTCGGTGGCGATCCCGGAAACGTCACCATCGCCGGGGAGTCGGCCGGTGCGTCCAGCGTCTGCATGCACCTCATCGCCCCCGACGAGACGAGCGGGCTCTTCCACCGGGCCATCGTGCAGAGCGGCGGCTGCGCCCACCACCTGCGCACGGTGGCGGAGGCCTCGGAGATCGGCCGGAAGGTGGCGGCGCAGGTCGGCTGCGACGGGACCGGCGCCGCGGCGCTCGCCTGCCTGCGCGGCAAGCCGGTGAAGGATCTGCTCGAGGCCGGCTCGAAGGTCGCAGGCTCCGACCTCATGGCCTTCGCCCCCGCCGTCGGGGCCCGGACCGTTCCGCGCCAGGGTGCCGATGCGCTGGCCTCCGGCAAGTTCGTGCGGGTTCCCGTCCTGAACGGCGGCAACCGGGACGAGATGCGGCTCTACGTCGCCTACGAGGTCCAGGCGGGCGCCACGGTGACGGCGGAGAACTACCTCGGGCACCTCCGCAAGGCCTACGGCACGAACGCGGAGGCCGTCCTGGCCGAGTACCCGCTCTCCGGCTTCTCCTCCCCGGCCGCGGCGCTCGGCACGGTCGAGTCCGATTTCAACCCGGCCGTGGGGCTGAACAACTGCATCTTCCTCCGGGGCGCCGCCCTCGCCGCGCGGTACGTGCCGGTCTTCGAGTACGAGTTCACCGATCGTGCCGCGCCACCGGTGACCACCGATCCCGGCTTCGAGATGGGAGCGGTCCACTCCGCGGAGCTGCCGTACCAGTTCCCGCACTTCTCCAACACGAGCCAGGTCGACGGGCCGGACCTGGCCGCGCCATCGCAGCAGCTCGCCGGCCAGATGATGGCGTACTGGACCTCCTTCGCCCGCACCGGAAGGCCCTCGGGCACCGGCCTGCCCGCCTGGAAGCCCTTCAAGTCGGACCGCTCCGTGATGCGCCTCGAGCCCGGCAAGGTGGGCGACTTCGATGCCGGGGCGGCCCACCACTGCGCCTTCTGGCGCCGGCTCTATCCGGAGGCCCTGGGAAGATGACCACGCTCCTCCACGATCAGCGGATCCTCGTCCTCGCCACTGCCGACCCGGACCCCTGGTCGGCGCCGGTCTACTTCGCCTTCCTCCGCGGCCGCCTCTACTTCCTCTCCAGCCCGCGAAGCCGCCACGTCACCGCGTCGCTCGCCGCCCGGCGCTGCGCCGGATCGGTCCACCGCGACCATGCCGACTGGCGGGAGATCCAGGGGCTGCAGCTGGACGGGACGATCGAGGAGATCTCCGGAGGGCCGGAGGGCGTCAACGCGATCGCCGCCTACCTGGGCAAGTTTCCGGACGTGAAGGCTCTCGTCGGGGGAGAGGCGCCGGACCTGGCCGTCTTCACCGCGCGCCTCCGCGCCCGGCTCTACGCCTTCGTGCCGGCACGGGCCTTCCTCGTGGACAACCGCTCCGGTCTCTCCGGGCGGCGCGAGATCCCGCTTCCCCGCTGAGGCGATCCCCCTTTCTGCTACCATTCCCTCCGCCGTCCGCACTCGCCCCCGGGAGCCCCTCACGTGCCGATCGTCTGCCTCGACCTCGAAGGCGTCCTCGTCCCGGAGATCTGGATCGCATTCTCGGAACGTACGGGCATCGCCGAGCTTCGCCGCACCACGCGTGACGAGCCCGACTACGACAAGCTGATGCGGGGACGGCTCGAGCTCTTGCGCCGGCACCGGCTGGGGCTACCGGACATCCAGAAGGTCATCGCCGACATGGGGCCGGAACCGGGCGCCCGGACCTTCCTCGACGCGCTCCGGCTTCGCTACCAGGTCGTGATCCTGTCCGACACCTTCTACGAGTTCGCCATGCCGCTCATGGCGCAGCTGGGGCAGCCGACCCTCTTCTGCCACCGGCTCTCCACCGACGCGGCGGGCTTCGTCTCGGCCTACCACCTCCGGATGCCCGACCAGAAGCGCGCCGCGGTGAAGGCCTTCCAGGGATTGGCCTTCCAGGTGATCGCCGCGGGGGACTCGTACAACGACACCGCCATGCTGGGCGCGGCCGACGCGGGCATCCTCTTCCGGCCGCCGCAGAACGTCATCGACGCCTTCCCCCAGTACCCGGTGGTCCGGGAATACGACGCGCTCCGCGAGCGGATCGACGAGGCCGCCCGCCGCATCGGCGGGTGACGGATGCACGGCGATCCCGCACCCACCCCGCCCCGGAGCCCGACCTGGCTCCAGAAGCTGAAGCACGAGACCGCGGAGTACCTCGCCGTCTTCGCCTACATGGCGGCGATCCTCCTCGCCTTCGCGATCTACAACAGCGCCATCCTCGCCGAGTACGGCGTGGCCTACCTGCCCATCGCCTTCGGACTCCTGGAGGCCGCCATCCTCGCCAAGATCGTGGTCATCGGCCAGGCCTTCCACTTCGGCGTCCGGTTCGACGGTCGGCCGCTCGCGTGGACGGTCCTCTACCGGTCGATCGTCTTCGCGCTGCTCACGGCGGCCTTCGCCGTTGCCGAGGAGGGCGTGAAGCGGCTCCTGCACCACCAGAAGCTCATCGAGCACCGGGCGCTCGACGCGCCCTGGGCCTGGGATCGGGCGGTGGCGCACGCCGTCATCCTCTTCGTGGCCTTCGTTCCGCTCTTCGCCATCCAGGAGCTCGGCAAGGCGCTCGGACCCGGCAAGCTCTCCGGCTACTTCTTCGGCGACCGGCGCCGGGGACATCCGGAAGCGAAGGGCTGACCGCCGGGCGTCAGCTGCTGATGGCCTTTGCCGCGGCGATCAGGACCTCGGGCTGGTGGATCGAATCGTAGACCGGCAGGACCTCCTTGCCGGTCTCGTACAGCCCGTACACGGCCATCTGGGCGGTCCTCACCGAGTACTCGACCGTGAAGACGCAGTCGATCGGCGCCTCGGCGAACTGCCCCAGGAAGGCGAAGTTCTCGGCCCCCTCGGGCAGGACCTTGGGCCGGTCCCCGAGCTTCCGGGGCATGAAGAGGCTGTCCACGTAGGGCATCGCCACCGGGATGCAGTTCACCTTTCCGGCGTCCATCACCGGCTGCATCCGATCCTGGATGCGGAGGTGGTGCCAGAGCTCCTCGAGCATCTCCTTGCCGGTGCACTCGGCCATCGTCTTCGGGACGAAGTTGCCCTTCCGGTCGGAATGGAGCCCGTAGCCCCAGAAGATCTTCACGTCGGGCGGCTGGTTCGGGAAGTGCGGCTGCCGGGCGATCACGAAGGACATGAGCCAGTTCGAGTCGGTCAGCGTCACGAGCCCGCCGGTCCCGTCCACGTTGCCGGAGAAGTTCTCCATGTAGTCGTGGAAGGTGGCGTCCTTCAGCGTGGCCGTGAAGGACCACCAGCGCTGCAGGTCGATCCGGTCGCAGAAGGGGTCGGGGTCCCCGAAGGCGGCGTCCTTCGCGGCCAGCCGCTTCCACAGCTGCCAGGAGCCCGACTCGGCGAGCCCCTTCAGCTTCGCCGGCTGGCTCCAGGTTCCGTTGTCGGTGCTCTCGGTGAGCGAGCCGTTCGTGACGAGCACGCAGTCGTCCTTCCCGAGCACGATCTCGCTGCCGTCCTTCAGGTGGATCAGCGTGGCCCGCTTCCGGTCGGCCGAGAGGTCGAAGCCGATGTCCACGACCTCCTTGCCGGTGTGGAACCGGACGCCCCGGGCCTCGAGGTAGCGCACCAGCGGGACGACCACCGAGTGGTACTGGTTGTACTTGGTCCGCATCACGCCGCCGAGCCGGGGGAGCCCCGCGACCAGGTGGATGAAGCGCTTCATGTAGCGGCGCATCTCGGCCAGGCTGCTCCACTTCTGGAAGGCGAACATCGACGTCCAGAAGAACCAGAAGTTGGTGGTGAAGAAGTCGTGGTCGAACCAGTCCTCGATCCGCCGGTCGCCGAGCACCTTCTCCGGGACGAAGGTCAGCTCGAGCAGCTTCATCTGCTGCCGCTTGGAGAGGCCGAAGGAGGAGACGTCGAGCTTCTTCCCCTCCCGGAGCAGGCGCGCCTGGGCGTTGCTGACGAACCGCTTGTTGAAGTCGAACGACTCGTCCCGCACCGAGACGTTCGGGTCCTCGAACGACGGGATGGCGGAGAGCAGGTCCCAGTAGCAGGTGTAGTGCATCTCGTGCATGCGCCCACCGCGCACCACGAAGCCCTTCTCGGGATCGCCGGCCCCGTCGAGCGCCCCGCCGAGGATGGCGTCCTTCTCGAGAATGTGGATGTTCTTCCCGGGCACGCCGGCGTCCCGCTCCAGGTAGACGGCGCTCGCCAGCGAGGCGATGCCGCTGCCGACGAGGTAGACGTGGGACAGGGCCGGGTCGATCTTCGGTTTCGCGGACATCCCGTCACGGGTAGCAAGCCGCGTTCCACCTAGGCTTCAAGGAAATCATCCACGGCGACGGCAGGCTGTGGGTCCTCGGGCGCTCTCACACCACGGGTGCCCACCGCCCCAGGGGTGGCGGGGACAGGGACCCGGGGTGGTCGAGGCCCGGCGCCCAGGTCCTGGGAGGAGTCTGCTCCTTGGGAGAGGTCCCGACGACCCGAAACCACCCGAACCTGGATGAGCGTCGGATGGCTCCGCGGCGGCGCCTCACCGTGCGGTGAGGCTTCTCACCACGTCGGTCGCCTTCGGGTAGGGCAGGTCGGCCACGGCGATGGCGGAGGGCCTGTCGAGGGCGAAGAGCGCGTCGAGATCGAGCGTCACGAAGGTGAGCCGGTGGTCGTAGTCGGCGATGCGCATCCGGTTGTGCGTGAGGTCCTTGATCGCCACCCACTGGGTGAAGTCGGAGACGACCTGGGCGCCCTGGCGCGTCTGGGCGATGCCCACCGGCAGGTCCACCGTGTTGAGGACGTGTCCGACGGCCTGGATGGCCTGCTCGCCCGTGGCGGGCGGCGTGACGTGGTTTCGCAGGAAGGCGGCCCGGACGAAGCGAGCCGGCGGTGTGGAGTCGCCGGGGATCCCGAGGGTGCCGCCTCCCTGGCCGATCTCGGTCACGTTGACGGATCCCACGGGAACGCTGGCGACCCCGACCGTGGAGAGGTTCAGGTAATTGCGCAGGTTCGTGAGGTGCCAGTCGTAGGTCGGCGCGTTGGTCAGGACGTGCGCGGCGTTGTCGTACATCCGCAGCTCGCCGTCGACGTACTCGACGACCAGGCCGGCGCCGCTTCGGTCCACGAAGACGAGGTGCACCGTCGGGGGCGTGGGGCCCGTCGGCAGCGACGGGTCGGTCCACACCTTGATGCGCGGCAGGGCGGCGCGGACCTCGGCGACTGTGGCGTGGTTGCCGAGCACCCAGCCTGGAAATCCGAGGATCGAGACGTAGCTCGCGTCCTTCGAGGTCACCGTCTGGTAGCGCGTGAAGCCGGGGAGGAAGTTGGCGCTGAACCCGAGCCCCGCCGAGTTCTGCCCCTCGAGCAGGACGTTTCCCGGGAGCGTGCCGGGGGCGAAGCCGACCATGGCGTAGCGGGTCTGCACGGTCCTCGCGGGCAGCTTCAGGGCCGGCGGCGCCTCGAGCACCATGGGCGTGCCCTTCGGGATGCTCACCACCCTCCACTGCATGTCGAACGCCCACTCCATCGTGCGTCCGGCGATCACGGTCCCGTCGGTGGCGACCATGTCGACGGCCGTGCAGGCCTGAGCGGTGCCGTGGAGCGCCGCGGCGGCGAGGACGACGGCTGCGATGGGCTTCCAGGCTCGAGCGATCACGTGACCCTCCGGAGATGGGTGGCGCGAGGAGGAGTTCCTCCCGCCGGGGCGACCGATCATAGGGCCAGGGCGGCGGGAAACGCGACGGTTTCCCGCGCCAGAAGGCGCCGATGTACCGATCCGGGGCGTAATCACTTCGGGCGATGCCTTCATGGGGAACCCCGGGTCGCGGTGCCGGTTCGCTCCTGGTGAACGTGCTAGTGGGACGGTCGGCAACCGTGAACACGCGACCAGCATGACGATCCGGAACTTCTCGCCGTCCTCGGAGTCCAGGTGATGCCACAGGGCCGCTTCTCCCGCTCCCGGCTGCGGGCGGTCACGCCGACGCTGGGCCTCCTCCTCGCCCTCACCACTGCGCCTGCGGCACGGGCCGACGCGGACGCCGACCCCGCCCCTCCGCCGCCGACCCCTCCGCCTTCCGCCCTGGCACCCGTCTCCACGACGCTGCCGAACGTGACCGGCAATCCCATCAACCTGTTCCTGTTCATGGGAACGGGCGACCTCGGCGGCTGGGTGGGGCTCCCCGCCGACAGCGCGTTCCGCGTGGGCGGCGTGGCGGTCGGCAACTTCACCGCGCAGCTCGGCGGCGGGACCACTCCCGGCGCCATCAACTGGGCCGGCTTCATCGTCCTGAGCCTCAGCGTCGACATGGAGAAGGCGGTGGGGTGGAAGGGCGCCAAGTTCGGCATCGCCGGGCTGCAGTACAACGTCCAGGCGGCCAACGCGGCGGCGGGATCCGTGCAGGGCGTGAACAGCACGGTGTCGGTCAGCCCGAACAACCGGACCGAGCTCTACAACTACCTGTACGCCCAGAACCTCTTCGACAACCAGCTGCAGGTCGTGGTGGGCAAGCTGATCCCCACCATGAGCTTCGGGAACGTCGCCAGGCCGGACCCGACCGACCAGACCGGAAGCTTCAACGTCCCCTCGCTCACCGGCCTCATCTACACGCCCATCTTCGTGGTCCCCACGATGCTGGGACGCATCCCCGGCTACCCCGACTCCGCCTTTGGATTCCAGCTCACCATCGCCCCGAAGGCGCTCGATCGGTTCTACCTCTCGGCCGGCCTCTACGACGGGCGCATGGGAGCGAACGGCACCAACACCGGGATGGTCGCCCCCGATCTCGCCGGCCCCCTCTTCGCCATCGGCGAGCTGGGCGGTGCCTGGCGCCTCGGGTCTGCGGACTACCCCGGGCAGTTCGCCGTGGGCGTCTGGAACCAGTCGGGTCCGCTCCAGGCGGGCACCCTCACCGAGTCGTCGGCTGCCGGCATCTACGCGCAGGGGAGCCAGCGGCTGATGACCTTCCGCCCCGGGAAGGACTCGAGCGGCCTGAACATGTTCCTGCAGGCCGGCTGGAGCCCGTCGACCACGAACCTGATCAACGGCTCGGTCGGCGGCGGCGTGACCGTCTGGGGTCCCTTCGAGTCCCGCCCCCGGGACAGCTACGGCATGGGACTCTCCTGGGCCAGGCTCAACGACCGGCCGGGGGCGGGATACGGCTTCAACGCCGCCGAGCTGTTGATCCAGGCCTACGCCCAGATCCAGTTCGTCGGGAACCTCTTCTTCGAGCCCGTCCTCACCATCCTGCCCGTGGTCGGGTTCGGGACGGCCGCATCCGTATCGACCACGCTCCAGCTGACCGCCGTGTACTGAGACCAACCGCTGATCGGAGAATGACCATGAGCGACAAGGACAAGAACGAGAAGGCACCGTCGCAGGAGGCTCCCGTGACCGCAGGCATCTCCCGCCGCGGATTCCTCGCGACCGGAGCGTCCATCGGCGTGGGGCTGGCGCTGGCGGGCGGCCCCTCCGGAGCGGAAGCCCAGGCCGCGCCGGCCAAGAAGCCCGCCGCCGCCACCGGCAGCAAGCGCCCCAAGACCATGCTGGTGAAGAACGCCACCGTCGTCGTGACGATGGACGGGAGCCGCCGGGAGATCAAGGACGGCGGTCTCTACATCGAGGACGGCATCATCAAGCAGGTGGGACCGACGAGCAGCCTGCCCAAGACCGCAGAGGAGGTGCTCGACCTCAAGGGGCACGTGCTCCTGCCCGGCCTGGTGAACACCCACCAGCACCTCTACCAGCACCTCACCCGCGTGGTTCCCGCCGCGCAGGACGGCAACGTGTGGAACTGGCTCAAGGTGCTGTATCCCATGTGGGCCCGCATGCAGCCGGATGACGTCAAGCTGGCCATCAAGACGGGGCTCTCCGAGATGGCGCTGACCGGCTGCACGACCGCCTTCGACCACCAGTACGTGTTCCCGAACGGCTGCAAGATCGACGACTCGATCCAGGCGGCCGCCGAGGTGGGGGTCCGGTTCCACGCTTCCCGGGGCAGCATGTCGCTCGGCGTCTCGAAGGGTGGCCTGCCTCCCGACAGCTGCGTCGAGGAAGAGCCGGCGATCATGAAGGACTGCGAGCGGGTCATCAAGGCCTACCACGACCCCAAGCACGGAGCGATGACCCGCATCGTGCTCGCGCCCTGCTCGCCCTTCTCGGTCACCGAAGGGCTCATGGTCGATTCGGCCAAGATGGCCCGGCAGTACAAGGTGAGGCTCCACACCCACCTGGCAGAGTCGCTCGACGAGGAGCGTTACACCCTGAAGACCTACGGCCTGCGGCCGGTCGGCCTGATGGAGAAGTTCGGGTGGGTCGGCGACGACGTCTGGTTCGCCCACTCGGTCCACGTCAACGACGCGGAGATCGCGCTCTACGCCAAGACCGGCTGCGGCGTGGCGCACTGCCCCTGCTCCAACATGCGCCTCGCCTCGGGCATCGCCCCGGTCAAGAAATACCGGGACGCCGGCGTGAAGGTGGGTCTCGGCGTGGACGGCTCGTCCAGCAACGACGGCTCCCACATGCTCAACGAGGCCCGGCAGGCCATGCTCCTCGCGCGGCTCAACCTGAGCCTGAACCCCGGTGGGCCGCCCGAGGCGAAGAAGGAGTGGCTGAGCGCCCGCGACGCCCTGGAGATCGCCACCATCGGCGGGGCCGCCGTCCTCGGCCGCGACGACATCGGCTCGCTCGAGCCCGGCAAGTGCGCCGACTTCTTCGCCGTCAACCTCGAGCAGGTCGGCTTCGCCGGCGGCAGCATGGTCGACCCCGTCGCGTCGCTGCTCTTCTGCGCTTCCGCCCCTGCCGCCTACACGGTCGTCAACGGTCGGTACATCGTCAAGGAGGGGCGCATGACCACGGTCGACCTCCCCAAGGTCATCGCCCAGACCAACCGCGCGGCGATGCGGGTCGTCAACGGGTAGTCCCTCGCCCCTCGGGGATCTCAGGTGGCCTGGACCGATCGCTTCGCGGGATCGTCCAGGCCACTCGCGTTCCGCCCCCGGGTGCAGCGTCGGCCGAGATCGTTCCACCGTGTGCCTCGATGATGGTCCGGGCGATGGGGAGCCCCATCCCCATGCCTTCCTCCTTGGTCGTGAAGAAGGGCTCGAAGACACGCTCCGCGTTCCCGGGCGCGATGCCCGGCCCACAGTCGTCCACGCCCATCTCCAGCCCGCCCGGGGTGCGGCGCGCCCACAGGCGCACCCGGCGCGGCGGTGGCGTCGACTCCATCGCGTCCATCGCATTCACCAGCGCGATGACGATCACCTGGACGAGTTGCACGCGGTCGCCGGTGACCTCGGGTGCATCGACGGGCAGGTCGGTGGTCAGCGTGATCTCCCGCTTCGCCGCCGCGTTCTCGACGAGCGCCAGGGACTCGCGTGCCAGCGCAGCCGGGGAGACCCGCTCCCGCCGCGCCTCGCCCCGCCGAAGGTAGTCGCGCAGCCTCTGGATGATCTCCGCGGCCCTCTCGGCACCCGCGGTCACCCCGTCGAGCGCCGCACGGACGCCCGCGAGCCCGGGCGGGTCCTGTCCCAGGTATTCCTTGCCCGCGTAGGCGCTGTTCCGGACGGCGGTCAGGGGCTGGCTGATCTCGTGCGCCAGGGACACCGCGAGGGAGCCCATCCCGCCCGCGCGCTGCACCTGGATGAGCTGGGACTGGACCTCCTTCACCCGGGCATCGGCCAGCTCCCTCTGGGCGGCGAGCAGCGCCCGCGAGGCCTCCTCGACCGCGAGGAGCGCGGCCCAGCGGCTGCGCCGGCTGCGCTGGAAGAGGACCGAGGCCCCACCGCCGACGGCGTTGGCGAGTACGAACTCGAGCGTCAAGCGGACCACCTCCACGGGGTGGTACGGGCGGGACTTGAGCAGCAGCGTCGCCACCGCCCCGGCCGTGACCAGCGCCGCCGAGAGCGCCTGCAGGCGAACCGGCAACGGGAGGAGCACCCAGCAGCTGACGATGGCGACGACGTTCATGGCGAAGAGCGGCGAGAGGTGCTCGGGGCGCGTGTAGTTGACGAAGAACCCGCCCGCCACCGAGACGAGGATGGCGACGATCTGGAAGCCGTCCCGCAGCGCGGGGCGCTGGCTCCGCCGGACGGCCCAGATGGCGGCCAGCAGGGAGCCGATGATCGCCGCACGCACCGCCACGAGCAGGGCGAGGGTCGGGCCCCGGTGGAGGAGGAAGTCGTTCCGGGCGAAGGCCAGGAAGATGACGACCCAGGTTCCCAGGATCGCCGTGCCGAGGCGGGCCTCCTCCGGGAGGGAGTCGACCCGGAAGCGGTGCTCGACCTCCGGGTCGGTGAAGCGGGTCTGCAACCGGTTCATCCTCATCGGGCGCCATTATGCGAGTGTGGAACCGTTCGAGGTAGCCTTTCCGCGAGGACGCGATGACCGATCCGATTCCACGCCGGCAGGTCCACGTCGTCGATGACGACGTCGCCGTCCTCCGTTCCATCTCGCTGCTGCTCGACCCCCGCGGGATCTCCGCCGTGGAGTGGGCCTCGTCCCGGGAGTTCCTCCGCGCGGCCAGGTTCACGCCGCCCACCTGCGTGATCCTCGACGTGCGAATGCCCGACCTTTCCGGGCCCGAGGTGCAGGACGAACTGCGCCGGCGGCGGAACCCGGTGCCGGTGGTCTTCCTCACCGCACATGCGGACGTGCCCACCACCATCCGGGCCATGAAGGGCGGCGCGGCCGACTTCCTGCTCAAGCCCGTCGACCCGGCGTCCCTGCTCGACGTGGTCCAGCGCGCCATGCTGCGCAGCGGGACCGAGGCCACCGCGGTGAACCGGTTGAAGTCGCTGCGGCGCCGCTTCGCCAGGCTCACGCCACGGGAGCGGGAGGTGTTCGATCAGGTCGTTCGCGGGGCATCCAACCGGACGAGCGCGCTCGCACTGGGAGTCACGGAGAACACCCTGAAGGTCCACCGCTCCCGGGTGACGGACAAGATGAAGTCCGCCTCGATCGCCGACCTCGTCCGGATGGCGGTGGCGCTCGGGGTCCTTCCAGCGGACGCGGCGGACCTGGACGAGGAACCGCCGGGGCGACCCGCGTGAAGCGTACCGTCCGGTACACCTGGGCGTACGGATCGGTACGTGATCTCGCGAAGACCGCCGCCAACGTCTTGTATTTCCTGGAGTCCGACGGCGGCCCGTGACTTGCTTTTGGAGGGCGTGTTGCCAGGAACCACCCCTTCCCTTCCGACCGCCGAGGAGCAAATGAAGAACCTGACCGATCACCTCAAGATGCTCGCCACCATCGTCGCCGGCCTCGCCACGCTCGCCGTCGTCGCTTGCGGTGGAAGCGCCAAGGTCGACGACGCCGCCGCGAGCGCCACCTCCACGTCCCTCTCCTCGGCCGTCGCCTCCGGCACCGCCTCCTCCGGAACGCTCATCTGCACGCCGGCCCAGGGGCAGATCGACGCGTGCACCGGCAAGATCAGCGGCGACGCCTGCATCCTCACCTCGACGAACGGAACTGCCACCCTCGACGTCGCCGGCACGTGCCGCACGACCATCGATGGCGCGTCGGTCGCCTGCGCCCCCAACCCGCCCGCCCCTCCGCAGGAACTCGTCGCCGCCTGCACCGGCCTGACCTCCGGCGCCGCCTGCACGGTCACCGAGGCGTTCGGCGACACCCGCTCGGGCGTCTGCATGACGGCGAGGGACTCGACGACGCTCGTCTGCGGCCGCGTCCAGGCGCCTCCCCAGGTCGCCATCGACGCCTGCGCCTCGCTCACCGCGGGCGCCACCTGCTCGATGGGTGCGAGCGGCCACCAGGGCGCCATGAACGGCATCTGCAGCCTGGGCCCCGCCAGCACCGGCCCGCTCGCCTGCGCTCCTTCGCACGACCTCATCCCGAACGGACAGGCCGCTTGCACCGGCATCGCCGTGGGCGCGGCCTGCACGCTCGGCCACGGACGCTCGACGGCCTCCGGCACCTGCGTCATGCCTCCGGCTGGCACCGCCGCGGTCTGCGTGGTCGCCTGCGCCGACCTCGGCGGAGGATTCCGGTGCGGCCCCGGCGGCCCCGGCGGCCCGATGGGTCCCTCCGGTCCGATGGGCCCGGGCGGCCCGCCGATGCATTACTGAGCCCACCAGGAGCTATACTTCCAGCCGCAGCATCGAGTCTCCCATGAGCCGTCTCCGCCCACTCCTCCTCACCGGCATCCTGCTCGCGGCGCCCGCCCTCGCCGCCGAGCCGGGGCCGGCCGCGGCGGAGTCGGCGCGTCAGACCATGCGTGAAGCGATGCTGCGGCTGGCTGCACCACCCGCCCGCCCGGCCACCCTGCCCTCCATGTCTCCGGGCCCCGGAGCGCCGTCACCGGAGCGGGTGGTTCCCCCGAGGCCCGCCGGTGACCCGGCCACGCAGAAGGCGATGCGCTCCGGGATCCAGGACGCCGACGCGATACGCGCCGAGATGGCGAACCGCGCGGCGAACGGCAGCGCCGCGGGCATCACGCGCCAGTCCGGCGGCGACATGCGCAACGCGCCGATGATGCAGCGCTCGCAGGGCATGGACCCGGGGGGCGGCACGATGCCCGGTCCCGGCGGCATGGGTCCTGGCGGAACGGGTCCTGGCGGAACGGGCCGGTAGCAAAGGGTGTCCGTGATTCCATCCGGTCTCGCGATCCTCCTTGGCCTCGCCCTGGGTGCCTCCGCGCCCGGGGCGGACGCGCACCTGCTCGCCGGGGCGAGCGCCTTCCGGGAGGAACGCTTCGATCTCGCGCTCGTGGAGTTCCGCGTGGCCCAGTCGCTCGGGTCCCCCGACGCGTCGATCTACGCGGCCACGACGCTCGTGAAGCTCAACCGGCCCGAGGAGGCCGTCGAGGCCTACGGCCAGGGTGACGCCCCCGGGCAGGATCCCATCGTCGACTACTACCGCGGCCTCGCCTGCCACGAGGCGCGGCTCTACCAGTGCGCCGAGCGGCTCATGGCCGCGGTGGGGGACCGCGCCGGTCCTCGCATCGCGGGGCTCGCCGCCGACGTCCGGGCCAAGGCAGCCGCGGCGCTCGCCGCCGAGCCCGGGCGCGAGACCATCGACTGGTACGTCACCCGGTGCACCGCGGAGCGGCAGGCGAAGCGGCAGGTCCTCGGCGCGGCGTACTGCCGGGAGGCGGCCGGGCTGGCGAAGCGCCGGCCCGACCGGTACAGGCTGCCCGAGGCAGAGGCGGGAACCAGGGGATGACGGCGCTCCTGCTCGCGCTGGCCCTCTCCTCCAGCCAGGGTCCGTGCGAACCGGTCCAGCCCGCGGAGCGGCCCGATCCCGTCACCGCCTCCGCCTACCGGAAGGTCGGGGACCAGGAGCTCGCGGCGGGCGCCCGCGAGACCGCGGCGGCCGCGTACCGGATGGCCGCTTCCCTCGACCCGTCGGACGAGGGCTCGCGAAAGGCGCTCCGGGAGCTCTGCCTCTCCGGCGACCGTGCCGCGCCGAGTCCATTCCGGCGCGGCCTCGAACTCATGGAGCGGGGCGAGCTGCGAGGTGCGGTGGTCGAGTTCCGCCAGGCGCAGTCCCCGATCCCGGACGGGTCGGCGGCGCTGCTCGAGGGCGTGTGCCTCTACCGGCTCGGCGACGACGCGGAGGCCGCACCAGCCCTGCGGACGGCCGAGGCCGACCCCGCGGTCCGGGACTCCGCGCGCTTCTACCTGGGGCTCATCGCGCTCCGACGCGGCGACTCGTCCACCGCGGCACCGATCTTCGACGCCCTCACCCCGAGTTACGGGACGGTCGCCTCCGACATGGCGCTGCTCGCGCGCCGCAGCGGCATCTTCACGGTCTCGGCGCTCGCCTCGGCCGGCTGGAACTCCAACGTCACGCTCGCCCCGAACGGCTACGCGACCACCGGCGCCTCCGACGGCTTCGCCTCGATCGCAGCGAGCGCCCTGTGGCGCCCCCTGGGCGAGAGCGGGCCCTACCTCCGGGCCTCTGGCGCCTACCAGCAGCAGTTCCAGTTGACCGCCTTCGACATCGGCGCCGTGTCGGGCGCCGCCGGCTGGCAACTCGGCCACGCCAACCGCGCGGTGGTCGCCGAGTACGCCTACTCCTTCGGAGCGCTGGGTGGGGCTCCCTACCTCTCCTCCAACCGCCTCCTCGCGTCGGGCTGGCTCACCTGGGACAGCTTCACCCTGACCGGCACCTACCTCGCCCGCTTCGAGTCCTACCGATCGATCTACGAGCCCTTCTCCGGTACGTTGCAATGGGCCGAGGCGAAGGGTGCGTGGTGGTTCGGACCGTTCGCGCGGCTGGGCGTGAGCTACCGGCTGGGAGTCGACACCGTGCAGGTGAACTACCTCTCCTGGATCGACCACGGACCGCACGCGGATCTCTTCGCGCAGCTCTCCCGTTCGCTTCGGCTCGGCCTGGATGCCTCGCTCGCCTTCCGGACCTACGGCGCCGTCGCGCCCGGGCCGGGGGCGGTCCGGAAGGACGTCTATCTCACCGGCACGGCCTCCCTCGAGTACGACCTCGGCAACCACTGGGCGCTGCAGGCGACCGTCAACGCCCAGCAGTCCTGGTCGAACCTCCCGCAGTTCACCTGGCTCCAGGTCGTGCCGGGCCTGGGCATCGCCTACCTCGCCGGGTTCTGAGGGCGCATGCGGAGAGCGCTCGTCCCACTCGTCGCGGGGCTCCTCGGGCTGGCCGGAACGCTCGGCGCCACGCTCTACCTGCACCGCGCGGCCAACGCCGCACTCGACCGGGTCCTCGAGGAGCGCATCCTCGGCGTGGGCGACACGGCCTCCGAGATGGTGGGGCGTTCCCTCCCCTCCGCCGCCACCCTTCGCGCGGTCATGGACGCGAACCAGCTCGAGGGCATCTTCCTCCTCGCGCCCGACCTCGTCGTCCTGGCCGACGCGACCGGCGTCCCCGGACGGAAGGCCGATCTCCTTCGGGTGGACCGCAGCCGCGTCGAGCAGGCCCTCGCGGGCCGTCCCTCGCTCGCCTTCTCGTACGCGCTCGGGGACGTCCGGGTCGCCACCGGCTACTTCCCGGTCCACGGCGGCGACGGGAAGATCCACGCGGTGCTGGCGCTCGAGGGTGGGCAGTCGCTCGCCGGCGCGCGGGACGGCCTGCGGCGGGCGCTCCTGGGCGGCGTCACCCTCTCCGCCCTCGTCGCCCTGGCGCTCGGCTTCGTGGCCTTCCGCTGGGCGCGCGGCGAGGAGCAACGCCGGACGGCGGCGACGCTCGCGGCGAAGGGCGAGGCGGTCTCCCGGATGGCGGCCATGGTGGCCCACGAGATCCGCAACCCGCTCGGCACCATCCGGGGCGCCGCGGAACTGGTGCGGGCGCGCGCCTCGGCCACGCTCTCGGCCCCCGACGTGGAGGCGCTCGGCGACATCCTCGGCGAGGTCGAGCGGCTCCGGCGGCTCACCGAGGACTTCCTCGATCTCGCGGGGAGACGCCCCTTCGCGCCGGTCCCGGTGGACGTGTCGGAGATCGCCGAGGAGGCGGCTCGCGCCCTCGGGCGGACCCACCCCACGGTCCCGGTGGAGATCGCCCTCCCCTCGCTCCGGGTGAACGCCGATCCCGCTCGGCTGCGCCAGGTCCTCGCCAACCTCTGCGTCAACGCGGCGCAGGCGGGCGCGACGCGGATCGAGGTGACGGGGCGCGCCAACGGCTCCACCGCCGAGATCGACGTGCGGGACGACGGCCCGGGGATCGACCCGGGAATGCGGGACCGGCTCTTCGATCCCTTCGCGACCGGCCGCAAGGACGGCACCGGACTCGGGCTCGCCATCTGCCGCCGGATCGTCGAGGCGCACGGTGGCCGCATCGAGGCGGTGCCCGGCGAGCCCAGGGGCACGACCTTCCGCATGCGCCTGCCGCTCGCGCCGGGATAGGATGACCCATGGCGCGCATCCTCGTCGCCGACGACGAACCCAAGCTCGGCAATGTCGTCACCCAGATGCTCCAGCTCGACGGCCACGAGGTCCTCCGCGTGGGCGGCGGGCAGGAGGCGCTCACGGCGCTCGGCTCCGGCCGGTTCGACGTCGCCGTCACCGACCTGCGCATGCCGGGGGTCGACGGCCTCGCGGTCCTGCGCGCCGCGCGCGCACTGCCGGCACCGCCGGAGGTGATCCTCATGACCGCCTACGGCTCGGCCGAGAGCGCGGTCGAGGCGATGAAGGCCGGGGCGGCCGACTACCTCACCAAGCCCTTCTCGATGGACGAGCTCCGCATGCGGGTCGGGAGGCTCGCCGCGCAGCGGAGCACCGAGAACCGCACCCAGCGTCTCCTCGAGCGGCTCACCCCCGACCTGGTGGCCGAGAGCCCCGGGATGAAGGCCGCGCTCGGCGCCGCGCGGCAGGTGGCCGGCACCGACGCGAGCGTGCTGCTCCTCGGCGAGAGCGGGACCGGGAAGAGCCAGCTGGCGCGCTACATCCACTACCAGAGCCGCCGGGCCGGGTCGCCCATCGTGGAGGTCCACTGCTCCGCGCTCCCCGAGACGCTCCTCGAGGGGGAGCTCTTCGGGTTCGAGAAGGGCGCCTTCACCGGAGCTACCCAGCGAAAGCCCGGACACCTCGCGGCCGCGGACGGCGGCACGCTCTTCCTCGACGAGATCGGGGAGATCACCCCGGCCACGCAGGTGAAGCTGCTCCGGTTCCTGCAGGAGAAGACCTTCGTGCCGCTCGGCGCGACCGCCGTGCGCCGCGTGGACGTGCGGGTGGTCTCGGCGACGAACCGCGACCTCGACGAGGCGGTGAAGGCGGGCGGCTTCCGCGAGGACTTCTACTACCGGTTGAACGTCTTCGCGATCCGCGTCCCGCCACTGCGGGAGCGACGCGAGGACATCCTCCCCATCGCCGACCGGTTCCTCGCCTCACGGGGGCTGCCGGCGGAGAAGCTCTCCCCTGCGGCACGGGAGCGGCTCACGGACCTTCCGTGGCAGGGCAACGTGCGCGAGCTCGAGAACGCGGTCGAGCGCGCGCTCATCCTGGCGGGCGACGGGGAGATCGAGATCCGGCACCTCGACGGCGGGCCGGCGACCGCCACCGCGAACGGGCCCAGGGCCCTCCTCGTCGAGGGCTTCTCCATCGACGCCCTCGAGCGCGAACTGGTCTTCGCGGCGCTGGAGAAGGCCGGGGGCAACAAGGCGCAGGCCGCGCGCCTTCTGGGCGTGACGCGGCGAAGGATGTACTCGCTGCTGGCGAGCATCCAGGGTGCCCGGGACGAGGACCCGGACGCGCCGCCGTAGGCGCGCCTCAGCGCGGCACCGCGAAGTGCTCGCGCACCTCGGGGTAGGCCGTCGTGACCCGGGGATCGCGCGCCACGGCCGCCGCGGCCGCCACGACGTCCCGGCCATCCGGGACCTTCAGGAACGCGTACCCGATGTTCTCGGCGACGAAGTCCACCGCGAGCCCGTTCGCCGTCGCCAGCGGCTCGGCATCGGCCGGACGGGCCAGCTTCACGATGATCACCCCCGGAAGGACCCCCAGTTCCCCGGTCCGGACGTTCACCACCACCGGGTACGTCGGCGAGCTGTCGACGGAGTTCACCGCGCTGGCTGCCGCGAGGCCGCCCTCGGCCGTCGGCACCCGGACCGCCCTCGCGTAGACGACGAACGGACCCTTCTCCTCGACCAGATCCGCGGTTGGCACCCCGAGCGCCGAGAGTCGGGCCTCCGCGGTCCCCGGGCCCCGCACGGCCGCACGGAGTCCGACGATGACCTGGTAAGCCTGCCTCCCCTCCTGGAACGGCGCCCCCTTCTGCGCCGAGGCCACGATCCGGGTCCGGCGCGTCTCCTGGGCGGAGGCCGCGACCTGCGCCAGCGCGACGGCGGGGAGGAGGAAAACGACGGCCGCGACGATGCGGTTCCGATGGTTCATGGTCGGCTCCTCAGTGCCCGAAGATGCGGATCTTCCAGCCGTTCAGCGTGCCCGAGTTGCCGGCGCGCCCGTCCACGATCTTGACCGTCCAGCTTCCCTTGGCTGCCTCTCCGTAGAAAGCATTCGACTCGAGCACGAAGACGAGGTCCGTGGCCGTGCCGAACCCGTTGCGGATGTTGAGCAGGATGCTCTTCGTCGCCGAGGGGCTCGTGAGCTCGATGCCCAGGTCGCCGGGCATCGGGTGGGTGATGTCGACGTGGATCTGGACCGCCTCGACGACCATGACGTTCGTGACGGAGAGGGTCGACGAGGCCCCCGTGGCCGAGTTGTCCGGGATGGAGAGGTCGAGCGAGCCCGCGCTCGCGACCCAGCCGGTGTTTGCGAAGGTCCCGAGCGATCCGGCCACGAAGGTCCGCGCCGTCTCGACCGCGGCGTCCACGTCCACCGCCCCGAAGCCGTACCAGTTGTGGAACGGGTACCCGGCCGCGTTGGTCACCCAGGCCTGCTCGGCGACGTGCGATCCGACGGCCAGGGTGGCCGTCACCGCGGCGACGCTCGCGTCCACCTTGCGCGCCGACTTGGCGAGGACGTGCTTCACCTCGCGCCAGGTGAGCGCGGGGCGCGCCTCGAGCAGCAGCGCGATGGCTCCGGTCGCCGACGGCGCGGCCGACGACGTTCCGTTGAAGGTGTTGGTGTAGTTGCAGGCCTGGTTCGGGGAACTCCCGCCGTTGAACGAGCTGTCCGGCGGCTCCAGGCCGCTCCGGGCGTAGCCGACCGTGCAGGTCATGCGATCGGTCGTGATCATGGCGGGCTGGTACTCCCGGGCGGCGAGACCGCTCCCCGAGAAGGAGGCGTTGTTGCCCGACTCCCCGCCCGGTGCGCTCATCCAGAGGGCGGAACCGGCGGTGGAATAGCTGGCCCTCTTGCCGGAGGCGTCGAGGGCGCCCACCACGAGGAAGTACGGAACGGTGTTGTCCCCGTCCTGGTTGGCGTTCCCGCAGGAGACGCCGAGCGCCTTGGCGGCGGCACAGTCCGCCCCCTTGAAGCTCTCGAATTCGTTCCCGGCGGACTTCACGTAAAGTACGCCTCGCTTCTCCCGGAGGCGGGACGTTCCATCGACGTACTGGGCCTCGAGGACCGGATCCAGGAGGACCGGCGCCAGCTTCGCAGCGCCGTAGCTCATGTTGAAGATCCACACGTCGTCCGACTTCGGGCCCTTCGCGGCGTCGCTCGCACCGCCGAGCGACCTCACGAAGTCGGCGGTGGACGGCGAATAGGGATCGGAGATGAGGTTGTACCCGTTCAGCGACACCCCGGGCGCGACCCCCATCCCTCCCTTGCCGTTCCCGTAGACCATCCCGGTGATGCCGGCCACGGCCGTGCCGTGGTTGTCGCCGGCAACGGTCGGAGACGGGTTGTTCGTCGAATCCGCGAAGTTCCAGGAGCCCGTGACGACGTTGTCGGCGAGATCCTCGTGCTTGATCTCGAGCCCGTCGTCGACGATGGCGACCTTCACGCCCTTCCCCGTCAGGCCGAGCCGGTGCGCCCGGGCCAGCTTCATGTCCTCTCCAGCCTTGCCGCCCACGTCGGCGTAGGCCTTCTGCCCGGTGTTCAGGAGGTACCACTGCTCCACCGCGAGCGGGTCGTTCGCGAGCGCCACCCCGATGGCGGGGGCGCGAACCACGGTCAGGGTCGTGGACGCGCTCCTGCCCTCGTAGGTCGCCGTCAGGGTGGCCACGGTACCGATGCCCGCGGCGACCGGCGCCGAGGCCGACCCACCCGTCACGTCGACCTGGCCCGGGGCCGAGGTCGTCCAGGTCGCGAGGGCGGCGACGTCGGTCGTGGCGCCGTCGGAGGTCGTGCCGCGGAGCGTGAGCAGGAGCGGACTGCCTCCCGCCTTCAGGTCGGCCACGGCCGGCGACACCACCAGCGAGACGAATCCCGTCGTCGGACTGGTCAGGCACTTGCCGATGGAGCCCTCCCCGCAGATGGTGCCGTCGGTCCAGGTGGCCCCGGAGAGGTCGGCGCCGGTCAGGATCGCCCCGTTCAGCCGGGCATCCCGCAGGCTCGCCCTCCGGAGCCTGGCGGAGGAGAGATCGGCGTCCGTCAGGACGGCCCGGTCCAGCTCGGCGCCGTTGAGGTTCGCCCCCTGGAGCTTCGCCCCCGTGAGGTCGCAGCCCGCGCAGGAGTTGATGGAGAGGAGGCGCTTCACCGGGGTGACGCCGATGCTGGCGCTCGAGCGGGAAAGGGACGGGGCGCCGGAACCGGCCTGGCCGTTCGGCTGGAGGAAGATGGTCCGGCTGTCATCCCCGTGGTTCTCCGACGTCGTGTTGCCCGATACCAGCAGGAGCGCGTACCAGCCCGGCTCGAGCACCACGCTGCCGGTCGGGGAAGCGGGGGTCAGGACGAGGAGGACGGCCTCGGCGTCCCCCGTGGCGATCACGGCGTGGCTCAACGCCCCCCGGGGGTCGAGGGTGTATTCGTAGGGAGCCTCCTCCGTGACCTCGAACGGGATGATGTCGAGCCCGGGGATCCGGGTGTCGGCCATTCCGGAGGGCTCGGCGTCCACGGTCTCCATGAAGGTCACGCCGATCTGCCGGGGCTCCAGGCTCACGGTGGAGTCGGAGGCGAAGTCGTTCTCGGTGAGGGCGGCAGGAGCGGCGCCGGTGCTCCGGGTGCAACCCGCCAGCACGAGGGCCGCCGCGCCCACGAGCGCGAGCCTACGGTTCAGGATGTGGATCTCCACGGCGCCCGACCCTTCTCCCCCTCGAACCACTCCACCGCGGATCATGAGCACTCGAGGCGGCCGTGGCAATGGACGCAAGTTCATCCCCTTGGTCAGGGGACACGCTCCGGGTATCTGGCTGCCGGGCCTGGGGGTTCCTCAGCGCGGATGTACGATTCTTCCCACCTCCACGGCCGGCTCGGACAACGAATCCCCGAATCGTATCGACGCGCCGCTCCCGTCCGGTATCGAGGCGAACTCGTCATCACCCAGTGTGAAAACAACCCTCGTCCTGTCTCCATCCGGATGGCTCGAGAGATGGAACGTCCTGCGCCCCACCTGGAGCGTGAGCATCGCGTCCCTCGTCGGGAACGGTCGGTCGCTGGAGATCTCGATCTCCACACCGCTCGCCCCGTTGCGTGCGGGCGACGAGGCGACGCTCCGGATGGATGTGATGGAGGCCGTGAACGTCCCCCCCTGGGTCCGGAGCGTCCGCCCCGCGGGGGCGGGAGGCCATGAATCCACGGCGAGCGGCGTCGAGGTCGCTCCGGGCAGGACAGGTGGGGTGGCGGTCTTTCCGAACCGGATGTTGGCCAGGTAGATCGCACCGCTCGCCGTCCTGTCGAACGTGAACCTCACCCCCTTCAGCCTGCGGAGGATCCCGCTGGAGTTCGGGAAATCGCCGAGCGCTATCCGCACCGTCTGCAGGATGGGAGAGATCGTGGGCGCCCCGTAGGTCAACATCCCCACCGGGCCGGCCAGGCTGGCCCCGACCATGTGATCCTGCACGTTCACCGGCCCCGACATCGTCCCGTCCGTTCCCTCCAGCAGGATCGAGAACGAGGTGGTGGCCCCCTGGTTCAGCGGGTCGGTCCGTAGCGGGGTGACGAGGTGACAGTTCCCGTTCTTGTCCTTGAGGGGGGCAGGGATCACCACCCGGCGAGCGACCCTGAACTCGAGCGTCGTCGCCGCACCGAACCCGGGGATGTCGAAGTTCCGGATCGCGTCCGGGAGGTATCCGCCCGCCGTACCCGTCGCGAGGACCCCTCGGAAGAAGGCCAGGATCCCCGACAGCCCCGCCGACGTCTGCCCGCTCGATCCGGTGGCGGGTGGGAACAGGGCACCGTTGGCGGAGCCGATGCACCCGTCGGAGTCGGAGGTCTGCCATTCGGTGTTGTAGTAGTTGTGGTTCGTCCCCCAGACCGAGTAGGTCGCCTTGGGAGCGGGGGAGGCCTTCTCCGTCGGGTTCCCGCGCGACATCATCATCCGGTCGAACGGGCGGACTCCCTGCAAGTTGGAGACGTCCCCGTCGCACATGGGGAGCAGCACCGCCCACGCCGTTCCCTGTGCGTCGACCGCCCCGGGGGGTGCCAGCGGCGGTCCGGACGCCCCGCTCCTTCCGAAATCGGTGGGGCCGACCTCGAAGATCCCCTGGATGGTCATCCCGGGAATCCGGGTCTTCCAGTCCGGCGCGGAGGGCCCCGGGTCGCCGTCGCGGTACAGGACGTAGGCCGCACGGACCCCCTCCCCACCGCGCGAGTGGCCGAACAGCCCCACGCTGGAGAGGTCGAGCTTGCCGTTCAGCACCTGGGGAAGGCTCGCTCCCTCCGCGTTGGGCGGGATGCGCGACGCGTCGCCCCGGTTCCATCCGGACAGGAGTTCCAGGTGCGCGAGGACGAGCCTGGCGCGAGCGAAGATCAGCCCTCCGTCGCCCTTGATTCCGGCGCCGGCCGTTATCCCCCGGTGGCGCAGGTCCCGTCATCCGTGTACTGGGCTCCGTTGTCCACGTGGAATGTCGAACCGAGCGGCATCCCGTACGACAGCCGGTCGTAGTCGGTGGCGGGCATGCCGCACGTGCTGTGGTTGCCGTGGAGCATCACCACCAGCGGGTACCTGGCGGCGTCGAGCCGCGCCGGGCGGAACACCTGTGCCCAGAGCTCGACGAACCGCTTCGGATCGGGGGCCGCAGGCGGCGTACCGGAGCACGGGAGGATCCGGTCGTCGCAGGACGCCGCGAACTTGTAGAACTCGGATGAGGTGACGGCGAGCTTCCCGGGTCCCGTGGCATCCGGGGCGATCGGGGAAGCGGGGTCCGGCGGCGGGCCACTCGACCTCGCGCACGCCCCCAGCACGAACGCGGCTGCACCCGCGACCACCATTTGGAGATTCGTCATCCGGAGCGCCACGACGCCCGCCTGTTCTCCCCCTCACACCACCCTGCTCGAAGAGCATGGGCGCTCCAGGTGGGTGTGGCAACGTGTGCTGTCGCCGATCGCGACCGTCTCGCGCAGGATTTTCCCGCACGTTCTGCGCCGCCAGCATTCTCGTCGATGGACCCATCTCCCTCGTTGAAGGCTCCCATCGCGCGTGCCAATTTGCACCGCCTCGCGGCGGAGCCGACGTCCGGCCCTGCGCCCGCGACGATGGAGACTCCGCGATGAGCAGCGAGACGTACGAGCGCATCCGCTCGAATCCCAAGTTCGACGCACTGGTTTCCCGCCGTTCCCGCATGGCGTGGGCGCTGTCCGCCGTCGTCCTCGTCGGCTTCTACGGCTTCGTCATGGTCGTGGCCTTCGCCCCCTCGGTCATCGGGCACCGCATCGGCGGGTCGGTGCTCACCGTGGGCGTCGCCGCGGGGCTCACCATCTTCGCGACCTTCTGGATCCTCATGGCCCTCTACGTTCGGCGCGCCAACGGCGAGTTCGACCGGCTGACCTCCGAGATCGTGAAGGAGGCCTCGGCGCCGCCGCCCGCCTCCGGGGCCAGGCGCGGCACGGGCTTGCTCACGGTCCTGGCGCTCCTCACCCTTCCCTCGCTGGCCCTGGCGGGCCCGGCCATGGAGGCGACCGAGAAGCAGCCCGTCAACGTCTACGCCATCGGCATGTTCATGGTGTTCGTGGCCATGACGATGGGCATCACCTGGTGGGCGTCGCGCCGCACCCGCACGGCCGCCGACTTCTACACCGCCGGTGGCGGCATCACCGGCTTCCAGAACGGCCTCGCCATCGCCGGAGACTACATGTCGGCGGCCACCCTGCTCGGCATCACGGCGATGACCTACGGCCAGGGCTTCGACGGCTACATGTACGCCATCGCCTTCTTCGTGGGCTGGCCGGTGATCCTCTTCCTCATGGCCGAGCGGCTCCGCAACCTGGGGCGCTTCACCTTCGCCGACATCACCTCGTACCGGCTCGACCAGGGCAAGGTGCGCACCATGGCGGCCATCTCGTCGCTGACGGTGGTGGTCTTCTACCTGATCGCCCAGATGGTCGGCGCCGGGCAGCTCATCAAGCTGCTCTTCGGCCTCGACTATTCCATCGCCGTGGTCGCGGTCGGCGCGCTGATGATGGTCTACGTGATCTTCGGCGGCATGGTGGCCACCACCTGGGTGCAGATCATCAAGGCCTGCCTCCTGCTCTTCGGCGGCACCGTGGTGATGATCCTCGCGCTCAGCCGGTTCGGCTTCTCCTACACGACGCTGGTGGAGAGGGCCACGGCGGTGCACAAGAACGGCTGGGCGCTCCTCGCTCCCGGCCCGCTCCTCAAGGACCCGGTGAACGCCATCTCGCTGGGCATGGGGCTCATGTTCGGCACCGCCGGACTGCCCCACATCCTGATGCGCTTCTTCACCGTCACCAACGCCAAGGAGGCCCGCAAGTCGGTCCTCTACGCCTCGGGCTTCGTGGCCTACTTCTTCAACGTGATCTTCCTCATGGGGCTCTCGGCCATCCTCATCGTCGGCCTCGACCCGGCCTTCTTCGAGGGCGGCAAGATCGGCGGCAAGATGGTGGGCGGCGGCAACATGGTCGTCATGCACCTCGCCAAGGCCGTGGGCGGAAACCTGATGCTCGGGTTCCTGGCCGCGGTGGCCTTCGCCACCATCCTGGCCGTGGTCTCGGGCCTGGCGCTGGCCGGGGCATCCGCGATCTCCCACGACCTCTACGCGCGGGTGATCAAGAAGGGGAAGGTCAGCGAGTCGGACGAGATCCGCGTCTCCAAGTTCGCCACCGTCGGCCTGGGCATCGTGGCCATCGCGCTGGGCATCCTCTTCGAGAAGCAGAACGTGGCCTTCATGGTGGGCCTGGCCTTCGGCGTCGCCGCGGCCGCCAACTTCCCGGTGCTGATCCTCTCCATGTACTGGAAGGGGCTCACCACCCGGGGCGCTCTCATGGGCGGTTACGGCGGGCTCTTCTCGGCGGTGATCCTGGTGGTCCTCTCGAAGTCGGTCTGGGTGACGGTGCTCGGCCACCCGGCACCCATCTTCCCCTACGACCAGCCGGCCCTCTTCGCGATGCCCTTCGCCTTCTTCCTCACCTGGATCGGCTCGAAGACCGACCACTCGGCACGCGCCCGCCAGGAGTCGGAGGCCTTCGAGGACCAGTACGTCCGGGCGCAGACCGGCTTCGGCGCCGCCGGCGCCAGCAAGCACTGACGGCCCGGCCGGCGTCAGATCCGGTGGTGGTACGACGCGAGTTCCTGCCACGCCTCCACGGCGCGGAAGGACTCCTTCAGGCGCGTCCGCTCGACGGGGGTCAGCTCCGAGAGGGCCACCTCGTCCACCACCGGTTTCCCTTCCACCAGCATCCGCAGCTGGAGGCGGAGCCGCAGCCCGACCAGGAACCGGTAGGCCTCGGCGACGTTGCCCTTCGTGTCCCCGGTGAGGAGGCCGGCCCGCCCGGCCGCATCCAGGCGGTCGAGCGTGTGACGGGTGGTGGATCCGATCTCCAGCGCGTCGCAGCGCGCCAGGAAGACGATGGGGGAGATGCCCTGCTTCTTGAGATCGACCACCGAGGAGGCGCCCCGCAACCGGAGCATCAGCATCTGCGGGGGTGAGAACCGCAACGCCTCCTGGGCGATGGCGCGAAGGAAGATGGGCTGATCCCGCGCCGCCCCGATCTCCGCCTGGAGCGGGTCGACGTCGAGCTTCCCGGCGACGCGCCGGTAGTCGAAGAAGATGGCCGATTCGAGCAGTGACTGCGGGGTGGGGTCGTGGATCCAGGTTCGGAAGCGCCCGCACCACTCGGCCACGGGGCCGAGCCAGTTGCGCGCCATGTATCCGCCGCGGCAGCGGGGAAAGCCGGCCGCCTCGAGGTCGTCGTTCACGCGCGCCGCGAAGGCCTGGAACCAGCTCCGCGACCCCTCGCCGGCGTCGGCGTAGACGAGGGCGTTGTCCTGGTCGGTGAGCAGCGTCTGCTCCATTCGCCCCTCCGACCCGAGCGCGAGCCAGGCGTAGGGCGCCGGGGGCGGTCCCAGGTCGGCCTCGGCCCAGCGCAGGATGGGGCGGAGGAGCGCGTCGTTGAGGCGCGCCACCAGCTGCGCGATGTTCACCGGGTCGAGCCGGGCGGCGAGGAGCGCCGCGACCATCTCTGCCACGCGCGCGCCGTATCCCGTGAGTCCGTCGCGGGAGGAGAGCCGCTCGACGGCCCGGATGGCGGCCACCGGCCCCTGGGCGGAGGAGCGCATGACGTCGGTGGCGGCCACGACGCCCACCACCTCGCCGTCGCGGACCAGGGCGAGGTGGTTTCGATTCTCGTCGAGGAGCTCGGTCCAGGCCTCGTAGATCGGCGTCTCCGCCGGCAGGGTCCAGAGCGGCCGGGACGAGACCCGCTCGACGGGGGTGCTGGCGGGTAGCCCCTCGGCGAGCACCCGGTTCCGGAGGTCCCGATCCGTCAGTATCCCAGGCGGATCGGTGCGGACCAGCACCGCCGAGAGGTTGGCGTCCCGCATGATCCGCGCCGCCTCGGCCACCGTGGCGCCGGGCTCCATCCAGGTCGGCGGTCCACGCACGAGCCGCCCCGCCTCCTGCGAGAGGTCGGGCTGGAAGGCCGCCACCTGCGACTGCTCCAGGCTGGCGCGCAGCCGCTCCCCGAGCCCCGCCGCGAAGTGGGCGGCGAAGCGGGGATCCTCCTCGAGCCGGCGGAAGTCGGCGGCGGGCAGCTCGAGCGCCACCAGGTCCTCCTCGACCAGGACGTCGAGGGTGGCCTTGCCGGTGATGAGCGACGTGTAGCCGAAGGTCTCGCCCTCCTCCAGGACCTGGAGCGTCTGGCCGTGCCGCTCCAGGCGCACCGACCCCTTCCGGATGACGTAGAGGTGCTGCATCGGCTCGCCGCCCGCGTGCGCGAGCCACGTTCCGGCCACGAAGCGGCGCTCCTCGACGTGAGCGGCGGCCTCGTCGAAGCGAGGCCTGGAGAGCGCGTCGAACGGGGGCGTTGCGCGCAGGAAATCGACGGACTCCACCGGTACCTCCCGGGTGGAGGCTAGCACGGGGGGCGGGGGGACGCGTCGGCGGGACTGCTTCCACCGAATGCCTGCCTACGGCAGCGCGGTCACCTGGACGACGCCGTTACCCATGGTGATGTAAAGGTTCGTGCCCGAAACGGCCACGCCATTGGGGAACGCAAGTACCCCAGGCAGGGCGCCGGGCACGAATCCCAAGGTGCTCGCCGACCCGACCGGCGTGGTCACCACTCCACCCGGCGTGACCTTGCGGATGGTGCTGTTGTCCATGTCCGCCACGTAGACGTTGCCGGATGCGTCGGTCGCGACGCCGAAGGGAAAACGGAACCTCGCCGCCCCACCGATGCCGTCGTTCGAGCCTGCCTCCAGGGCCGTGCCCGCGAGCGTGGTGACCACGCCACCCGGCGTGATCTTGCGGATGGTTCTGTTCATCGTGTCCGCCACGTAGACGTTGCCGGATGCGTCGGTCGCGACGCCTTGTGGAAAGTAGAAGCTCGCCGCCCCACCGGTGCCGTCGTCCGAGCCTGTCTCACCCGCCGTGCCCGCGAGCGTGGTCACCACTCCACCCGGCGTGATCTTGCGGATGGTGCTGTTGCCGGTGTCCGCCACGTAGACGTTGCCGGATGCGTCGGTCGCGACACCTTGAGGAAAGAGGAAGCTCGCAGCCGCCCCGGTACCATCGGCCGATCCCACCACACCCGCCGTGCCTGCGAGCGTGGTCACCACTCCACCCGGCGTGACCCTGCGGATGGTGCTGTTGCCGGCGTCCGCCACGTAGACGTTGCCGGACGCGTCCGTCGCGACGCCAGCAGGAAAGTTGAACCTCGCAGCCGCCCCGGTACCATCGGCCGATCCCACCAGACCCGCCGTGCCTGCGAGCGTGGTCACCACTCCACCCGGCGTGATCTTGCGGATGGTGCTGTTGCCGGTGTCCGCCACGTAGACGTTGCCGGATGCGTCGGTCGC
>CAIVAR010000022.1 GCA_903904005.1 uncultured Anaeromyxobacter sp.
CCTCGGCGGACACCCAAATCCGGCCAATGAGGGGCGGCTGAAAACCGGCCAACGGAGAAGAGGGACCCGAGACGTTGACGCGGGCGGGCGAGGCATGGCCCACCGCCGGGATGGCCAACGTCTTGAGCGAAGAGAAGAAGGCACAGGTGGTGGCGCTGGGGCGGCTTGGGTGGCCGCTGCGGCGCATCGAGGACGAGACCGGGGTCCGTCGGGAGACGGCGAGCGGCTACCTCAAGGCGGCCGGCGTGCCGGTGCGGCCGCCGCGAGGCTGGGGGCGGCTGCCGCCGTCAAAACCGGCCAACGGGGCGTCCACCGACCCTGAGCCGGCTTCAAATCCGGCCAAAGACCCGTCCACCGACCTCGACCCCGGGGCGGGGCCAAATCCGGGCAACGAGGTGTCCACCGACCTGGCGTGGCCGCAGCGGCCGGGACGGGCGCCCTCGGCGAGCGCCTGCGAGCCCTACCGGGAGATGGTCGAGAGGGCGATCGCGTCGGGCCGGAACGGGATGGCGATCTGGCAGGAGCTCGTGGACCGGTACGGGTTCACGTCGCGCTACTCGAGCGTGAAGAGGTACGTGGCGAGGCTGAAGGCGTCGGCGACGCCGGAGGCCCACCCCGTGATCACGACGGCGCCAGGCGAGGAAGCGCAGGTGGACTACGGCGAGGGGCCGATGGTTCGCCATCCGGAGACGGGCAAGTACCGGCGGACGCGCCTCTTCGTGATGACGCTCGGCTACAGCCGGAAATCGGTTCGCTTCATCGTCTGGAAATCGTCGACCCGGATCTGGGCGGAACTGCACGAGCGGGCGTTCCGCCGTCTGGGTGGCGTCCCGAAGATCGTCGTCCTCGATAACCTCAAGGAAGCGGTCATCGAGGCGGAGATCCACGACCCGGTCCTGAACCCCGTCTACCGGGATCTCCTGCACCACTATGGTGTCGTGCCGTTGCCGGCGCGGGTTCGCCACCCGGACCGGAAGGGCAAGGTGGAGAGCGGCGTCGGCCACGCCCAGAAGACGCCGCTCAAGGGCATGCGCTTCGAGAGCATCGAGGAGGCGCAGACGCACCTCGACCACTGGGAGGCGCGCTGGGCCGACACGCGCATCCACGGCACGACGAAGCGCCAGGTTGCGGCGATGTTCGCGGAGGAGCGGCCCGCGCTCCAGCCCCTGCCCGTCGAGCCCTTTCGCTACTACTCGTTCGGCAAGCGCACCGTGCACCTCGACGGATGCATCGAGGTCGAGGCGGCCTACTACGCGCCGCCGCCCGGCTACATCGGACGGGAGCTTCACGCACAGTGGGACGGGCGCGTGGTTAGGATCATCGACCCGAAGACCGGACAACTGCTGCGCGAGCACCTGCGCCGAGAGCGGGGCCGAAGGGCTATCCGGGACGAGGACCGTCCGTCCCGAACGCCGCGCACCACCGTGGAACTGCTCGGCCGGGCGAGCCGAGCCGGCCGGAGCATCGGCGCCGTCGCCGAACGCATTCACCAGGCCGACGGGGAGCCCGGCGTTCGGCGCGTCCTCGGGCTCCTCTCGCTCGCGAGGAAGCACGGCGCCGCGACCGTGGACGACGCCTGCGCCGCTGCGCTCGAGATGGGCGTCCCCAACTACCGGTTCGTGAAGCGCTACCTGGCGCGTGGCTCGCCGCTGCGGCTTGGGCTCCGCCAGGTCGATCCCCTCATCCGGCAGCTCACCGAGTACCGCGACGTCATCCACCGCATGACCAGGAGCCCTGAATGAACCTCACCGAGATCACCCGAGCGATGCGAAAGCTGCGCGTCTCGGGCATGGCCGCCACCCTCGAAACCCGCATCGTGCAGGCCCAGGCCGACCACTGGCCGCCGCTCGACTTCGTCTCCGCCCTCGTCCAGGACGAACTGCAGCGCCGCCAGGACCGGCTCCTGGAGCGTCGCGTGAAACGCGCCGGCTTTCGGGACCCGGGCAAGACCCTCGACACCTTCGACTTCGACTTCAACCGCAAGCTCGACCGACGCCTCGTCTTCGAGCTCGCCGCGGGACACTTCATCG
>CAIVAR010000023.1 GCA_903904005.1 uncultured Anaeromyxobacter sp.
GCGATCCCCGGACGGACGGCCGCATCGTCCCCGAGGGGCGTGGGCACGACGGGCCGGCAGGCCGGCATGACCCCGCCCTCCTGGAGCGGCGGGCGCGGGGCCACCGCCCCGTCCCGGTCGTTCACCGCGGGTGGATGGTCTTCCGGCTCCCGGGCGCCCGCCATCTCGTCGCGCGGGGGCTTCGGCGGCGGCGGCTACGGCAACGTCGCGCGCTCGGGTGCCTTCTCCCCCGGCGGCTCCGGTGGCTTCCGCTCCAGTGGGGCCGTCGGCGGCTTCGGTGGCGGTGGTGGCGCTCGCGGCGGCGGCGTCGGTGCTGGCGGTGGCGGCGGCGGCGGGCGCCGGTAGGTCGCATCCGGCGGCGACGGCGGCGGCTTCGTGCTAGGACTCCGGGCGATGCGCTCGCCGGCCCGGACCTTCCTCCTCCTCGCGCTCCTCCTCCTCGCGCTCCTCCTCCCGTCGCTCCCCGCCCGCGCGGCCGACCCGGCCCCGGGGGCGCCGCCGCTCCTGCAGCGCTCCTCGCTCGCAGCGGTGCTCGCCCAGGGTGGCGCGCTCAAGCTCACGCCCGAACAGGTGAAGGCCCTCGAGAAGGCGGACGCGCGCCTGGCCCGGGACCAGGAGGCGGCGCGCGCGGCGCAGCCCCAGCCCGAGGACGCGCCCTCGGGCGCCCCGCCCGGCCGGCCTCCCGGCGGCTCCGCCGTCGGCCCGGCCAGCGGGGGGCCGGTGGGTGGCATGTCCGGCGGGAAGTCCCGGCCGCCGCCCCCGTCCCGGAAGTCGGGCCCCGGCCCCGCCGAGCTGCTCCAGCAACAGCTAGACGCGCTCGACACCGAGGCCTTCCTGCAGGCGATGGAGGCGCTGCCCGAGGCGCAGCGCGAGAAGGCGATCGCGATCGCCTCCCGCCACCGCGAGCTGATCTTCGAGCAGCGGGAGCGGGAGCGTTCGCGGTAGCCACCGGAGGGGGACACATGGCCGGGAAGAGCAAGATCGACCCGCTGGCGCGGCGCATCCTCAACGTGGTCCCGTCGACCCGGACCGAGGACGACTGGGGGCTCGAGATCGCGCTGGCGTCGGGCGCCGTCCGCAAGGCCACGCCCCAGCCGGCCGCGGTGGACCTCCGCGAGGACTGGTGGACGGTGGGGGATCAGGGCTCCACCGGCGCGTGCGTCGGCTTCGCCGCCACCGAGGGCGCCCTTCGCTACCACCTCGTGAAGACGGGGAAGCTCCGCAGGGACCAGCACCTGTCGGCGCGGTTCACCTGGATGGCCTCCAAGGAGACCGACTCGTCGACCGCCCGGCCGGAGACCTTCATCGAGAACGCGGGGACGTCGCTCAAGGCCGGGCTGAACGTGGGCCGGAAGTACGGCGCGGTCCTCGAGTCGCTCCTGCCGTTCCGGCTCGACCACCTCATGTTCACCGGCGACGAGGACCACTTCTACTCGGCGGCGGCCCAGCGCAAGGTCTCCGCCTTCTACAACCTGGGCAGGAAGCCCCGGGCCTGGCGCACCTGGCTCGCCTCCCACGGCCCCATCGTGGCCGCGATCGGCGTCGACGAGAGCTGGCACCGGGCGGGCCGTCACAAGGGGCTGCTCGGCCGCTACAGCCCCTCCACGATCGAGGGCGGACACGCGGTCTGCATCGTCGGCTACCGACGCGACGGTCGCTTCATCGTGCGCAACAGCTGGGGGCCGAGGTGGGGTGACCACGGCTTCGCCTATGCGTCCGAGGCCTGGGTGAAAGCCGCTTTCCTGCCGGAGAGTTACGGGATCACGGTCTAGCCGTACCACTTGGGTCGTCGCACCCTCGGTGCCGGTGGCCTCCGCGGAGCGCCGTGGGATGATGGGCCCCTTCCGTACACCCGGGGGTTCCCCACATGCCGTCGCCGACGGCTGCGCCGACGACGGCCAAGGAGGATGGATGAAGGAGCAACCCACGATGGGCGGGAAGTCGCCGCGGACCCTCTGCATCGACATCGGGGGAACGGGGCTCAAGTCGATGGTGGTCTCGGTCCACGGGAAGGCGCTCTCGGAGCGCTCCCTCGTCGAAATACCCCGCCCGGCGACGCCGCGGGCCATCGGGGCCGCTTTGCAGAAGGTGATTCCGGGCCGCGCCGTGTTCGACCGGGTGTCGGTGGGGTTCCCGGGCGTGGTCGTCGACGGCATCGTCCGGACGGCGCACAACCTCCACCCATCGTGGGCGGGCTTCGACCTCGCCACGTGGCTTCTCCGGACCACCGGCCGCCCCACGCGCGTGCTGAACGATGCCGGGGTCCAGGGGCACGGCGTGGTCCAGGGTCGCGGGGTGGAACTGTGCGTCACGCTGGGGACCGGATTCGGCTTCTCCCTCTTCGTGAACGGTCACTACGTCCCCAACGTGGAGCTGGGCCACCACCCGTTCCGGAAGGGAAAGAGCTACGAGGACCTCCTCGGCGAGGCCGCACTGAAGAAGCGAGGGCGCAAGCGGTGGAACCGGGCGCTCGGCCACGCCATCACCCAGCTCCAGGAGACCTTCAACTTCCGCGTCCTCTACCTGGGGGGCGGAAACGCCCGCCACGTCGCCATCCCGCTGCCCCGGAACGTCAAGACCGTGGACAACGTGGCGGGGATGCTCGGGGGAGTGAAGCTGTGGGAGAGGGACTGACGGCGCGCGTCGTCGGGGCGTAGGCGGGTATGCGCGGGCCAGGCCCTGTGCCGGCGCCTCCGGGGTGGTCCGACGGCGCTGGGGGCGCCGCGTCCTCGCTTTCGGGATGCACGTGGTCGCGGCGACCAGGTGGGGCTCCGCCCCGCGCCGCGGCCACCCCCGGCGCCTGGCGGAAGGGTGAGCCCGGCCGCCCGCCACCGGCCCGCTCGGCGGCGCGCCCGCGTCTCCCGTCGTAGGCAAGACCGCGGGTGAACCCCAGGACCTCCCCGTGAGGAGCGCTGGGGCGCCTGGATTCGGAGGGCGTCGCCGCGAGGAGGCCGCGTCTCGGTAGGCTGGCGCTGGAGATCGCTCGATTCCGATCACCCGAAGGAGTGGTTCTGCCGGCGGAACCATGACGCCGATGTCGTGGCACTGAGAGTGAAGCGCCGGCCGCCCCGAGGGAGTGCCGCCGCCCGCGTCGCCTTCGGCTCCCGACGAGATCCAGCCGGCGAGGGCGCCACTCCGTGCGGCGCCTCCGCAGCAGCCCACTCCACCGTCCATGCAGCACCAATCCGGTCGGCTGCGAGGACCAGCGCCGCCGAGGAGGGGCGACCCGGCGCCGGCGGCATCCGGCCGGGCCACCCCGAAGGCGCCCCGCGAACGGCGCCCGCACCGTCAGGAGGAGGTCCGGTCGCTCACCCGGATCCGGAACGAGGCCCGGAACGTCTCGCCCGGCTCGACGACCCGCAGCGCCTGCCCACTCGACAGGGCCGCGGTGGGCGCCGTCATCGGCTCGATCGCGACGAACGACTCCCCCGGCGGCGCGAAGAGCTGCGCGTGGGTAAACCCCTCCAGGAACTCGACCTCGATCCGGAGCGCCCCGTCGGACAGCGCGAAGGTCGCCGGGAGCCCCTCCAGCGCGAACCCGTCGTCGAGCGCCCGGCTGGCGAGCGGCGCGTCCAGCGGGGCTGCCTCCTCGGATGCGCCGGTCGGGATCCCCCGCGGGTCCACGGCGAGCCGGCGCAGGGCCGGCGTGGCGAGCCGCCAGCCCTCCCGGGGCTCGCCGGGCAGCCCCAGGTAGGGGTGGAAGCCGAACGAGACGGGTACCGGGCCCGCGTTCCCGGCGGTCAGCACCACCGCCCAGGTCATCGCGTCGCCCTCGACCGAGACGTCGAGGTCGAGCCGGTGCGGGAACGGGAAGACCGCGAGCAGCTCGTCCCGGTCCCAGGCCAGCCGGGCGGTCATGCGATCGGCCTCGGCCTTCCGCACGTCCCAGCGGAGGCGCGCCCAGGGAACGCCGTGGATGGGCTGCCCCCGCTCGTCGAGGTGCAGGAGCGGCGACCCCCGCTCGAGGAGCACCTCGCGGCCGGCGGCCCGGTAGCGCAGGCCGGAGAGACGGTTGGCCCAGGGATGGAGCAGCGGGATGCCGGCGGTACCGCCCCTCGCCGCCGCACCGTCGAGGTCGGCCACCCGGCGCAGGAGCTCCACGCCGCGGTGGCGCAGGGAGGCGCAGAGCATCCCGTGCGAGGGCAGGAGCACCGCCTGCAGGTCGCCCGAGGCGAGCGTGCGCCGCCGGGGGTCGGCCAGGACGGGCACGGGAGGCGCTGTGGTCACGCGCCCCCGCCGCCGAGCGCGCGAGCCACGATGGCCCGGGCCTCCTCGACGATGGCAGCGAGGTGCCGCTCGTCCCGGAAGCTCTCCGCGTAGATCTTGTAGATGTTCTCGGTCCCGGACGGCCGGGCCGCGAACCAGCCGCTCTTCGCCACGACCTTGAGCCCGCCGATGGAGGCGCCGTTTCCGGGCGCCTTGGTGAGCTTCGCCAGGATGGGCTCGCCCGCGAGATCGGCGTCCTTCACCGCCTCGGGAGAGAGCTTCGAGAGGCGTGCCTTCTCGGCGGGCGTGGCCGCGGCGTCGATGCGGGTGTAGACCGGCGATCCGTACTGCGCGGTGAGCTCCCGGTAGTGCTCCCCGGGCTCCTTCCCGGTGGTGGCGGCGATCTCCGCGGCGAGCAGGGCCATGATCGGGCCGTCCTTGTCGGTGGTCCAGACCGTCCCGTCCATGCGCAGGAAGCTCGCCCCGGCGCTCTCCTCGCCCCCGAAGCAGGTCGTGCCGTCGAAGAGCCCGGACACGAACCACTTGAAGCCCACCGGCACCTCGGCGAGACGGCGGCCGAGCCCCGCGACCACCCGATCGATCATCCCGGAGGAGACGAGCGTCTTGCCGACCGCGGCGTCCTGGCGCCAGCGCGGCCGGTGGCCGAGCAGGTAGCGGATGGCGACCGCCAGGAAGTGGTTCGGGTTCATGAGGCCGGCCGACGGCGTGACGATGCCGTGCCGGTCGGAGTCCGGGTCGTTGGCGAAGGCCACCCGGAAGCGGTCCTTCAGCCCGACCAGCCCCGCCATGGCCCACGGGCTCGAGCAGTCCATCCGGATCTTGCCGTCGTGGTCCACCGTCATGAAGGCGAAGCGCGGATCGATGACCGGGTTCACGATCTTCACGTCCAGACCGTGGATGGCGTTGATGGGCTCCCAGTAGTGGCGGGCCGCGCCGCCCAGCGGGTCGACGCCCAGGGAGAGCCCGGCCGCACGGATGGCGGCCACGTCGACCACGTTCGGCAGGTCGCGCACGTAGGGGAGGATGAAGTCCTCCTCGCGGGTGGTGGGCGCCGACACCGCCCGCTCGTAGGGGATCCGCTTCACGCCGGCGTTCCCGGCGCGCAGGAACTCGTTGGCCCGATCCTGGACCCAGCCGGTGACGTCGGTGTCGGCCGGTCCGCCGTTGGGCGGGTTGTACTTGAAGCCGCCGTCCTCGGGCGGGTTGTGGGAGGGGGTGACGACGATGCCGTCGGCGAGCCGCCCCTCGCGTCCGCGGTTGTGGACCAGGATGGCGCGGGAGACGACGGGGGTGGGCGTGAAGCCGTCCCGCTCCTGGATCACGGTCTCGACGCCGTTGGCGGCCAGCACCTCGAGCGCGGTGCGCTGGGCCGGCCCGGAGAGCGCGTGGGTGTCCTTGCCCATGTAGAGCGGCCCGTCGGTGCCGGCCTTGCGGCGCCAGTCGCAGATGGCCTGGGTCGTGGCCAGGATGTGGGCCTCGTTGAAGGAGCCGCGCAGGGAGGAGCCGCGGTGGCCGCTCGTCCCGAAGGAGACGAGCTGCGACGGATCGGCCACGTCGGGCGTCCGATCGAGGTACTGCCGCTCGAGGCGGTCCAGGTCGACGAGCAGTTCGGCGGGGGCGGGCTTGCCCGCGAGCGGGGAGATGGCCACGTCTTCCTCCTGTGGTGCCGGGGCTCAGGGCACCGGGCAGGGAGAGGATGCCACGTTCCGGGCAGCCATGCGGGCCCGGGCGTGCGGATCGGCGAGGACGGACGGATCGATGGTCATCGTCCCTCCGTCCCTCGTCGCTCCGGGGGCAGTCCTGCGGCGGCCGCCACGTCGGCGAGGATCATGGCGCGGTCGGCGCGAACGCGCCCGGCGGGGATCGACCGGTCGCCAGCGTCGAGGCGTGGCAGCACCGGGGACTTCTCCGCACCGGTCACCACCCAGAGGATCCGCCGGGCCCGGTCGATGGCCGGGTAGGTGAGCGTCATGCGGCACCGCCCGGCGTAGGGGCCGGTCACGGCCACGTCGGCGTCCCACACCTCGAGGACCGGGTCTCCGGGGACGAGCGAGGCGGTGTGACCGTCCGGACCGAGGCCGAGGTGCACGAGGTCGAGGACGCCCCCGGCCGCGGCGGCGAGCTCCCGCGCGTAGGCGGCGGCCCCGGCGGCGAGGTCGTCCCGCTCCACCGGCATGGCGTGCAGGTTCCCCGCGGGGAGGTCGACCCGGGAGACCAGGCTCTCCCGGAGGTGGGTGAGGTTCCGGTCGGGGTCGCCGGCCGGGGCGACGCGCTCGTCCACCTGGAAGACGTGGATCCGCTCCCAAGGCAGCGGCTCGCCGGCGAGCGCCCGGAGCATCTGCCACGGGGTGCGTCCCCCGCTCACCGCGAAGGCGAAGCGGCCACGCGCCGCGACCGCCTCCCTGGCCTCGGCGGCGATGGCGCGGGCGGCGGCGATGGCCACGGCGTCGGCGTCGGCGAGGATCTCGGGGTCGGGCACGTCAATCCTCCGACACGTACCAGCCGCCGGGGATCATCTCCTGGGCCTCCTTCGGACCCCAGGTGCCCGGGGCGTACTCCCGGATCGGCGTCCCCGCCTGGATGGCCGGGTCGACGATTCGCCAGGCCTCCTCCACCCAGTCCTCTCGGGCGAAGCGGAAGGAGTCGCCGACCATCGCGTCGCCGAGGAGCTCCTCGTACGGCTCGAGCTCACCCACGAGGCCGTGGGCCACCTCCAGCTCCACGCTCTCCGCGGTCCGCCCGTCTTCCGGAGCGAGGTCCGCCTTCTTGATCGACGCCCCGAGGGCGATGACGAAGCTGGGACTCAGCCGGAAACGGAAGTGGTTGTTGGGGAGCTTCTCCCCCTCGACGATCTCCGGCGGGCAGCGCAGCCGGACCACCACCTCGGTCCGCGTCACCGGCAGGCACTTGCCGGCCCGGATGTAGAACGGCACCCCCTGCCAGCGCCAGTTCTCCACCGCCAGCTGGAGCGCGACGAAGGTCTCGACCTTCGAGTCCTTCGCCACGCCGGTCTCGCCGAGGTAGCCCTGGAACTGGCCACGGACCATCCGGTCGGGCCGGATGGCCGGGATGCCCTTCAGCACCTTCACCTTCTCCTCGCGGAGCGTCTCGGTGTCGTGGCTGCGCGGCGGCGGCTCCATGGCGATGCTGGAGACGATCTGAAGCATGTGGTTCTGGACCACGTCGCGGATGGCGCCGGCCCTGTCGTAGAAGGTTCCCCGCCCCTGGACGCCGAAGTCCTCGGCCATGGTGATCTGGACGTCCTGCACGTAGTTGCGGTTCCAGATGGGCTCGAGGAAGGCGTTGGCGAAGCGGAAGACGGTCAGGTTCTGCACCGTCCCCTTCCCCAGGTAGTGGTCGATGCGGAAGACGTTCGACTCGGGGAAGTTCTCGTGGAGGGTGGCGTTCAGCTTGCGGGCCGACGTCAGGTCGTTGCCGAAGGGCTTCTCGATGACGAGCCGCGCCCCCTGCGCGAGGCCCGCCTGGGCCAGCTGGCTCCCCACCAGGCCGAAGAGACCCTGGGGGATGGCCATGTAGTGGACCGGGAGACGCGCGCCCCCGAGCTCCCGCTTCAGCGCCGCGAAGGTGGCGGAGTCGGCGTAGTCGCCGTCCACGTAGCGGAGCAGCGAGAGCAGCTTCGGGAAGGCCACCTTGTCGACCCCGCCGCCGTGGGCGGCGACGCTGTCCCGGGCCCGGGTCTGGAGATCCGCCAGCGTCCAGCCCTGCCTGGCGACGCCGATGACCGGCACGTCGAGCACGCCGCGCCGGACCATCGACTGCAGCGCCGGGAAGATCTTCTTGAAGGCCAGGTCGCCGGTGGCCCCGTAGAAGACCAGCGCGTCGGCCTTCGGGAGGCTCAAGGCTTCTTCTCCTCGTGGCCGCCGAAGGCGTACCTCATCGCCGAGAGGACACGGTCGGCGAAGTCGGCCTGCCCGCGGGAGGAGAAGCGCTCGTACAGCGCGGAGGTGAGCACCGGGGTGGGTACCCCCTCGTCGATGGCGGCCCGGATGGTCCAGCGCCCCTCGCCCGAGTCGGAGACCCGTCCGGCGAAGCCGGCGAGGGCCGGGTCCTTCGCGAGCGCCCCCGCGGTCAGGTCGAGGAGCCAGGAGCCGATGACGCTTCCCCGGCGCCACACCTCGGCCACGTCGGCCAGGGCGAAGTCGTACTGATAGTGATCGGGATCGCGCAGCGGGGTGGTCTCGGCGTCGGCCTCCTGGGCGTGCCGGCCGATCCCGGCGCCCCGGAGGACGTTCAACCCCTCGGCGTAGGCCGCCATGATCCCGTACTCGATGCCGTTGTGGACCATCTTCACGAAGTGTCCGCCGCCGGACGGCCCGCAGTGCAGGTAGCCGCGCTCGGCGGGTCCGGGCGCGCCGCTGCGGCCGGGGGTGCGGGGTGCGTCGCCGGCGCCGGGCGCCAGCGAGGCGAAGATCGGGTCGAGCCGCTTCACCACCTCCGTCTCCCCGCCGATCATCTGGCAGTAGCCGCGCTCGAGCCCCCAGACCCCGCCGCTCGTGCCCACGTCCACGTAGTGGATGCCGAGCGGGGCGAGCTCCTTCGCCCGGCGGATGTCGTCCACGTAGCAGGAGTTCCCGCCGTCGATCAGGATGTCGCCCTTCGCGAGCACCGGCACCAGGTCGGCGATGGTGCGGTCGACCCCCGCGGCCGGAACCATCATCCAGATGGCGCGGGGGCGGGAGAGCTTCCCCACCAGCTCGGCGAGCGACGCCGAACCGACCGCCTTCTCGGCGACCAGGCCGGCCACCGCGGCGGGTGACCTGTCGAAGACCACGCACTCGTGCCCGGCCCCGAGCAGGCGGCGCACCATGTTGGCCCCCATGCGACCGAGCCCGATCATCCCGATCTGCATCACTTCCTCCTCATGGCCCGGTAGCGACGGACCAGCGCGTTGGTCGAGGGGTCGTGGGACGGGGGCGGCTCGGAGGGGCCCTCCAGCTCGGCGAGGATCCGCTGGGCCAGGACCTTGCCCAGCTCGACACCCCACTGGTCGAAGCAGTCGATCCCCCAGATGGCACCCTGGGTGAACACCTCGTGCTCGTACAGGGCGACCAGCCGCCCCAGGGCGGCCGGGGTGAGCCGGTCGAGCAGCAGCATGCTGGTGGGGCGGTTCCCCTCGAAGACCCGGTGGGGCACGAGCCAGGCGGGCGTGCCCTCGGCCCGCACCTCGTCGGCGGTCTTCCCGAAGGCGAGCGCCTCGGCCTGGGCGAGCACGTTGGCCACCAGCATGTCGTGGTGGCGTCCGAGCGGGTTCAGCGAGTGGCCGAAGGCGATGAGGTCGGCGGGGATGAGCCGGGTGCCCTGGTGGATGAGCTGGTAGAAGGAGTGCTGCCCGTTGGTGCCCGGCTCGCCCCAGTAGATGGGGCCGGTGTCCACCTCGACCGGCCGCCCGTCGAGCCCGACGTGCTTGCCGTTCGACTCCATGGTGAGCTGCTGGAGGTAGGCCGGGAACCGCTTGAGGTACTGCTCGTAGGGCAGCACCGCCACGGTCTGGGCGCCGAAGAAGTCGTTGTACCAGAGCCCGAGCAGCCCCTTCAGGACGGGCAGGTTCCGCTCGAAGGGGGCGGTCCGGAAGTGCTCGTCCATCTCGTGGAAGCCGGCCAGCATGGCCCGGAAATTCTCCGGCCCCACCGCCAGCATGGTGGAGAGTCCGATGGCGGAGTCCATCGAGTAGCGTCCGCCCACCCAGTCCCAGAATCCGAACATGTTGGCGGTGTCGATGCCGAACTCGGCCACCCTCGCCGCGTTGGTGGAGACGGCCACGAAGTGGCGGGCCACCGCCCGGGAGTCGCCCCCCAGGCCGGCCAGCGCCCAGTCCCGCGCCGAGTGGGCGTTCGTCATCGTCTCCTGGGTCGTGAAGGTCTTGGAGGAGATGACGAAGAGGGTCTCCTCCGGGTCGAGGTCCCAGGTCGCCTCGGCGAGGTCGGTCCCATCCACGTTGGAGACGAAGCGGAACGTCATGGAGCGGAGGGCGTGGTGGCGGAGCGCCTCGTAGGCCATCACCGGTCCGAGGTCGGAGCCGCCGATCCCCACGTTCACCACGTTGCGGATGGGCTTGCCGGTGTGGCCGAGCCAGGCGCCACCCCGGACCCGGTCCGAGAAGGCGGCCATCCTGTCGAGCACGGCGTGGACGTCGGGCACCACGTCCTTCCCGTCGACCCGGATCACCGCTCCCCGCGGCGCGCGCAGGGCGACGTGCAGCACGGCCCGGTCCTCGGTGACGTTGATCCGGTCGCCGCGGAACATGGCGTCGATGCGGTCGCGCAGCCCCGACTCCTCCGCCAGGGCGACGAGCAGCCGCAGGGTCTCGTCGGTGACGCGGTGCTTCGAGTAGTCGAGGAAGACGCCGGCGGCATCGAGCGTGAGCCGCTCGCCGCGCCCCGGATCCTCCGCGAAGAGGTCGCGGAGGTGTCGCTCCCGGATCCGGGCGTGGTGCGCCTCGAGGGCCTTCCAGGCGGTGCGCTCCCGCAGCGGCGCCGGCGTCACGGCCCCTTCCCCGCGGCGCCGGTCTTCCGGGCGAGCCCCTCGAGGAGCTCGTTCCAGGACTTCACGAAGGCCTTGGCGCCGTCCTCCTGCAGCTGCGCGGCCAGCGCGTCGACGTCGACGCCGGCCCGGGCGTGGCGCGCGATGATCTCCTCGGCGTCCCCCCCGTCGGCGGCGAGCGGCGCCCCCACGTCGCCGTGGTCGGCGAAGGCGAGCAGGGTTGCCTCGGGAACGGTGTTCACCGTGTACGGGGCCGCCAGCGCCTTCACGTAGAGCGTGTCGGGGGCGGAGGGGTCCTTCGTCCCGGTGCTGGCCCAGAGCACCCGCTGGGGCCGGGCCCCGGCGTTCTGCGCCCGCAGCCAGCGCGGGGAGCCCTGCAGCGCCCGGGAGGCCGCGTAGGTCCTGCGGGCGATGGCATTGCCGAGCCGGTTGCGGAGGTCGGCCGGGACCTTCGACGCCACCGAGACGTCCCATCGGCTGATGAAGACCGAGGCCACCGAGCGCACGTCGGGGTCGAGGCCAGCGGCGATGCGCCGCTCGACCCCGCGCAGCCAGGCGTCGGCCGCAGCCAGGTACTGCTCCCGGGAGAAGAGCAGGGTCACGTTGACCGGAACGCCGGCGAAGGTGGCCTCCTCGATGGCGGGAAGCCCCTCCTTCGTCCCCGGGATCTTGATGTGGAGGTTGGGGCGGGCGGCGCGGGCGTGGAGCGCCTTCGCCGCCGCGAGCGTGCTCTGCGTGTCGTAGGCGAGCAGCGGGGAGACCTCGAGCGACACGAATCCGTCGACGCCGGCGGTCCGGTCGTGGACGGGCCGGAACAGGTCGGCGGCGCGGGCGAGGTCGTCGAGCGCGAGGTCGAAGAAGAGCTCCTCGCCGGTGCGCCCGGCCTTCACGCCGGCCCGGATGGCCTCGTCGTAGGCGGCGCTCTTCTTCAGCGCCTGCTCGAAGATGGACGGGTTGGAGGTGAGGCCGGTGACCGAGAGCTCGTCGATGTAGCGCTTCAGCGTGCCGGACGTGAGGAGGTCGCGGGTGATGTTGTCGAGCCAGATGCTCTGGCCCAGATCGTGGAGTCGTCGCGTCGCGCCCATCGGTCACCTCGGGGGGGGGGAGAGGGCGGACAGTTTAGTGGGGTTCGGGCGGAATCGGTTCCCTTACCCGGATGGGACGGACTGATCGGGGTCCGGCCCCATTGGGCAGCTTCCGGAACGGCGCCGGAGGGCTACCCTGGCGGCATGCCCACCGCCGTCGTCACGGGATCACAGTCCGGAATGGGGCTCGCCATCCGGAGCGAGCTCGAGTCGACCGGCTGGAAGGTCCTGGGGGTCGACCTCGCCGACAAGGGAGCCGAGATCTCCGCCGACCTCTCGACCGGAGCGGGTCGCACCGCTGCGGCCGCGGCCATCCTGTCGGCATGCGATGGACGGCTCGAGGCGGTGGCGGCCAACGCGGGCGTCGACGTCCCCCGGCCCGAGCTGGTCTTCGGGTTGAACTACCTCGGCGTCGTGGAGCTCCTCGCGCTCCTGCGGCCGGCGCTCGCCGCAGCCGGGGGCGCCCGGGTGGCGGTGACCGTCTCCAACTCGATCTTCGTGACCCCGGGCATCCCCGCCGCCGCGGTCCAGTCCCTCCTCGACGGCAACCCCATCCGTGCCGCGCGACTGCTCGAGGCCCAGCCGGCCCTCGCCTACCAGGTGAGCAAGATGGCGGTGGCCCGCTGGATCCGCGAGTCGGCGCCCACGCCCGCCTGGGCCGGGGCCGGGATCTCCCTGAACGGGGTCTGCCCGGGGCCGGTCCTGACGCCGCTGCTCGAGCGCGACCTCGCCGATCCACGCAAGGGACAGCTGATCCGGCGCCTGCCCCGCCCCATCGGCGCGTTCACCACGCCCAAGGCGGTCGCCGAGCTCTTCGGATTCCTGCTCTCGGAGCGTGCCCGCTTCGTGGTGGGGCAGCTCATCTGCATCGACGGGGGCAACGAGGCCGCCTGGCGCGCCGGGGACTGGCCGCGGGCCTGGGAGATCGACCTGCCCGCCTTCCGCCGGATGCTCGGGAGCTGAGGCTTCCTAGGCGAGGTTGTGGAACACCCGCTGGACGTCGTCGTCCTGCTCGAGCGCGTCGACCATCTCGAGGACCTCCTTGGCCTTGTCCTCGGGCAGCTCGACCGGGTTCTGGGCCACGTACTCGAGTTCGGCGGAGAGGACCGGGAGCTTCCGCTCCTCGAGGGCCGCGCCGAGCGACCCGAAGTTCCCGAAGGCGCAGCGGATGACGACCTGCTTCTCCCCCTTCTCTCCGGTGGACTCGCCCATCTCCTCGAGCCCGTGGTCGATGAGCTCCATCTCGAGGGCGTCCTGGTCGATCCCCTCCGGCGACAGGCGGAAAACGCCCATCTTCTGGAACTGGAAGGCCACGCTGCCGGTGGTGCCCAGGTTCCCGCCGTGGTTCTTGAAGCCCACCCGGACGTTGGCGACGGTGCGGACGACGTTGTCGGTGGCGGTCTCCACGACCACGGCGATCCCGTGGGGGCCGTAGCCCTCGTAGAGCACCACCTCGTAGGCCTGCTGGTCCTGGCCGCTGGCCCGCTTGATGGCCGCCTCGACCTTGTCCTTCGGCATGTTGGCGCCACGGGCGTTCTGCAGGGCCCGGCGCAGCGCGGAGTTGTCCTTCGGGTTGGGCCCGGCGGCCTTCACCGCGATGGCGATGTCCTTGCTGATGCGGGTGAAGACCTTCGCCATCTTGTTCCACCGGGCGAACATGGTGGCCTTGCGGGTCTCGAAGATGCGTCCCATGGGAGGGCCGGATACCCCACCGATGGCACCCTGCGCAAGCCCGTCGTGGGTTACCATCCACGGAGGGGGCATCCTGCGACTCTTCCGACACCGACGACTGGGGCTCTTCGTGCTCCTCGCCTCGTTCCTGGCGGTGGTCGGGGCCCTGGGCGTGTCCATCCGCGAGACCGTCGAGGCGCGCGACCGGGTGACCCGAGGCCTCGAGCTGGAAACCTCCCTCGCGGCCTTCCGCGTCTGGATCAATCGCGGTTCGGCCTCGACCCTGGCCTCGATCCTCTCCCCGGATCTCGGCGACGACGCGACCCGCTCCGGGGACGAGGTGCGGGCGCGGGCCGAGCTGGACGACATCCGGAGGCTGGTCGAGGGCGAAGCCCCGCAGCAGGCCCGCCTCGAGGAGCTCGCCGCCGTCCTGGGCAGGCGCATCGCCGTGGAGCGCTCCGCAGCCGAGGCCGCGAGGACGTCCGGGCCGGAGGGAGGGCGGGCGGCCCTGGCCGCGGGCAACTGGGCGCCGGACCGGACGAGGATCCGGACGATCACCTCGATCATGATCGAGGAGGCCAAGCAGGAACTGCTGCGCCGCGAGGCCCGCTATGCATCCCGGGTCCTCTGGCTCCGGTTCGCCATGGCGGCAGGCGTGGCGCTGCTCCTGGCCACGCTCGCCTACCTGCTCCGGGAGGTCGGAGCCGTGCAGCGGTCCCGGGAGCAGGCCGTCGAGTCCAGCGCGCTGGCGAGGCAGCGGCTCGCCGACCTGGGGAGCGTGCTCGACACCGTTCCGGCCGCGGTTCTCATCGCCCGGGACCCCGGGTGCCGGGAGATCCAGGGGAACCGCTTCGCCGAGCTCCTGTTCCGGGCCGAGCCGGGCTCGGACCTCTCCCCGGCGGCGCCCGACGAGGGGCTCCGGGGCGCGCGCTTCCGCCGGAACGGGACGGACATTCCGGCCCGGGAGCTGCCCCTGCAGCTGGCGGCCCGCGACGGCGTGGCGGTGGAGAGCACGCAGCTCGACCTGATCCAGGGCGACGGGTCCCTCCGCCACCTCCTGGGTACCGCCCATCCCCTCCGCGATCCGTCGGGTGCGTCGCGCGGCGCGGTCGGCGCCTTCATCGACGTCTCCGAGATGGTCCGGGTGGCCCACGAGCTCCTGGCCGCGCTGGAGGAGAACCGGAAGCTGCTCGCATCGGCCCGCCGCAGCGAGCTGCTCCACCGGGAGATGGCGCGGAACTTCCCGAACGGGGCCATCGCCCTCTTCGACCACGACCTGCGCTTCCTCATCTTCGACGGGACCCACTTCGCGATGCCCCGCGACGCCGCCACCAACGTGGGGCGGACGCTCTCCGAGATCTTCCCGCCGGAGGTCGCCGCCCGCATCGAGCCGGTCCACCGCGGCGCACTGCGGGGCCAGCAGGGGCACGTCGGGGTCGTGATCAACGGGCGCAACGTCGAGATCCGCGCCTCCCCGATCCGCGACGAGTCGGGCGCGGTGATCATGGGGATCGCCACCTCCCAGGACGTCACCGCGGAGCGCGCGCTGCGCACCCAGCTCGCCGTCTCGTCGCGCCTCGCCTCGCTGGGGACGCTGGTGGCGGGCGTGGCCCACGAGGTGAACAACCCGCTGGCCGGGGCGCTGGGGAGCCTGGCGACGGCCATCGAGGAGCAGCGGGAGATCTCGGCGCGCGTCCGGGAGGGCGGCCCGCTCGATCGCGAGGCGCTCTCCCGCCAGCTCGACGAGGTGGTGGAGATCCTGCTCGACGCCCAGGTGGGGGGGAACCGCATCTCCCGCATCGTGAAGGACCTGTCCCTCTTCGGGCGCCCCAACCCCATGCGGAGCCTCGTCCGGCTGGGGGACGTGGTGACGTCGGCGATGCGCTGGCTCCCCGGCTCGGTGGGGCAGAACGCCACCGTCCGGGTCGACGACCTGGGGGCCCCTCCGGTCTACGCCTCGTCGGGCCAGCTCGAGCAGGTGGTGGTGAACCTGGTCACGAACGCCGCCTTCGCCATCCCGGAGGGGCGGCGCGGCGAGGTCACCGTGCGCATGTTCCCCTCGGCCACCGGCGGCGCGGTGCTCGAGGTCCAGGACGACGGCACGGGGATCGACCCCGCCACCATGGAGCGGATCTTCGACCCGTTCTTCACCACCCGCGAGGTCGGTCGCGGGATGGGGCTCGGCCTCCCCATCTGCCACGCCATCGTCGCCGCCCACGGCGGGACGCTCACCGCGACGAGCACCCTGGGAAAGGGGTCTACCTTCCGGGTGGAGTTGCCGTCCATCGACCCCCATCCGGGGGCTGGCCCCCCGGGTCCTCGTGTATAGTGCGGGTGCCATGGGGATCCTGCAGGCCCTCGACGAGCAGTTCCCGTCCGTGCGTTGGGGAGCGTCGGAGGAGGAGATCCAGACCCTCTTCCCCGGCGGCCGGCAGGGCCCTGGCCCGACCTACGCGGTGACGGTCCCCCTCGTCGGCTACCCGTATCCGCTGGTCCTCTTCTTCAACTTCGATCCCGGGCTCTCCACCCTCGCGGTCGAGTACCCGCGCAGCTTCGACCTCGTCACCGGCGACATGGACCTCCCGGGCCGGATGGTGGCCGAGAGCATCTACCGGCACCTCTCTGCGCTGCTCATCATCGCCTTCGGCGGTGCGCCCCGTCCCGCCGACGATCTCACCGCCGCCGACCGGGGGGACACGGTGCTGGCCGAGCACAGCTGGATCACGCGGGAGTCGGTCGTTCGGCTGGAGTTCCGGCTCCAGTCGGGGCTGGGCAGGGTCCGGGTGGAGATGAAGGGGCTGACGCCGTAGCGGGAATGGCATATTCACTCGCAGACACCCCATCCGGGACGGAATTGGTTCCTCGACTCCCGGGCCAGATCAGCGATGCTGCGGAAACTCTCAGGAGGAGTCATCGAATGCGAAACATGTTGAAGGTCGCCATCGCCTCGTTCGCCCTCGCGGCGGCCGCCCCCGCGGCGGCGCAGTACACGTTCACCCAGCCCGGCCAGCAGCCGCAGCCCATCCAGGCCATGCAGACCTGGAACAACGTGGCGCGCGTGAACGTCGGCGTCGGGTTCTACAACTCCGGCTGGGCCAACTGCTACGGCTCCTACTGGTCGTACTACCCGGTCTGCTCGACGGGCTCGTACGCGAGCTACATCCCGTTCCTCGTCGGCCCCCAGGTCGACTTCAACCTGAGCGGGATGAACAACATCAGCGTCGGCTTCACCGTCGGATTCGGTACCATCTCGAGCACCTACTACGACACGCTGAACGTCCTCCAGACACAGAACAAGAACGTCACCCTCTGGGAGCCCACGATCGACTACGTCGCCAAGTTCGGCCAGGCGACGATGGACACCGTGGGCCGGTTCCGCATCGGCGGCGGCATGTACATCGGCCCCAACTCGACGCTCGGTGGGGCCTTCCGCATCGGCGGCGGCGCCTCGTTCCTGAGCACCAACCGGCTCGGCGTCGGCGTCGACCTGGTCCTCGAGGGCGGCGGCTTCAACGGCTACTGGATCGGCGGCCTCCAGCTGCTCGTCTCGCCCGAGTTCCACTTCTAGTCGCTTCGCACCGCTTCACCCCGGGGCGCACCGAGCGAGAGCCCGGTGCGCCTCGCCGTTTCCGGGCGCCCTTCAGGGCTCGAGCTGGATCTCGCCGGCCCGCTCCGGCCGGAGGCCGACCATGCCGGCGTAGGCGGCGCGGATGCGCGCCATGTCGGCCGTCCGGTCACCGGTGAGCGTCACGTACTCCCGCAGCCCCACCCTGTGCGTGCCGTAATCGATGAAGGCGAGCCCCACCGGGACCCCGGCCTCGAGGGCCAGGCGGTAGAAGCCGGACTTCCAGTGGGTGACGTGCGACCGGGTCCCCTCCGGCGCGATGGCGAGCCACATCCAGTCGCGGCGCCGGAACTCCTCCACGAGCTGGCCGATGAGCCCGGTGCGCTCGCGCCGGTTGGCGGGGATCCCCCCCATGCGCCGGAGCAGGACGCCCATCGGCCAGCGGAAGAGGGTGTCCTTCCCCACGAAGGAGATCGGGATCGCCATGACCAGCCGGGTCAGGTAGCCGACGGGGAAATCCCAGTTGGAGGTGTGGGGGTAGACGACGATGATCCCCTTCGGCCCGGGCGGCGGCACGACGTCGACGCGCCAGCCGAAGAGCGAGAGGATCCAGGTGGCCAGCGCGGCGATCACCGTGCCATCCTACTCCCCCGTGGGATCCGCGTTCACCCCGTTCACCCTCGAAGGGCTCCGTCTCCGCAACCGGATCGTGAAACCGGCCACCTTCGAGGGCATGTGCCCGGGGGGGCTGGTGTCCGATGCCCTGGTGGCGCACCACCGGGAGGTGGCCGCCGGCGGCACCGCGCTCACCACGGTGGCCTACGCCTCCATCTCGCCCGACGGTCGGAGCTACCCCACCCAGATCCTGGTGCGCCCCGAGGCCGCGCCGGGGCTGTCGCGCCTCGCCGACGCGGTGCACCGGGAGGGGGCGGCCGTCGCCCTCCAGATCGGCCACTGCGGCGACTTCGCGAACCCGCGGGTCATCGGCGGTCGGCCCATGGGCGCCTCGCGCCGCTTCAGCACCTACGGCCTCTCCTTCGTGCGCCCGGCGACCGAGGAGGACCTGGCCCGCGTGGTGGCCGACTTCGCCAGGGCCGCGCGCATCGCCCGGGACGCCGGGATCGACGCCGTCGAGCTCCACTTCGGCCACGGCTACCTCGTCTCCCAGTTCCTCTCCCCCTTCACCAACCGGCGCACGGACCGCTGGGGCGGCAGCCTCGAGAACCGGTCGCGCCTGGCGGTGGAGGTGCTGCGGGCCACGCGCACCGCGGTCGGCCCGGGCTTCCCCCTCCTCGCCAAGGTGAACCTCCGGGACGGATTCGCGGGGGGGCTCGAGCTCGACGAGTCGGTCGAGGTGGCCCGGCGGCTCGAGGCCGAGGGCGCCTCCGCGCTGGTGCTCTCCTGCGGCTTCGTCTCCCGCACGCCGCTCCACATGCTGCGGGGGGAGGTCCCGGTCCGCCGGATGGCGGCCAACCAGGAGCGCTGGCACGCCCGGATCGGCCTCACGCTCTTCGGGACCCTCCTCGTCCCGGCGGTGCCCTACACGGAGGGATTCCTGCTCGAGGAGGGGAAGGCCGTTCGCGCCGCGGTCCGGCTCCCGCTCGTGCTCCTCGGCGGGCTGAAGTCGATGGCCACCGTGGACCGGGCGCTCGGGGCCGGGTTCGAGCTCGTGGGCATGGGGCGGGCGCTGTTGCACGATCCGTCCCTGCCCCGCCGGATGGAGCGGGGCGAGGTGGACGGCTCGGCCTGCGTCCCCTGCAACGAGTGCATCGCCGAGATGGACCGAGGGGGCGTCCGCTGCACCCGCCGGGACGGACGCTGACGCCGGCGCCCCGGATCCAAGCCGGCGACTCTACGCCCGCCCCGGATCTTCGGGGGATCCCTGGTGGGCCGTCCGCACCGCACCCGTTTGTCCCGCGCCGGCTCCCCCGGTCCGTGTCTCTGCTGTCCCCATGACCGACACCGACACGAAGAACATCGAGGCCCTCCCCCGCGGGGAGGCCCTGCTGCACGATCCGCTGCTCAACAAGGGAACCGCCTTCACGCTCGCCGAGCGCCGCGCCCTGGGGCTCGAGGGACTCCTTCCTCCCCACATCCACCGGCTCGAGGAGCAGGTCGCGCGGGTGATGGACAACTACCGCAACAAGCAGACCGACCTGGAGCGCTACATCCACCTCGTCAGCCTGCAGGACCGCAACGAGACCCTCTTCTACCGGGTGGTGGTCGATCACATCGAGGAGATGATGCCCATCATCTACACGCCCACGGTGGGGCAGGCCTGCCAGCAGTGGGGCCACCTCTTCCGCCGGCCCCGCGGCCTCTACGTCTCCTGGGAGGACCGCGGCCGGGTGGAGGCGGTGCTGCGCAACTGGCGGCTTCCGGACGTGCGCGTCATCGTCGTCACCGATGGTGAACGGATCCTGGGGCTGGGCGACCAGGGGGTGGGCGGCATGGGCATCCCGGTGGGGAAGCTCTCGCTCTACACCGCCTGCGCCGGGATCGACCCGTCCCGGACGCTCCCCGTCATGCTCGACGTGGGCACCGAGAACGAGGGCTACCTGCGCGACCCGCTCTACATGGGGCTTCGCCAGAAGCGCATCCGCGGCGCACCCTACGACGCCTTCGTGGCCGAGTTCGTCGAGGCGGTGAAGCGGGTCTTCCCGCGCGCGCTCCTGCAATTCGAGGACTTCGGCAACCAGAACGCCTTCCGGCTCCTGGAGCAGTGGCGGGAGCGGGTCTGCACCTTCAACGACGACATCCAGGGCACCGCCGCCGTGACCCTGGCCGGGCTCTACACGGCGCTGCGCCTGACCGGGAAGTCCCTCCGGGAGCAGCGGGTGCTCTTCCTGGGGGCCGGGGAGGCCGGCATCGGCATCGGTGACCTCATCGTGTCGGCCATGGTGGACGAGGGGGCCACCCTGGAGGAGGCGCGCCGCAACTGCTGCTTCGTGGACAGCCATGGACTCGTGGTGAAGAGCCGGACGGGGCTGGCCGAGCACAAGCTGCGCTTCGCCCACGACCTCCCGCCCGCGCCCGGCTTCCAGGCGGCGCTGGAGGCGATCCGCCCGACCGCCATCGTGGGGGTCTCCACGGTCCCGCGCTCCTTCGACCAGCGGGTCATCGAGACCATGTCGCGGATGAACGAGCGCCCCATCGTCTTCGCGCTCTCCAACCCGACCTCCAAGTCGGAGTGCACCGCCGAGGAGGCCTACCGCTGGTCGGGCGGCAAGGCCATCTTCGCGAGCGGAAGCCCCTTCCCTCCCTGCCACCTGGACGGGAAGACCTTCGTGTCCGGCCAGGGGAACAACTCCTACATCTTCCCGGGCGTGGGGCTCGGGGTGGTGGCCTGCCAGGCCCGCCTGGTCACCGACCGGATGTTCGCGGCGGCGGCGCGGACGCTGGCGTCGCTCGTCCTCCCCTCCGACCTGGAGCTGGGGCGGATCTACCCGTCGCTGACCCGGATCCGGGAGGTCTCGGCCCACATCGGCGCGGCGGTGGCCGAGGTGGCCTTCCAGGACGGCCTGGCGGGCGTCCCGCGCCCTGCCGACCCGCTCGCCATGGTGCAGGCGGAGATGTGGCACCCGGCCTACCGGACCTACGCGTAGGCGCGGCCGGCACTACTCCCGCGCGGCGGGGAGCTCGACGACGAATCGGGCCCCCGGCGCGGCGTCGTCGAGCCAGAGCTTCCCGCCCTGGGCCTCGGCCAGCGCACGCGCGATGGCGAGCCCCAGCCCGAACCCGCTGGCGGGGGCGCCCTCGCGGCTGAAGCGCTCGAAGACGCGGTTCCGGATCGAGTCCGGGACGCCGTTGCCGTCGTCGCTCACCGCCACGCGGATCCGGTCCGGCCCCACCTCCAGCGCGACCTCGACGTTCCGCCCTCCGTGACGCAGCGCGTTGTCGAGGAGGTTGTCGAGGACCCGGCCGGCGAGCAGCGGGTCGCCGAGCGCGGTGGCGGGCGCGAGGCGGAGGGTGAGCCGCCGGTCGGCACCCGGGTGGGCCACGATGGCCCGGTCGGCGGCCAGCCGCGCCGCGCGCGCCAGGTCGAAGCGGATGGCGTCGGCGTCGAGGGTGCCGTTGTCGGCTCGCGCCAGCGCGAGCAGCATCTCGACGAGCCGGGTCAGCCGCTGCACCTCCTCCTCGACCACGTTCAGCGCGGTCCGGTACTCCTCGGGGCTCCGCTCCCGGCGCAGCGTCACCTGCACCTCGCCCAGCATGGCGGTGAGGGGTGTGCGCAGCTCGTGGGCGGCGTTGGCGCTGAAGGCCCGCGCCCGGCTGGCGGCGTCGGCCTGGGCCCGGAGGAGCTCGTTCGTCACCCCGGCCAGCTCGTCCCACTCGTCGCCGATCCCCCGCACCGGCAGCTGGAGCTCGCCTTCCCCACGGAGCGCCCGCCGGGCCCTCGCCGCCGCCTCGTGCATGGGGGCGAGCGCGCGGCGGGCCAGCCACAGCCCGAGAAGCGCTGCCCCGGCCACGGCGACCGGGGAGACGAGCAGCATGGCGACGCCGAACTTCTTGGCGTCCTGGAGGTCGTCCCCCACGAATCCGGTCGGCTCCGCGTCGACGCCGCCGAAGCTGAGTCGCTCGTTGTGGTCGTGCAGGAAGATGGCGACGGCGGTCGCGGATCCGAAGAGGAGGACGGTCACGACGACCGCCGCGGCGAAGGCGGCTGCCAGCCGCCCGCGCAGGGTCCGCAGCACTCTCAAGGGCCCGGCCTCATCTCGTACCCGACCCCCCGGATGGTGTGGATGAGCGGGTGCGAGAAGGGCTCGTCGATCTTCTTGCGGAGGTAGCGGATGTAGACCTCGACCACGTTGGAGAAGGTGTCGTAGTCGTGCTCCCACACCGCCTCGACGATGCGGGTCCGGGAGGCCGGCTCGCCGACCCGCTCCATCAGGAACTGGAGGAGGGCGAACTCCCGGGCGGTCAGCCGGATGGGCTGTCCGGCGCGGGTCACCTTGTGCTGCACCGGGTCGAGGATCAGGTCGGAGCAGGTGAGGATGGGGCTGGCCCGCCCTCCGGCCCTGCGCAGGACGGCGCGGAGGCGCGCCACCAGCTCGTCGAAGGCGAAGGGCTTCACCACGTAGTCGTCGGCGCCGGCGTTGAGCGCCGCCACCCGGTCGTCGACCGCGTCTCGCGCCGTGACCATGACCACGGGCACGACCTCGCCCCGCTCGCGCCAGCGCCGGAGCAGGTCGAGGCCGGACACCCCGGGGAGCGTCCAGTCGAGCAGCACCACCTCGACCCCCCCGGCGGCGAGCGCCGTCTCGGCCGCGGCACCGTCGCCGACGGCGTGGACGTTGTAGCCCTCCTCGGTGAGCCCGCGCTCCACGAACGACAGGACCCGCTTCTCGTCTTCCACCACCAGTACGGACATGGGGTGGAGAGATAACACTTCGTGAGCGATTCGCATCGCACATCGGATGAGAGGAACCTAATCCCGATCTCACGGTCGACTCACCATGAACACGGTACAAGATGAGTCGTCGCGCGTGTCGTGCCGGTCGGTTCATCGTCCGGTGGTCCGTCGGGTGCCCTCCCCGTCGGGTCGTCGGCGGAGATGGGGCCGGAAACCCCTCCCCCAGGCCCCGTCTCCGCTGGCCTTTTTCCCCGAAGTCACCTGGCGTCGTACCTGCCGTGGATGGCGTCGGCCTTGAGGCCGCCCGGGTGGCACACCTTGCACGTGGCCAGGTTGAGGGTCTCGGTCTTGATCTTCAGGTGGCACCCGCGACACTGGTCGTGGAAGAGGACGCTGCGGATGTCGATGGCCCCGTCCGGCTTCAGGGTCGCCAGCGTCCGGGCCTTCTTGCCGCCGTACTCCTTCTCCGGGTCGCCCAGCCGGACGTGGCAGAGGGTGCAGCGCATGTCCGGAAAGGGTTCCCCGGGCTCGTTCGCGGCGAGGGTGTGGTGGCAGTCCTTGCACCGGATGGCCGCTCCGTCCGGCATCCGGTAGACCGACGCGTGGCGCCCGTGGCTGAAGGCCACCGGGCCGAGCTTTCCGGGGATGTGGGAGAGGATCATCTCCTCCTTTCCCGGGGGTACCTGTACCGCGAGTGCCAGCGCGAGGAGTGCCGGGAGCGCGGGAGGAACCATGGTCTTCCTGTAGCGCGGTATCTTCGACCGCGCCATGCCCAACCCCCTCCTCGACGACCGTGGCCTCTCCTTCATCCTCTACGACGTGCTGGACGCCGGCGCCCTGGCCCGGTGGCCCCACTTCGCCGACCACGGCCGCGAGACCTTCGACGCCTGGATCGACCTGTGCCGGCGCTTCGCCCGCGACGTCCTCTTCCCGTCCTACCGCCCGCTCGACGCGGAGCCCCCGGTCCTCCGCGACGGCGCGGTCCAGGTCCACCCGCTGCTCCGGGAGATCTGGCCCCGGCTCCGGGAGCTCGGGGTGATCTCGGCGGCGCGGCCGTTCGACGCCGGCGGCCAGCAGCTCCCGGCGACCATCGCGCTCGCCGCGAACCTCTACCTCCAGGCCGGCAACTGCGCGGCCTACGGCTTCGCGGGGTTGACGAGCGGTGCGGCCCATCTCGTCGAGGCCTTCGGCTCGCCGGCCCTGCGCGACCGCTGGCTCGCCCCCATGCACGAGGGGGCCTGCACCGGGACCATGGCGCTCACCGAGCCACAGGCCGGCTCCAGCCTGGCCGACGTCCGCGTCCGCGCCACCCCCGCGGGCGAACACTTCCTGCTCTCCGGCTCCAAGATCTTCATCTCCGGCGGGGACCACGACCTCACCCCCAACGTCGTGCACATGGTGCTGGCGCGCGTCGACGGCGCCCCGCCGGGCACGAAGGGGGTGAGCCTGTTCCTCGTCCCGAAGCTGCGGCCCACCGCGGACGGCGGCCTCGAGCCGAACGACGTCCGGGTCCCCGGGCTCATCCACAAGATCGGCTGGCGTGGGCTCCCCAGCGTCATCCTGGCGCTCGGCGAGTCGGGCGACTGCCGCGGCTGGCTGGTGGGGGAGCCGGGCCGGGGGCTCGCCCACATGTTCCAGATGATGAACGAGGCCCGCATCATGATCGGGGCCAACGGGGTGGCGACCGCGTCGGTGGCCTACCTCGAGTCGCTCGCGTACGCGCAGGAGCGCCCCCAGGGGCGTCCGCTCACGGACCGCGATCCCCTCTCCCCCCAGGTTCCCATCGTCGGGCACGCCGACGTCCGGCGGATGCTGCTGCGGCAGAAGGCCATCGTCGAGGGCGGCCTCGCCCTCGTGCTCCTGGCCGCGCTCCAGGCCGACCGGGCCTCCCACGCGCCCTCGCCGGAGGCGCGCCACCGCGCCCAGCTGCTCCTCGACCTGCTCACCCCGGTGGCCAAGACCTTCCCGGCCGAGAAGGGGTTCGAGTCGAACGCGCTGGCGCTCCAGATCCACGGCGGGTACGGGTACTCGAGCGAGTACCTGGTCGAGGCCTGGCTGCGGGACCAGAAGCTCAACTCGATCCACGAGGGGACCACCGGGATCCAGGGGCTCGACCTCCTGGGGCGCAAGGTGGTGGCGGAGGGAGGCGGGGCGCTGCGCGTCCTGGGAGAGGAGATCGAGGCGGCCTGCGCCCGGGCCGATCGGGCCGGGGTCGATCCGGCCTGGACCGCCGGCCTGCGCGGCGCCACCGCCGAGGTGGGCGCGCTGACGATGGAGCTCGCCGGACGCGGCCTGGCCGGCGACCCCGGGGCGATGCTGCTCCACTCCTCCGACTTCCTCGAGCTCTTCTCCACCGTGGTGGTGGCCTGGACGTGGATGCTCCAGGCCGCGGCTGCCCGGGAGGGGCTCTCCGCCGGGCGGGGCTCGCCCGACCTGCTCCACGGGAAGCTCGCCGCGGCCGCCTACTGGCTCCGCTTCGAGTTGCCGCGCATCGGGCCGCTCGTGGCCGCCTGCCGGGAGGGCGAGGACAGCTACGCGCGGGCGCGCCCGGAGTGGTTCTAGCGCCCGGCCCTACCGCCCGGCCTCGATCTCCCGCGCCCGCGCCGAGGCCTCGGCCGCGGTGACTGGGTCGCGCATGCGCACCGCCATCCGGGCCAGCTGCCGGTGGGCCTCCGCGTCGTCGGTGATGTCGTAGATGGCGATGGCGTTTCCCGCCCAGCGCCAGGGGGTGCGCTCGCGCAGCCAGGCGTGGAGGTCCGGCTCGGACACGTAGGCGTCGACGAGGCAGGTCGCCGACACGGCCACCAGCTCGCGCCCGGCGGGATCCGGGCCGTCGCGCCGGGGCGCGGGGAGCACCGCGCCGGCGCGGAAGCGCCAGTCCTGGATCTTCCGGTAGCGATCCACCCCGTGGGCCGGGGGGAAGGCCGTCCCCATGTAGTCGAGCCAGACCCGCCGCACCGGGACCTCGCGCAGGGTGGCCGCGAGCTCCGGCAGCGACTGCCCCCAGTCGACGTTGGAGTCGGTGAGGAGCCGCCAGGTCCGCCCCGGGCCGCCGGCCGCCTCGTTGGCGTAGGTGATGGCGTCGGGGTGCACGAGGAGGAGCGCCACCGCCATCCAGCCGAGCAGCCCGCCGGCCACCACCTTCCCGGCCAGGCTCCTCGCCAGTGCCGCCAGCGCCACCCCCCCGGCCACGGCCAGGAAGGGGGTCGCGGGGAGGAGCTGCCGGACGCCGTTGCAGATGCCGGCCACCATGCCGACCGCGAGCAGGACGACCGGCGTCGCCAGCACCATCACCGCCACCTCGGGCGTGCGGCGGATCCGCGAGGCCACGAGGAGGACGCCGGCGCCGGTGGCGAGGAGGAGCGCGATGGGGGTCTTCACCAGCCAGGCCAGGGGGAAGAACCAGGCCCAGCACTGCATGGACCGCTTCCCGAGCATCCAGGTGGCGTGCCCCGCCTCGACGTGCCGGCGCTGCAGCTCCAGCGCCCGCCACCAGGCGGCCGGGCCCTCCGGCAGGCTGACGAGGGCCAGCGCCACCGCGCCACCGGCCGCGATCCAGAGCGCGCCGAGGGCCCTTCGACGGAGCTCCCCGGGGGCCGCACCTCCGCGCCGGACCGCGGGGGCGAGCGCGAGCAGCCCCAGGACCTGCACCACGACGATCCCCGTCCCCTTCGCCCCCAGGGCGAGCCCCAGCGCCAGGGCGGCGAGCGCCAGGTGGAGCGCCCTCCCCGTGTCGAGCGCCACCCAGGAGAGCGTCACGGCCGCGAAGATGGCCGCGGTGGCTCCC
>CAIVAR010000024.1 GCA_903904005.1 uncultured Anaeromyxobacter sp.
CCCAGGTCCCAGAGCCGGTCCATGAGCCAGACCGAGTTGGTGTCGAGGATCTGCCCGGTGAGGAGCTCGTCGCCGGTGGCGAGGAGCTCCACCTGGAGGTGCGAGGTTCCCGGGCTCCCGGTCACGGCGTCAGCTCCATGCACCACCAGTGAATGCTCCCGGTGCAGCCGAGGAGGAGCGTGAGGGCGAGCTGCAGGAAGGCCAGCGCGAACCCCGCGTAGACGCCGGCGGCGACGTCGTCGAGCACCACGCCGAGGCCGGTCTTGATGCGGTCGAGCGCCGAGGCCGGCCAGGGCTTCATCACGTCGAAGATCCGGAAGAGCAGGAAGCCGGCCAGCGCGTTCCCCCACGACCACGGGAAGAAGGCCATGGCGACGAGGTAGCCCACCACCTCGTCGATGACGATGGGGGAGGCGTCGACGACCTTCCAGTAGGCGCCGGCCCGGGTGGCGGCCGGCACCGAGAGCAGGAAGAGGGCGAAGGTGGCGGCCAGGTAGCCGCCGAGGGGAAGCTGGCGCAGCGCCCAGAAGAGCGGGATGGCGCCGAGCGTGCCGACCGTGCCGGGGGCGAACGGGGAGAAGCCGCACGGCCCCCAGGCCGCCAGGATCACCCAGGGGGAGGGCGGGCCGTCGGGACGCCCCTTCTTCACTAGATGTACTCGTCTCCCTCGTCCTTCGTCTCGAGGTCGTCGTCGTCGGGCTCGAGCGCCTCGTCCGACTCGATCTCGCGCTGGACGGCGGGAGGCAGCGACGACTTCTCGATGGTGTGGCGGAAGAAGATCGACTCCACGAGCCCCATGAGGATGTAGGCCCCGGCGAAGACGAGCAGGACGAAGGAGGCCCGGGTGGCGAGGCCGATGGCCACCGCCGCGGCGAGCACGAAGCCGAAGGTGGCGACGCTCTTCACGGTGAGGTGGGTGTCCTTGAAGGTCCGGTAGCGGACCGTCGAGACCATGAGGAAGGAGAGGAGCATCACGCCGATGGCGATGGGGACGTGGGTGGTCGGCTCGGTGGGGGCGCCGTAGTGGCGGTAATGGGCGATCACCACCGAGACCAGCGCGCCGGCGGCGAGGGGGATGGGCAGCCCCGTGAAGAAGCGGTGGGAGGCCTTGTCGCCCCGGGCCGCGAGCACGTTGAATCGGGCCAGCCGGAGCGCCCCGCAGGCAGCGAAGGCGAAGGAGAGGAAGAGCCCCATGAACCCCATGGGGGCGAGCGCCCACCGGTAGACGAGCAGCGCCGGGGCCGCGCCGAACGAGATGACGTCGGCCAGGCTGTCGAGCTGGACGCCGAAGTCGGACTGGGTGCGGGTCATCCGGGCCACCCGGCCGTCGAACATGTCGAAGAAGATGGCGAAGAAGATGGCCAGGGCCGCCCGGTAGAGCTCCTCGGGCGTGGCGTCCCCGGAGGCCAGGGTCATCGAGTAGAAGCCGAGGAAGATCGAGCTGACCGTGAACAGGTTCGGCAGCACGAACATGGCCTTGCGCAGGTTGATCTGCATCGAGGGCGCGATCCTCCTGGGGGCTCGAGAAGACGGTTCAGGCTGGCACGGGGTGCCGGGGTTGTCGAGGCGAGAACCCCTGGGAGAGGACTTATGCCACCCAAAGGGGTGTGGCAACGGTCCCGATCAGGGTGCGACCGCCCCCGCGACCCGCCGCGCCGCCTCCAGGACGTCGTCGCGCGACACGTCGAGGTGGGTGACGAAGCGGACCAGGTCGGGCTGGAAGCCCTCCGGGTTGGCGAGCACCCCCAGGGCCCGGAAGCGCGCCACGAGCCCCACGGCGCTCCTCCCCGGGAAGCACGCGAAGAGGAGGTTGGTCTCGACCGGGTGGGGGATCGAAACCCCGGGGATGGCCGACAGCGCCGCCGCCAGGGCCCGGGCGTTGTCGTGGTCCTCGGCCAGCCGGGCCACGTTGTTCTCGAGGGCGAAGATGGCCGCCGCGGCGAGCACCCCGGACTGGCGCATCGCCCCTCCGAGCCGCTTGCGGAGCCGGCGCGCATCCCGGATCCGGTCCCGGTCGCCGGCCAGGATCGATCCCACCGGCGCCCCGAGCCCCTTCGAGAAGCAGAGCGAGGCGAGCGTCGCCCCCTCGGCATAGTCGCGGGCCGGAACGCCCGAGGCGACCACCGCGTTCATGAGCCGCGCACCGTCGAGGTACATGTCGAGCCCGCGCCGCCGCGCCACCTCGGCGAGCGCCCGAACACGCTCGAGCGGGTAGACCGAGCCGCCGCCCCGGTTGTGGGTGTTCTCGATCTCGAGCACCCGGCTGCGGGGGAAGTGCTCGTTCTCGGGGCGGATGGCGGCCTCCACCTCCACCGGGTCGAGGAGCCCCCGCTCCCCCTTCAGCGTGCGGGGCTGGATGCCCCAGAGGGCCGGCATGGCGCCCCCCTCGAAGTTCACCGGGTGGGCCCCCTGGTCGCAGATCACCTCGTCGCCGGGGCGGGTGAGGACGCCGAGGGCCACCTGGTTCGCCATCGTCCCGCTCGCCACGAAGAGGGCCGCCTCCTTGCCGAGCAGGTCGGCACAGAGCTCCTGGAGCCGGTTGACCGTGGGGTCCTCGCCGTAGACGTCGTCGCCGAGCGGGGCGCGGGACATGGCCTCGCGCATCGCCGGCGAGGGGAGGGTGACGGTGTCGGATCGGAGGTCGATGGGCTTCATGGGTCTCCCGGGGGGCGCGGATGTTAGCATCCGCGCCCATGTCGGAGCGCACGCGCGCGGGCAAGGTGATCGACCTCCTGGGGGAGGCCATGCCCGACGCCCGCATCGAGCTCGACTTCCGGACCGACCTCGAGCTGCTCGTGGCGGTGATCCTGTCGGCCCAGGCCCGCGACGTCCGGGTGAACCAGGCCACCCCGGCCCTCTTCGCCGCCTTCCCCGACGCCTCCGCCTACGCCGCCGCGAGCCCGGAGGATCTCTGGCCCCACGTCCGGACGCTGGGGCTCTTCCGGAACAAGGCGAAGGCCATCGTGGCCGCCGCACGGGTCCTGGTCGAGGCGCACGGTGGCCAGGTCCCGCGCACCCGGGAGGCCCTCGAGGCGCTGCCCGGGGTGGGGCGGAAGACCGCCGGCGTCGTCCTCGTCCACCTCGGCGCCGGCCACGCCTTCCCGGTCGACACCCACGTCGGGCGGCTGGCCCGGCGGCTCGGCTTCTCGAAGGCGACCGACCCCGACCGGGTGGAGGAGGACCTGTCGGCGCTGCTGCCGCCCGAGCGCTGGGGGAAGGCCCACCAGCTGCTCGTGTGGCACGGGCGCCGGGTCTGCCACGCGGCCAAGCCCGCCTGTGCGGGCTGCGTGGTGGAGAAGCTCTGCCGGAAGGTGGGGGTGGCCGCTACAGCGCGGAGCGGTGCTGCGCGGCCTTCTTCACGTCCTCGGGCTTCTCGGAGGCGTGCTCGGCCTTGAGCTTCTTCATGCGCCGGCGGATGAGCTCGCGCTTCAGGCTCGACAGGTGGTCGACGAAGACCGTGCCCTCGAGGTGGTCGTGCTCGTGCTGCAGGGCGATGGCGAGCAGCTCCTCGGCCTCGATCTCGAACTCCTTGCCGGAGTAGTCGAGCGCCCGGACCCAGACCTTGGCGAAGCGGTCGACGTCCTCGGCCTCGCCGGGGATGGAGAGGCAGCCCTCGGTGTAGACGGTGTCCCCCTCGGCCCGGACGATGACCGGGTTCACGAGGTGGAGGAGCTTCTGCCCCTCCTGGCGGGGCGAGGCGTCGATGACGATGCAGCGCTTCAGCTCGCCGATCTGGACGGCGGCGAGCCCCACCCCCTCGGCCGCGTACATGGTGTCGGACATGTCGTCGAGCAGGCGGCGGATGCCGTCGTCCACCCGGTCGACGGGCAGGGAGGGCTTCTTGAGGAGGGGATCGGGCCAGATGACGATGTTGCGGACCATGTGCGTGCTCCAGGGTGCCCGCCGATTGTAATCGGGGTGCCGTTTCCGCGCACCTTCACAGCATGGCGTGCGGGTCGACGTCGAAGCGGATGGAGGCCCCGCCCGGGGGACGCAGCGCCGCCGGCCCGAGCGCCCGGTGCACCCGGCGCAGGGCGGCGGGGTTCCCCGCACGGAAGAGCAGGTGCCAGCGGTATTTCCCCCGGATCCGCTCGATGGCGGCCGGGGCAGGCCCGAGCATGGTCACGCCCGCCGACAGGGCCGGCCGGGCCGCCTCGCCGAGCGCCTCCGCGGTCCTGCGGGCCCCCGTCTCCGAGCCCTCCACCCGCACCGCCATCATCCGGCCGAAGGGGGGGTACCCGAGCGCGCGGCGCCGGTCGAGCTCCACCTCGGCGAAACCGGCGTAGTCGTGACCCACCGCGAATGCGACCGCGGGTGAATGGGGGTGGAAGGTCTGGACGATCACCTGCCCGGCGTCCTCGCCGCGCCCGGCCCGCCCCGCCACCTGGGTGAGGAGCTGGAAGGTGCGCTCGGCGGCCCGGAAGTCGGGCAAGGCCAGCGCCGTGTCGGCGAGGACCACCCCCACGAGCGTCACCCCCGGGAAGTCGTGCCCCTTGGTGACCATCTGGGTGCCGACCAGCACGTCGATCTCCCGCCGGGCGAAGCGGGCCAGCAGCTCGGCCACGTCCCCGGCGCCCGAGAGGGCGTCCCGGTCCATGCGGGCCACCCGCGCCGCCGGGACGATCTCCCGGACCGCCGCCTCGACCTGCTCGGTGCCGGCCCCCACCCCGGCCCGCTCGCCGCCGCAGTCGGGGCAGCGCGGGCTCATCCGCTCGGTGGCGCCGCAGTAGTGGCAGAGGAGCACGCCGCGCCGGGCGTGCAGGGTGAGCGACACCGAGCAGTGGCTGCAGCGCTCCTCGCGGCCGCAGTCCCGGCAGAGCACCAGCGTCTGGAAGCCGCGCCGGTTGAGGAAGAGGATGGCCTGCCGTCCGGCCCGCACCGTGGCCCCCAGCGCGTCGACGAGCACCGGGGAGAGGAGCCCGGGCAGGGGCGACCCCTTCCGGATGCGGGAGAGGTCGACGATGCGAACCTCGGGCAGCGGCCGGTCGTCGATGCGCCGGGGAAGCTCGATGCGCTCGTACTTCCCCGACCGGGCGTTCTCGAGGGTCTCGAGGGACGGGGTGGCCGAGCCGAGCACGCAGACCGCCCCCTCCTCGCGGGCCCGGACCACCGCCAGATCGCGGGCGTGGTAGCCCGGGCCGTCGTCCTGCTTGAAGGAGGGGTCGTGCTCCTCGTCGACCACCACGATGCCCAGGTCCTGGACCGGGGCGAAGACGGCGCTGCGCACCCCCACGCAGATGCGGGCCTCCCCGCGCCGGAGCCGCAGCCACTCGGAGTGACGTTCACCGTCGGTCAGGCCGCTGTGGAGGAGCGCCACCTGGTCGCCGAAGCGGGCCCGGAAGCGCCCGGCCAGCTGCGGGGTGAGCGCGATCTCGGGCACGAGCACCAGCGCGCCGCGCCCCGCGGCCCGCGCCACCGCGATGGCCTGGAGGTAGACCTCGGTCTTGCCCGAGCCGGTGACGCCGTGGAGGAGGAAGGTGTGGAAGGCGCCCGAGGCGCCGGTGATGCGCGAGAGCGCCGCCGCCTGATCGTTCGTGAGCGGGAAGGGCTCCAGGGCCGCCGGCAGGAGCGACCCGGCCCCGGCGGCGATGGCCACCGTCTCCAGGGTGGCGAGCCCCGCCTTCACGAGCGCCGTGAGGGCTGGACGCCCCTTCGGGAAGGCCGTCCGGAGCTCCTCCACCGGGATGCGCCCGCGTGCGAGCAGGTAGGCGAGGACGGCGCGCCGGGCGTGGGCCCGCGCCCCCAGCGTGGCGAGCGCCTCGGCCGCCCCGGCCGTGGGGGCCGCGAAGTCGACCCCGCGCCGGGTGGGAGCGGCGGCCCCCTTTCGCGCGTTCAGCCCCGGTGGGAGCGCCGCCCGCATGAGCTCGCCCGGCGGCGCCAGGTAGTAGCCCTCGGCCCATCGGATGAGCCGCAGCAGCGCCGGGGTGAAGGGCGGGAACTCGTCGAGGACCCCGGCGACGTCCTTCAGCTCGAAGCCGGGGGGCGGAACGGTGGGCAGCCCCACCACGTAGCCGGTGGCGCGCGGGCTCTTCCCGAACGGCACGGCCACGCGGCTGCCCAGCGAGACCTCGCCGGCCAGGCGCGCGGGGACGCGGTAGGTGAAGGTGCCGCGGACGGCGGCGGCGACGGCGACCTCGACGAGCACGGGGTGCCGAGTGTAGCAGCCGGGTCTGCGCCCCGGGCTATCCGACGAGCGTCTTCAAGTAGGCGAGGAGCGGCCCCCGGAGGTCCGGGCGCTGCAGCGCGAAGGCGATGTTGGCCTTCAGGAACCCGAACCGGTCGCCGGCGTCGTGCCGCTCCCCCTCGAACCGGTAGCCGAGGAGCCCCTCCTCCCGCGCCAGGACGGCCAGCGCGTCGGTGAGCTGGATCTCGCCCCCCACCCCCGGCTTCACCTGCTCCAGGACCTCGAAGATGCGGGGGGGCAGGACGTAGCGGCCGATGACGGCCAGGTTGGAGGGCGCGTCCTTCTTCGGCTTCTCGACCAGCCGCTCGATGCGGATGGTCCGGTCGTCGACCGGCTTGCCGGCGGCGATGCCGTACATCGAGGTCTCGGCGGGCGCGACCTCCATGAGGGCGATGGTGCCGAGGCCGTTTCGCACGTAGCAGTCGGCGAGCTGCTTCGCCGCGGGGACGGGCGCGTCGATGATGTCGTCGCCCAGCATGACGATGAACGGCTCGTCGCCGACGAGCTCCTTGGCGCAGAGCACGGCGTGGCCGAGGCCGAGCGGCTCCTGCTGCCGCACCGTCACCACGTTGGCCATCTTGGCGATGGCCCGCATCTCGGCGCGCAGCGCCTCCTTGCCGGTGCGCCCGAGGTGGGCCTCGAGCTCCGGGGCGATGTCGAAGTGGTCGACGATGGAGTCCTTGCCGCGCGCGCAGACCAGGATGATCTCGTCCACGCCAGCCGCCACCGCCTCCTCGACGATGTACTGGATCGTCGGGCGATCGACGATGGGGAGCAGCTCCTTGGGAACCGCCTTGGTGGCAGGGAGGAAGCGGGTGCCGAGCCCCGCGGCAGGGATGACGGCTTTCCGGATCTTCGACATGGCCGCCGACTCTAATCGGCGTCGGGCGCAGCGGGAAGGGGGGAAGTGACGGGAGGTAAACGGGCCGCGCCCTTGCCGGGGGATCGACCGGTGATATCGTGCGCCGGTGCGCCGCCTCGCCCTGCTCGTCCTCGCCGCCCTCGCCGTCCCGGCCCTCGCCGAGGAGGGGCCGCTTCCCCCCACGCCGACCAACTACGTCTACGCGCGGTCGATGGGGATGTCGGCCTACCACGGCGTCTCCGGCGACAACGACGCCATCTTCTACAACCCGGGGGCGATGGCCGCGCAGAAGGTCTTCCTGACCAACCTGGGCGGGACGATGTACCGGGTGGGCGCCGACACCGACGCGACCGTCTTCGGGGGCTCGGTGGTCGACTCCTCCTCCACCACCGTCGCCGCGGGCTTCTCCTACAACTACATGTCGACGCTCGGCTACAAGTCGAAGGGCGCCTTCGGCGGCATGATCAACCTGGCGCTCGCCTTCCCGGTCGGGGACAACCTCTTCATCGGGGCCACCGGGACCTACCTGAACCTCTACTCCGATGCCGCGACCATCAGCGCCATCACCACCACCGTGGGGGCCTTCCTCCGGCTCGGGAAGATCTTCTCCGGTGGCTTCACCGGCTACAACCTCATCAACACCTACCATCCGGACCTTTTGCCCATCGGGATGGGGGCGGGCATCGCGGTGGGGCCGGGCGACACCTTCCACGTGGTGGCCGACTGGACCCGCATGTACGGTGCCGACGGCGTCCACGCCGACACCTGGGCGGCCGGGGCCGAGGTCTTCTTCTTCGACATCGCCTCGCTGCGGGGCGGCTGGCTCTACAACGCCGGCACCAACGTGCAGCACTGGTCGCTCGGCGCCGGCTTCGCCTACGCGGGCTTCGGCGCCGACTTCGCCTACCGGCAGAGCTTCGGCGGCGCCACCTTCCGGACGCTCGCCGCGATGATCAAGTTCGCCGTCCCGGGGACGTGACCGGCAGCACCACCGGCGCGCCGGTGGCCCCGTTCTCCCCGCGCCACACCGGCACGCCCCAGACCGCGCTCACCCGCTCGGCCGAGAGCACCTCGCGCGGCGTCCCGTCGGCGACCACCTGCCCGCGGGAGAGCACGACGATCCGGTCGGCCGACTCGCCGGCCAGGTTGAGGTCGTGGAGCACCGCCACCACGCAGAGCCCGGCGCGTGCCGCCACCCGTGCCATCTCCATGGCGGCCACCTGGTGGGCCAGGTCGAGGAAGGCGGTGGGCTCGTCGAGGAGCAGGACCCGCGGCTCCTGGGCCAGCGCGCGGGCGAAGAAGACCCGCCGCCGCTCCCCGCCGGAGAGGGCGTCGAGTCGCCGGTCGGCGAGCGACAGGAGGTCGCAGGCCCGCAGCGCCCCGTCCACCGCGCCGTGGTCGAACGGGCCGGCCACGGCGAGCAGCCCCTGGTGCGGCGCCCGCCCCATCATCACCGCTTCACGAACCGTGAATGGCCAGGGGGCGCGCGGCTCCTGGGGCACGAGGGCGCAGATGCGCGCCAGCGCCCGGCGGGGCGCCGAGTGGGCCTCGAGCCCGCCCACCCGGACCCGGCCTGAGGAGGGGGCGAGGAGCCCGGCGGCGAGCCGCAGCAGCGTGCTCTTGCCCGCGCCGTTCGGCCCCACCAGCGCCACCAGCTCCCCCGCACGGGCGGTGAAGGAGACCCGGTCGAGCGCCGGGCGGTCCCCGTAGGCGAAGGAGACGCCGTCCGCCTCCACGAGCGGCGTGCCGGGCGGCGCCAGCGCCGGTGCCGGCGGGGCCTGCGACTTCACAGCGCCTCCAGGTCGCCGAAGCCGAGCAGCCTGCGCGCGTTGCCCTGGTAGATGCGCTTCAGCGCGTCGCGGGGGAGCCCGAGCCCGGCGACGTCGCGGTCGCCCGTCACCGGGCCGGGGATGGCCTCGTCCCGCGACTCGAGGAAGCGCCAGGTGGAGTCGAAGAAGCGGGAGAGCGCCTCCCGCGACCGGACCGGCGGTCCCTGCCCGAGGACGAGCGCCCGCTGGTCGGGGCGCGGTCCCTGCAGCCAGACGAGGTCGGTCCCGAGGAGCACGCGGTCGGAGTGGGCGGCGAGGAGTTCCCGGGTCGCCGCCACGTCACGCCCCATGTCCGGGATGGAGCTCCCGGTATCGACGTGGAGGTTGGGCAGCTTCGACAGGAGGGCGCCCAGCGCGGCCGGGTTCCCGCCCATCTCCGCCATCCGGAGCGCGAGGAAGGAGATCCGGGGGTGGCGGGTGACGAGCCCCATCATCCGCTCGCGGGCATCCGGCCCCGTCCCGGGGAGGAAGGCGACGGGGATCTCCAGCCCCGCCACCGTCTGCCAGACCGGATCGAGGAGCGGCGAGTCGAGCGGGACGGAGACCGTCGGCGGAACGTGGAGGCCGCGGGCCCCGAGCGCGCGCCCGGTCACGAGCCGCGCGTTCTCCCGATCGGCCCAGGCGGCGTCGCAGCAGCCCCGCTCGTCGAGCTCCATGAAGACCAGCACGCGCCCCGGGAAGCGGGCCGCCGCCTCGACGTGCCGCTCCAGGCCGCCACCGGCGTGGCCGCCGCCCAGGTTCACGATGCCCAGGATCCCCTGGCTCGACGCCACGTTCACGGCGTACCCCAGCACCTCCGGGTCGATCCGCTCGTGAACGTCGATCTTCCAGATGGCGAGCCCCACGAAGCGATCGAAGTCGCGGGTGTGCGGCTCGAGCAGCGTGCCCACGCCCACCGCCACCCCGAGGAGTACGACGGCGAGGACGATGGCGGCAGACCAGGCACGGCGGGGGGTCATGGCGGCCATGCTATGCGCTCCGTTCGGTCCGGCGCAGCAGCCAGAGGAAGAGGGGGCCGCCCAGGAGCGCCGTGAGCGCGCCCACCGGCGGCTCCGATCCCAGGGGCAGGAAGGCGAGGCGCGCCGCCGCGTCGGCGAGCACCAGGAAGGCCGCGCCGAAGAGGACCGAGGCGGGGAGCAGGATGCGGTGGTCCGGGCCGAAGACCTTCCGGAGCAGGTGGGGCACGATGAGCCCGACGAAGCCCACCATGCCCGCCAGCGCCACCGCCGCGCCGGTGGCCAGGCTCGCCGCCAGGAAGACCACGCCGCGCGAACGCCCCACGTCGACGCCCAGTGAAGAGGCCTCGTCGTCGCCGAGGGAGAGCAGGTTCAGCTGGGCCGACGTGGCGACCAGCACCGCCACCGCGACCACCACGAAGACGGTGCCGGTGACGAGGGTGCCGGTGTCGGCGTAGCCCACCGCGCCCATGAGCCAGTAGAGGAGGCGCGCCGCCTCCTCGGGCGGCACCATCACCTTCACCACCGTGATGACGCCGGCCGCGAAGGCGTTGAAGACCACGCCGACGAGGAGCGCCGCCTCCGGCACGAGCTTGCCGCCGATGCGCCCCAGCGCGAAGACGAGCACCGTCGACCCGGCCGCGCCCACCGACGCGCCGAGCGCCACCGACGCGCCCGATCCGACCAGCGCCCCGAACGCCGAGGCCGGACCGGCCGCCGCCGCGGCCGCGAGTGCCGCCGTGCCGCCCAGCGCCGCGCCACCCGACACGCCCAGCACGAAGGGCTCGGCGAGCGGGTTCCGGAGCAGCGCCTGAAGCGCCACGCCCGCGGCCGCCAGCGCCGCGCCCACGAGCGCCCCCAGGATCACCCGGGGCAGCCGCAGGCCGAGCAGGATGGCCCGGTCCGGCTCCACGCCGGCGAGCGCCGCGGAGAGGGAGATGGGCTGCGGGCCGAGGAGGAGCGCCGCGACCACGCAGGCCACGAGCGCGATGGCTCCCGCGCCGAGCGCCAGCGCGAGCCGCCGACGCATCACCGGGTTCCCTTCGCGCCGGCGGTCCCCGGCGCGGCCGTCCCCAGCGCGCCCTGGAGCTGCTCGAGCGCGGCGGGGAGCTGCGGTCCGGGGCGCAGCACCCGGTCGTCGGGGAGGCGGACCACCCGGCCGCCCTTCACCGCCGGGATGGCGGAGAGGCGGGCGATGGTGTCGGCGGGCTCGTTGACCGCGGCGTCGATGACCAGATCCGGGTCGTCGGCCACCGCCCGCTCGAGCGAGTAGACCGGCCAGGGGCGGTCCCCCGTGACGACGTTCACCCCGCCCGCGATGCGGAGCAGCGCGTCCGGGTAGCTTCCCGGTCCGGCCACCACGAGCGGGTCGCGCCCGATGACCAGCATCACCCGCCGGCGCGGCAGGGAGGAGGCCCGCGCCTCGGCGGCACGGACGGCCGCCTCCATGGACGCGGCGAGCCGTTCGCCGGCCTCCGGGTTGCCGAGCGCCGCGCCCACGCGCCGGGCGGCCCGCAGCACGTCGGGGACCCCCACCACCGGCAGCGCCAGCACCGGCACACCCAGCTCGGCGATGCGCCGGACGGCCGGGTAGGCGCCGCCATCGGCGAGCCAGAGGACGAGGTCGGGGCGGAGCCCCAGGACCGCCTCCGGGCTCGGGTCGAGGAAGCCCCCGACCCGGGGCAGCGACTTCACCTCGGGTGCGGTGTCGTAGCGGGTGACGCCGACCAGCTTCCCGGTCTCGCCGAGCGCGATGACCGTGTCGGTCAGGCTCGGGGCGAGCGAGATGACGCGGGTTGGCCGCGCCGGGGCCGCTGGCCCCAGCCAGGTCGGTTCGCCGCGGGGGAGCGGGTCGGCGGCCGCCGCGGGGAGCGGGGCCGCCGCGAGGGCGAGGGCGAAGGCGGCCAGCGCCGCCAGGATGAGGTTCGACCGGGTCATCGTCCGCAGATCACGTCGGCCACGAAGCTCGAGCCGGTGCCGGAGGCGGGGCAGACGAGCCCCCGCGAGGTCACCGCCCGCGAGACGGGGTCGAACCGGAGCACGTTGCCCGAGAACCGGTCCGCGGCAAAGCCCACCCCGTCGCAGAAGGTGATCGCCCCGGGGGCCGCCCGGGTGGCCGGGACGGCCGTGCCCACCACGGGAGTGGCGCCGGAGACGTCGACCGGTACGAAGGAGGCGCCGGTGATGTCGGCGGAGCTCGTCGCGTCGTACGGGAAGAAGCCGCAGGTGACCCAGACCGTGGAGCCCAGCACGGCGATGCCGGCGGGGTTGAGGCAGCCGGGCCCGAGATCGACTGGGTTCGGTGAGGCGGTGCCGGTGGTCGTGTCGATCACCGCCAGCCGCCCGTTCCCGGCCGGCGCGTAGAAGGCGTCCAGGTTCCAGAGCGTGACGTAGACCCGGGTGCCCGACACGGCGAGGCGGGAGGGGAGGGCGCTTGCGCCGGGGCTCGCCAGCGACGAGAGGTCCACGTTCCCCGTCACCGTCCGTGTGTCGAGGTCCACGACGGCCACGGAGCTCCACCCGTTCAGGGCCACGTAGCCCTTCGTGCCGCGGAAGGCGATCCCCTGGGGGAAGGAGAAGTTGCCGAGCTGGATCTCGGCCACGATCGGGGACGCCGCCGCCGGATCGACGACGAGGAGCGAGCCCACCGCGGCGTTCGAGACGTAGAGGAGCCCGTTCCACTCGGCGAGGTATTCCAGATCCGAGAAGGGGCCGGAGACCGGCACGCTCACCGTGGGGAAGGCGCCGTCGGGGGCGAGGCCGGATGCCGACAGCTTCATCCGGTCGAGGGTGTTGCTGATGGAGTTCGCCACCCACAGCGACGTCCCGTGCCAGGCGAGCGAGATGGGGCCGGTCTCCACCGCGACCGGCGCGCCGACCGCGAACGGGATCGCGGTGGCGCCCTGCACCGCGCTCCCGTTGAAGCAGGCCGCGTAGACCGAGGCCGAGCACCCGGCCCCCGAGCAGCACTGGCTTCCCGAGCAGCTCTCGCCCGAACCGCACGCAAAGCCGCAGGCCCCGCAATTCCCGGGGTCGCTCGCCAGCGATGTGCACTGTCCGTCGCAGATCACCTGCTCGGTCGTGCAGACCACCTCGGCCTTGCAGGCGGCGAGCGAGGCGGCGAGGAGCAGGGCTACGGCGGTGCGATGGGTCATCTGTCAGTTCTCCGGGGAGGTGCCGATGCGCAGGGTGACGAGCAGGGTGCGGGAAGGAAGCGGGTAGCCGAAGCCGTCCTGGAGGGTCCGGTCGTCGAGGAGGTTCTTCACCTCCACGCCGATGCGGACCTCCGGACTCCGGAGGATCCGGGCGAAGGCGCCGGCGTTCACGACCAGGCTGGCCGGGGCGGAGTGGATGTTGCGGGAGTCGAGGTACTGGAGCCCCACGTACTGGGCCTCGAGGTGCCCCCCGGCGATGCCCGGGTCCACGGAGACGCGGGCGAAGGCCCGGTTGCGCGGCCGCTGTGGCAGCTCCTTGCCCACCACGCCCGGGACGCCGCGCAGCACGGTGGTGGCGAGAAAGGTGTAGGAGAGCTGCCCCTGCAGCCCCCAGAGCGTCTTCGCCGCCGCGGTCAGCAACTCGAGCTCGAGGCCGGCCGACGATGCCCGCAGCGAGTTCTGCGGCTTGAAGCTCCCGGGAACGAGGCCGGGCTCGTAGACGATGAGGTCGTCGTAGAGGGCCCCGAAGCCGCCGGCGCTGGCCCGGCCCAGCGGTCCGTCGTAGACCAGCGCGCCGTCCACGCTCCAGGCCACCTCGGGGCGCAGGTTCGGGTTGGGCTCGAACGGCCCCTGGACCATGTAGAGCTCGGAGAAGCTGGGCGGGCGGAAGGAGCGGCCGCCGCTCACGCGCAGCGACCAGGGGCCCGAGATGCGGACGCTCGTCCCCAGCTTGGCCGAGACCCCGGAGAAGGGGCCCACCGCGTCCACCCGGACCGCCGGTGAGATGCGGGCCGCGTCCTTTCCGATGGTGAAGTCGTCGGCGGCCCAGGCGGCGTAGGTGGGGCGCTGGTGGTCGCCGCTGGCCGTGGAGTCGAGCCGCTCCAGCGACGCCAGCGCGCCCGCCGTGAAGAGGCTCGGCCCCGCCTCCCAGGTCACCTTCGCCTCGCCGCCGCCGGCCGCGTCCCGCTGGTCGGTGGTGCTGCCCCCCACGGGAGAGGCGACGTACACGTCGAGCGTCTCGTAGCGCCCGGCCGCGCCCGCCTCGAAGGTGAGCCCGGAACCGAGCTGGCGCGACCAGCGCAGCGCCCCCGAGGCCCGCCCCCCGCGTTGCCAGTCGTCCGGCGTTGGGCTCGCCGGAACGCCGGGAAGCTGCCGCCAGCCCCAGGAGAGCTGGACCACGCCGTCCAGCCGGTCCAGCCCCGGCGACCAGCGCCCCTTCACCAGGAGTCCACCCTGGGCGGCGGCGTCGTTCTCCCGGATCTGGAGCACGAGCGGGCTGTCCGGCACCGAGGGCGAGGACGGGGTGAGGTACGGGAAGTCCCCCCGGGTCGAGCTGCCGGTGAGTGCGGCCAGGACCGCCCAGCGGTCCCCCCCCACGCCCACGTCGGCGACGGCCGAGGTGGTGCCGAAGGAGCCGCCGGTGAGCTCGACGCCCCATTTCCCCGCCACGGCAGGGAGGGTGACCACGTTCACCGCGCCCCCCAGGGCACCGGCCCCGTAGTAGGCCCCCTCCGCGCCGCGGACGATCTCCACGCGGTCCACCCAGTGGAGCGGGATGGTGGAGAGGTCCACGCCCCCGCCGGCCGCGGTGTCGAGGGGGATGCCGTCGAGCAGCACCCGCACCCCGGCAGTGCCCGACCCGCGGATGGAGATGGTGCTCATCTGTCCGAGGCCGCCGTAGCTGCGGACGGCCACGCCCGGGGCGGTGGCGGCGAGCTCGGCGACGGTCTTCAGCTCCCCGGCGAACCGGTCGGCCTCGACGACGGTGGTCGACGCGGTGGGATCCTGCGGCGCCGGGGAGCGGGGCAGGGTGATGACCTGCTCCTCGAGGCGGACCGGGGGGTCCCCCTCGGCGCCACGGGCCAGCCGGCCCCATGTCACGGCGAGTGCAAAAAGCACCCGGCGCGCGCGCGTGAGTCGCATCGTCCTGCGCGTCTCCTTCGGACGCGGGACAGCCGGTCGCGAACCATTCGCGACCTTGCTCGGGGGGAGGTCTCCTGGCTTCCGGGGAACGGCTCGACGGGCCGTCGGCGCCTGCCACCTTCCCATCGCGCGACGCGCGACAGTGGCGACTGTCCTGCAGGCACCTCTTCCCCGGCTACAGTGGCGGGACCGCGCCGGACTTCGACCGGCTTCCCTTATCCCCAGAGCGGCAATGTCCCGCCGTGGTAGCCCCTGGACCGGGGCAAGTCAAGGCACGCCAGGCCCCTGTCCGGTCTCCCCCAGGGTGGGGACCCCGCTGTTCTCTTGCGTCGGGGCTCGCATCTACATAGTCTGACCGCGCGCCCTGCCCCTGCGGTATGGCGTGCGGTTCCCGCGGCGATGGCGGGGAAAACGTGGTGGAGGGCTCGCATTCCTTTGGCGGCCATGACGCGTCGCTTCCTCCCACCCCTGAACGGACTGGAGATTTCATGCGCAAGATCGCCTTGATCGCCGTCGTCGCCTTCGCCGCCGCCTGCGGCAGCAGCAGTTCCACGCCGATGGGATACATCCGCGTAGCGAACCTCGCCCCCGACGTGGCGGGCATCGACTTCTGCGTGGCCACGACGGGTGGGACCTATTCCGCTCCCGTCATGGCGAACGCGGGTTCGGCGGCCGGCCTGAAGTACGACATCGGCGCGGCCGTCTACCCCGGCCTGAAGCAGATGTCGAAGTACTTTGGCTACGGCCCGGGAACCTACGACATCAAGATCATGAGCACCGCAGCGGGCGGTAGCTGCGCCAACCCCCTCGCGACCCTCACCGGCGTCACGCTGGCCGACGGCGGCTACAAGACCATCGGCTTCGTCGGCGCGCAGAGCACCGGGGGCGCCGACGCGGCTCCCTTCGCAGCCGTCGCGTTCACCGACGAGGTGTCCGTGTCGTCCTCCGCCGTCGCGATCCGTTTCACGAACGACACCCTCACGCCAACCGGCCAGGCCGACCCCATGTTCTTCAAGGGCATCTCCTGGAACGTGGGGCTCTCGCGCGCCGGCGGCTCCACCGCCCTCTTCACCGAGATCGCCTACCCGCGCACGGCCCGCTCCGGGGCGCTCGTGGACGCGAACGGCTACGCCATCATCCCCACGGCTACGCTGCCCTCGGGCAACCTGACGCTGTACGTCTGCCCGTTCCCGTTCACCCCGGAGACCGTCGTCTCGCCCTACTCGTGCGGAACGTTCACCGTCACGGGTGCCCAGATCTCGGGCGGCATCATCGCCTCCGCCTACATGATCGGCGGCGTCGGGATGACCACTCCGCCCTACAGCCAGACCGCGCTGTTCTGCGGCGACGTCGTCTCCGGCCAGGTTTCGTCGGACGGCAACTACTCGACCTGCGTGGCGGGCCTCTAGTAGCCCGTCGTTCCGCTTCACCCTCCGCCGCGGCCCGGGTTCCTGCCCGAGCCGCGGCGGTTCTCGTTCCGGCCGCTACCTTGCCGCCGCTGCCGCCGTCTTCGGCACCGTCTTCGGCGCCGCCGCCACGTCACCCACCGTCACCATCCCCTTCACCTTCGCGTACCAGGCCGGCGAGCACCCCTTCACGCGGGTGACCTCCTCGGCCTTCTTGAAGGGGCGCTTGTCGCGCGAGGCCACGATGGCCTCGGCCCGCTTCTTCCCCACGCCGGGCAGGCGCATCAACTCGGCGGAGGTCGCGCTGTTCAGATCCACCCGCTCCCCCGGACCGAGCGGCTTTTTCTCGGCCCGAGCGGGCGTGGCGACGAGGAGCGCGAGTAGCCCCAGGAGCGGCAACAGCCGCGTGGTCCGGGTCACGTCTGCGCCTCCTCCTCGCGGTGCGCGCCGTTGCCGCCGGCCGGGCGCCCCTCCTCCGGGGCGCGCTGCTCCCGGATCTGCAGCCGGTTTGTGGAGGTGGGGAAGGCGTCGAGCAACACCGAGAGGCTGCCGTCCCGGTTGGTGAATGCGGCGCCGATCTTCATCCAGAAAGGCTTTCCCCCATCCTTGCGGTCGAGCACCGCGTACACGGCGAGGGGCTTGCGGCCGTTGGGGCCGCCGTTCGAGTCGGTCATCTTGGGTTCTCCCTTGCTGCGGGTTCGCCGGCTCCGGAGAGCAACGGACGTGCCCGCGCAAGGGGGCGACACGACAGCCAGGATGACCGCGGAAAGGGCCGCGGCGCGGACGGAAGGTCCTAGTTCACGCCCAGCGGCTTCGGGAAATGGGGCGACGGCGTCGCGTCGACCGTCCCGAAGATCGACTCGTACCGCCCCAGGTTCTCCTGCATGGCGAGGATGAGCCGCTTCATGTGGCGGGGAGTGAGGATGGCGCGCGCGCGAACCGTGGCCTTGGGCGCCTCGGGGTGGAGGTAGAGCAGGTCGAGGGTGAACTCGCTGTCGGTGTGGTTCACCATCGCGAAGTTCACGAAGACGCCGTTGGCGGTGGCCGCGTCGATCTCGATCTGGACCTGGAGCTGCTGGGCACCGGCGGCGGGGACGGCGGGCTTGTCGGACATGGCCAAAGCCTACATCGGAAAGGGCCGTTTCGGGCGTCCCACCTCCGTGCTAAGGGACCGGAGTGGCGGCGCGAAAGACACCCCGGGGAGACCCAGGCCCCTTCGACCTTCCGGGTCGCCCCGGAGGCACCGACGCGGTGCTGCTCCTCCACGGACTCACCGGCACCCCGTTCGAGCTCCGCCCCGTCGCCGACCGGCTGGCCAGGAACGGCGTCCGCTGCCTCGCCCCCGTCCTGCCCGGCCACGAGAGCCCCGAGGCCCTGGCCCGGACCAGCTGGCTCGACTGGGTCGGCGGCGCGCGCGACGCGCTCATCTCGCTCGGCGAGACCCGGCGCACGCTGGTCGTCGGCTCCTCCATGGGGGCGCTCGTCGCCTGCACGCTGGCCGCCGAGAACCCCGGCCGCGTCGACGGCGTGGCGCTGCTCGCCCCGGCCCTCGAGCTGCAGCCGCTCGGCAAGCTCGCCGGCTGGCTCGCCCGGAACACCCCGGTGGCCGGCTACGTCCCCCAGATCCCCAAGGGAGGCGGCTCCGACGTGGGGGACCCGAAGGCCCGGGCCGCCAACCCCTGCATGGAGACCATCCCCTTCCGTGCGGTGGGGGAGCTCCTCGCCTTCCAGACCCACGTCGACGCCCTTCTCCCGCGGGTGCGCTGCCCGGCGCTGGTCGTCGCCGGCGCCCTCGACGGCACCGTGACCGTGGCCGGGGCGCGGCGCATGGCCGGCCGGCTCGGCGGCGGGGCCCGCTTCGTCGTCCTCCCGAAGAGCCGCCACCTCGTCGCCATCGACTTCGAGCGCGAACGGGTGGCCGCCGACGTGGCGAGCTTCCTCGACTCCATCCCGAAGAGGTGAATCATGGCGAAGTACGTCGTGGCCATCGACCAGGGCACCACCGGCACCACGGTGCTCGTCCTCGACAAGAAGCTCGCGGTGAAGGGCAAGGTCACGAGCGAGTTTCCCCAGCACTTCCCGAAGCCCGGCTGGGTGGAGCACGACCTCGAGGAGATCTGGGACTGCACCGTCTCCACGCTGCGCCGCGCGCTCTCCCGCGCCGGCGTCTCCGGCCGCGACGTCGCCGCGGTGGGCATCACCAACCAGCGGGAGACGGTGGCACTGTGGAGCCGGCGCAGCGACGCGCCGCTGGCCCGCGCCATCGTCTGGCAGGACCGACGCACCGCCATCGACTGCCAGCGGCTCAAGGACGCCGGGCGCGAGCCCTGGATCCGCGAGCGCACCGGGCTCGTCCTCGACCCCTACTTCTCCGCGACCAAGATCCGCTGGCTGCTCGATCACGTGAAGGGGGCGCACCGGCGGGCCGAGAAGGGGGAGATCGCCTTCGGGACCATCGACACCTTCCTGGCCTGGCGGCTCACCGGCGGGAAGGCCCACGTCACCGACCCCTCCAACGCGAGCCGCACGTTGCTCATGAACCTGCGCACCCTCCGCTGGGATCCGGAGCTGCTCGACCTCTTCGGCGTCCCGGCCGCGATGCTCCCCGAGATCAAGATGAGCTCGGAGGTCTACGGGGTGACGAAGGGCTTGCGCGTCCTGCCCGACGGGGTGCCGGTGGCGGGCATCGCCGGCGACCAGCAGGCGGCCCTCTTCGGCCAGGCCTGCTTCACCCCGGGTGACGCGAAGATCACCTACGGCACCGGCGCCTTCGTCCTCACCAACACCGGCCCCGAGCCGGTGGCCTCGAAATTCGGCCTCCTCTCCACCGTGGCCTGGGCCATCCCGGGCGAGGTGGCGTACGCGCTGGAGGGCTCGGCCTTCATCGCCGGTGCGGCGGTGCAGTGGCTGCGCGACGGGCTCGGGATCATCGGCTCGGCGAAGGAGGTCGAGGCGCTGGCCCGCAGCGTTCCCGACACCGGCGGCGTGGTCTTCGTGCCGGCGCTCACCGGCCTGGGCGCCCCCCACTGGCGGGCCGACGCCCGCGGCGTCATCGCCGGGATCGACCGCGGCACCCGGGCCGGCCACATCGCCCGGGCCGCGCTGGAGGGGATCGCGCTCGAGGTCTTCGACCTCGTCGCCGCCATGCGCCAGGAGGTCCCGCACCGCCCCTCGGCCACCAAGGTGGACGGCGGCGCATGCAAGAACGATCTGCTCATGCAGCTGCAGGCCGACCTGCTCGAGACGCCGGTCATCCGCCCCAAGATGGTGGAGACCACCGCGCTCGGCGCCGCCTTCCTGGCCGGCCTCGCTGTGGGCTACTGGAAGTCGCGCGACGAGATCGGCCGCGCCTGGAAGATGGACCGGAAGTTCACGCCCCGGATGAGCGGGGCGGCGCGCGACCGGATGCACGCCCGGTGGAAGTGGGCGCTCGAACGGGCCTGAGCCGGGTCACCTTCCAGAAGGCTCGGGCGACGCGCACCGGCAGGCAGTTCACCAGGAACTGGGCGTTCTCGGTGGCCCGGTCGGCGTCGGCCTGGATGGCCAGGTCGGGCGGGTGCACGAGCGGGAAGGTCATGGCCTCGACCGGCATCTCGGCGAAACGGTTGGGGCGCCGCGTCCGGGTCCCGTCCGGGCCGAAGCCGATGTTCGAGACCAGGTTCACCGCTGGTGTGAGGGAGAGCCCGCCGGAGGCGTGGCAGGCGAAGGCCAGCTGGTAGTCCCAGGTGTCGAAGGCGCCGCTCCAGGTCCGCTCGTACATCTGCTCCCAGAAGCGTCGGACCCAGGCGCGCGGGAAGGCCTTCGCGGCCCAGCCCTCATCGCGCAGCGCCGGCCACCGGGCCATGGCGACGTCGTAGCGGCTCCAGGCCCGCCGCCAGGAAGCCCAGCCCCAGACATGGGGGTACCGGGAGACGAAGTAGCTCGCCGGGCCGAAGCGGCGGCCGAAGTTGAAGTTCGACCCCGAGACGAACATCACCCGCTCGTCGTCGCGGTACCGGGCCAGCAGTTCCTCGCAGTAGCGGAAGAAGGTGGGGTGGGGGAGGCAGTCGTCCTCGAGGACGATGGCCTCCTCGGCCCGGGAGAAGACCCAGTCGAGGCCCGAGGAGAGGCGCCGCCGACAGCCCAGGTTCACCTCGGAGAAGGAGGTCTCGACCTCGCACGGCCAGTCGACCCGGTCGACCACCGACCGGGCCTCACGGCACAGATCTGCCTCCCCCGGACGGTCGGCCCGGGGGCCATCGGCGACCACGAGCAGCCGCGCCGGACGGGCCTCGCGGATGGCTGCGAAGACCCGCGCGGTGGTGGCCGGCCGGTTGAAGAGGAGCAGGGCGACGGGGGTGGAAAGGCTCACAGGAGCGATTGTAGCGCCTCCTCGACCGTCTCCACGCCCACGACCTCCATGCCCTTGGGGGCCTCGGCATGGCGTGCGTTCCCCTTCGGCACGACGGCGCGCCGGAAGCCGAGCCGGGCCGCCTCGGAGAGCCGGGCCTCGCCCTGCGCCACCGCCCGCACCTCGCCGGCCAGACCCACCTCGCCGAGCACCAGCGTGCGCGCGTCGATCACCTTGTCGCGGAACGACGACGCGAGCGCCGCCACCGTGGCGAGGTCGGCGGCAGGGTCCTCGAGGGTCAAGCCGCCGGCCACGTTCACGAAGAGGTCGCAGCCCAGGATGTCGAGCCCGACCTTCTTCTCGAGCACCGCGGCGAGAAGCGCCACCCGCGACGGATCGAGCCCCAGCGCGGTGCGGCGCGGTGTGCCGAAGCCGGTGGGGGCGACGAGGGCCTGGACCTCGACGAGGAGCGTGCGGGTGCCGGAGAGGGCCGCGGTGACGGCGCTGCCGGCCGCGTCCTGCGGCCGCTCGGCGAGGAACAGGGCCGACGGGTTCGCCACCTCGGCGAGCCCCTTCGCCTTCATCTCGAAGACGCCGATCTCGCTCGCCGAGCCGAAGCGGTTCTTGTGGGCGCGCAGCACGCGGTAGGGGTGGGCGCCGCCCCCCTCGAAGTAGAGCACCGTGTCGACGATGTGCTCGAGGACCCGCGGGCCGGCGATGGAGCCGTCCTTGGTGACGTGCCCGACGAGGAAGACCGGCGTCTCGGTGGTCTTGGCGTAGCCCATGAGCCGCGCCGCCACCTCGCGGATCTGGGTGACCGTGCCGGGCGCCGAGGAGAGCTCGGGCAAGTACTGGGTCTGGATGGAGTCGACCGCCAGGATGGCCGGCTGGAGCTGGGTGGCGATCTGGAGCACGCGGGAGGCGTCGGTCTCGGCGAGCAGGTGGAGGTTCTCGGCGTCGACCCCGAGCCGGTCGGCCCGGAGCTTCACCTGCCGTGCGGATTCCTCGCCCGAGACGTAGAGCACGGGGCGGCCGGAGAGCTGCTTTGCCAGCCGGTCGAGCGCGGTGAGGAGCAGGGTGCTCTTGCCGATGCCCGGGTCGCCGCCGAGGAGCGCCAGCATCCCGGGGACCACCCCGCCGCCGAGCACACGGTCGAGCTCGCCGATGCCGGTCTTGACCCGCTCCTCCTCGCTCGCCACCACCTCCCGCAGCCGGATGGGCTTCGCCGCGGCGCCGTGGGACGGTCCGCGCGGCGCACCCCGCGTCTCCTCCACGACCTCCTCGTGCAGGGTGTTCCAGCGGTGGCAGGAGGGGCACTGGCCCAGCCACTTCGGCGAGGAATGGCCGCATTCGGCGCAGGCGTAGACCGTCTTTGGCCGGGGGGCGGGGCGGGACATGGTTGGACCTTGCCATGCAAGGCTGACGCCGGGCGGGGCGTCGCCAGGAGGTCAACTCCCCGAAAATCCGACCGTCTCGATCCGGACGCTGGAACCGGTGCCATCCGGCTTGTAGTGAAGGATTTCCACGCCGATCACCCGACCCGAGGCGTCCTTCATGTGAATGACCTCGTCCGGCGTCTCCTCGCAGATAGCCTCGCGGGAGGGATCGTCGATCCAGATCGTCAGGGTCTGGCCGGCTGTGTCGTGAATCAGTGTAATCGCGGCCATACGAGCTCTCCGATCTTGATGGCATCCGTCGGGTAGGCGGTGATGAGGAACCCCCGGCGACCACTCACCTTGGCAACCGCGCAGAGCCACCGGGGAAACTCGCCCCGGTAGAACAATAGCACCGCGGGGTCCTTGCGGCTGCGGCGGACCTGGTCCTCGCACCCACGGAGAACCGGGTGCTTTTCGGCGATGACCAGTTCCCAGTATCGGCGGGCGGCAATGATGGTGATGCCGAGCGGCGTGGTGACGTGGAAGAGCAGTTCGTCCATCCGACCAAGGCCCTCAGCACGCCTCGTGCCAGGGCCATTGTAAACCCCCGTTCCGCCCCCGGTTGACGACGCGCCGCCGGCGGGTATCCTGCCCGCCATGTGCGAGACCCGCGCCGCGCTCCCCCCCGGAATCGAGCCCATCTCCGCCGAGGAGGCCCGCCGCCTCATCCAGCTCACCGCCGGCCCCGAGTTCGAGGCCCTGCTCGACCGCGCCGCCGCGATCCGGCACGCCGTCCACGGCGACGAGGTGAGCCTGTGCGGCATCACCAACGCGAAGTCGGGCTCCTGCCCCGAGGACTGTGGCTTCTGCTCCCAGTCGGCCCACTACCAGGAGGCCGACGCGCCGACCTACGCGCTCCTCACCGCCCGTGAGATCGTGGAGCAGGCCAAGGCCGCCGAGGCCGCCGGGGCCCGCGAGTTCTCCATCGTCTGCAGCGGCACCCGCATCTCGAAGGAGGAGGAGCTCTCGGTCATCGAGGAGGCCATCCGGCTCATCAAGGCCGAGACCACCGTGGAACCCTGCGCCTCGCTCGGCCTCATGCGGGAGCAGGACATCGCCCGGCTCCAGGCGGCCGGCCTCATGCACCTGCACCACAACCTCGAGACCGCCCCCAGCCACTTCGACAAGGTCTGCACCACCCACACCTTCCAGGAGCAGATCGACACGGTCCGCACCGCCAAGGGCATGGGCATGAAGCTCTGCACCGGCGGCATCCTCGGCATGGGGGAATCGCCCGAGCAGCGGGTCGAGCTCGCCGAGGTGCTGCGCGACCTCGACGTCGACTGCGTGCCGGTGAACTTCCTGAACCCGCGCCCGGGCACGCCCATGGCCCACGTGAAGGCCATCACCGCCGAGGAGTGCCTGGCCGCCGTCGCCGTCTACCGACTCATGATGCCCACCGCCCACATCTTCGTGATGGGCGGACGGGAAGTGAACCTGGGCGGCCGGCAGGACGACATCTTCCGCGCCGGCGCCAACGGCACCATGGTGGGCAACTACCTCACCAGTGCGGGCAGGACCCCCGAGCAGGTTATCGAGATGATCACCGGCCAGGGCATGAGCGTCCGCCCCACGCCCGACCCGGAGCACTGGGCCTTCCACGGCGACGCCCCCGCCGAGACCCGCTGGAACCGGCGCGTCACCGAGCCGGGGCGCCGCTCGCTGCGCGTCGTCCGCGGGTGATAAAGTCGAAGGATGCCAAACCGAGCGCTGGACTGGATTCCCCAGGAACTCGCGGCCCTGGAGGCGAGGGGGCAGCGCCGCCGGCTCGAGCCCATAGCCGGGGCGCAGGGGCCCGTCGTCGAGATCGACGGCCGCCCGCTCGTGAACTTCTGCTCGAACGACTACCTCGGGCTCGCCAACCACCCCAGGCTGCGGCAGGCGATGGTCGACGCCGTGGAGCGCTACGGCGCCGGGGCGGGCGCGGCCCGGCTCCTGGTGGGAGACCTCGCGCTGCATCACGCCCTCGAGGAGCGGCTCGCGCGTTTCAAGGGCACCGAGTCGGCGCTCCTCTTCTCGTCGGGCTACCACGCCAACGCCGGCGTGCTGGGCGCCCTCGCCGGTCCGGGCGACGCCATCTTCTCCGACGCCTGGAACCACGCCTCCATCATCGACGGCTGCCGCCTGTCCGGCGCCGACGTCCACGTCTACCCGCACCTCGACGCGGACGGGCTCGGCAAGCTCCTTGCCGCCTCGAAGGCGCGCCGGCGGCTCGTCGTCACCGACGCCATCTTCAGCATGGACGGCGACGCGGCCCCGCTCGTCGAGATCGTGGAGCTCTGCGAGCGGCACGGCGCGATGCTCTACCTCGACGAGGCCCACTCCACGGGCGTGCTCGGGGCGACGGGCGGTGGTCTCGCCGAGGCGCTGGGGGTCAGCGGCAGGGTCGACGTGCTCATGGGCACGCTCGGCAAGGCGCTGGGGAGCTATGGCGCCTTCGTGGCCGGGTCACGTGCCCTCACCAACTGGCTCGTCGGCACGTCCCGCACCTTCATCTTCACCACCGCGCTGCCCCCCGCCACCTGCGCCGCCTCCATCGCCGCCCTCGACGTCCTCGCGGAGGAGCCGGAGCGGCTTGCGCATCTCGACGCGCTCAGCGCGCGGATGAAGGCGGGGCTCGAGGCGCTGGGGTTCCCGGTGCGCGACGTGGTCGGGCCCATCTTCCCGGTGATGCTCGTTGAGGAGGCACGCGCGCTCGAGGCGTCACGGGGGCTCCGCGAGCACGGTTACCTCGCGAAGGCCATCCGGCCCCCCACCGTGCCGCGCGGCACGAGCCGGCTGCGGGTCTCCCTCACGGCGAGTCACACGTTCGAGCAGGTGGACGGGTTCCTGGCGGCGCTCCGGAAGGACGATCCGGGTGGACGGCGGACGGGTCCCCGGACGACCTAACCGCGCAGCCCGGCGAGCAGCCGCTCCACGTCCACGACCGCCTCGTTCGCCCCGCTCCGGACGAGAACGCGGCGCCTCCCGTGGGCCAGGTCGCGCCAGGCGACGGCGTCGTTCCACCCCAGCACCGCCTCCCCGGCCAGGGGCGGCCCGTCCCAGCCGTCCCGCAGCCGGAGCAGGGCCAGGATCGCCCCCAGCTGCTGCCGCGTGGAGGGACGGAAGACGAGCTCGACCGCCGAGCGGGGCGTCACGTAGGGCTCGCCGGTGAGGTGCTGCCAGGCGAGCGGGCCCGTGACCGAGAGTGGAGCGCCCTCGGCGGTGGCGGCGCGGTCGAGCTCCTCGAGGGGCGGCCGCCAGGCCGGCGGCGCGCTGGGAATGGCCTCGGCGAGCGGCAGCGGCGGGGCGAGCCGGGCGATGGCCGCCCGGCCGACCGGGAACCGGAGCGCGGCGTACCAGCGCGCGGCGGGGAGGGTCACCGAGAGTTCCACCCGGGTCGCGTCGCCCGCGGTACCGCCAGCGGCGCCGCACACCATGGCCGGGAGCCCCCGGGAGAACCACTCCCCGAGCGCGGCCTGGGCCTCGAGGGAGATCGGCGCGGCGACGTGGAGCTTCCACGAGGGCGAGAGCCAGGCACGCTGGTGCCGCGACGGCCGCCCGTGGAGATCGGCGTTCACCCGGAGACACTACACCAGATCGACCTGGTACCCGTGCCCCCTCAAGCCCGCCAGGATCTCCTCCACGTGCTCCGGCCCGCGGGTCTCCAGCGTGAGCAGCAGCGTCGTGTCCCCGAACTTCTCGGAAAAGGCCCGGGAATGGTGCACCTCGATGACGTTCGCCCGCAGCCCCGAGATGATCCCGGACACGATGGTGAGCTGGCCGGGCTTGTCGAGCAAGCGGATGTTTACGCGCACCAGCCGGCCGTCCTTCACGAGGCCGCGCTCGATGACCCGGGCCACCACGTTCACGTCGATGTTGCCCCCGGATATCACCGAGCAGACCCGCTTGCCGGCGAGCTTCGGGAGCTTGTGGTGCATGAGCGCCGCCACCGCCACGGCCCCCGCCCCCTCGGCAACCGTCTTCTCCTTCTCGAGGAGGTAGAGGATGGCCGACGCGATCTCCTCCTCGGTGACGGTGACGATCTCGTCCACCAGGGACTGGACGTGCTCGAAGGTGATCTCGCCGGCCCGCTTCACGGCGATCCCGTCGGCGATGGTCGAGGCGGCCTCCAGGGTGACGAGCTCGCCCGCCTCCACCGCGGCCTGCATGCAGGCGAGCACCTCGGCCTCCACCCCGATCACCTTCACGTGGGGTGCGAGCGCCTTCACCGCCACGGCCACGCCGGAGACGAGCCCGCCGCCCCCCACCGGCACGAGCACCGCGTCGAGCCCGGGGACCTGCTCCACCACCTCGAGCCCGAGCGTCCCCTGGCCGGCGATCACCACCTCGTCGTCGAAGGGGTGGACGAAGGTGAGCCCCTCCTCCCGCTCCATCCGGCGGGCCTCCAGGTAGGCCTCGTCGTAGCTCGTCCCGGCGAGCACCACCCGCGCCCCGTGGCCGCGCGTGTTGGCGACCTTCATGATGGGCGTGGTCTCGGGCATGACGATGGTGGCCGACACCCCGAGCCGCCCGGCGTGGTAGGCGACCGCCTGGGCGTGGTTGCCGGCCGAGGCGGCGATGAGGCCGCGGGCTCGCTCCGCCGGGCTCAAGGTCAGGAGCTTGTTGAGCGCGCCCCGTTCCTTGTAGGCCCCCGTCATCTGGAGGTTGTCGAGCTTCAGGAACGCCTGCACGCCCGAGACCCGGGAGAGGGTCTCGGTGCGGGCGCATGGCGACAGGTAGATCGAATCGCGGACGCGTTCCCGCGCCGCCAGGACGTCCTCGAGGGTGACCACGAAGCCGAAGCTACCGGCTCGAGAGGCGCCGCGCCAGTTCGACCCGGTTCCGGACGCCCAGCTTGTCGAAGATGGTCTTCAGGTGGCTCTTCACCGTCTGTGGCGCGATGGTGAGCCGCTCGGCGACCTCGCGGCTGCGCAGCCCGTCGGCGACGAGCAGCGCCACCTCGCGCTCCCGCTGCGTGAGGCCGTCGGAGGTGGCCTCCTCGACCACCGCCGGGCTCTCCACCACGCCGGGCAGGAGCTCCCGCCACAGGTGGAACTGGGTGCGCCCCTTGCCGACCGCGGTGGCCTCGACCCGGAGCCGCTCGCCGGCGTGCTCCATGATGAGCGTCCGGCGAACGCCCGGCGGACCTGCCTGGGCGCCGTCTGAGAGCCCCCTCAATTCTGCCGGAAGCCCCACGCCCTCGGCCGCATCCGGCCAGAAAGCCCGCAGCATCTCCTCACCCGATCGGTCGCAGTGCAGCGCCCCGTCGCCGTCCGAATGCGCAGACGAACCCCTGGGCAGCAACCTTGCGTTCGCTCTCATCATGGCTCGTCCCCCCTACCGGTTGCCATCACACGATGTAATCTATCACCTACACCCACCTTTGGGAGGGACGATTCCCCTGAACTGGGGATGTCCCGTGGCCCGGGGACATGAGAGCGAGATGAGAGACGAAGGGGCGGGCCCCGGTCGCAGCGGGGGTGAACCAGGCGCCGTCCCGGGGATTTCCCCCCGGCTCGTCCTCCTCCTCGCGGTGGCGGCCGCCGCCACCGTCGCGAACCTCTACTACGCACAGCCCCTCCTTCCGGAAATGGCCCGTTCGCTGGGGGTCAACGCCAAGGAGGTGGCCTGGGTGCCGGTGCTCACGCAGGTGGGCTACGCGGTGGGGCTCTTCCTCTTCATCCCGCTCGGCGACACCGTGGAGCGGCGCCGGCTCATCCTCCAGCTCGTGCTCGCCTCGGCGGCGGCCCTCCTGGGCGCCGCATTCGCCCCGGGAGCGGCCTGGCTCGCCGTGGCCAGCCTGGGGGTGGGGTTCGTCTCGGTCGTGCCCCACGTGGCCGTCCCGCTGGCCGCCCACCTCGCCGCGCCCACCGAGCGCGGCCGCGTCATCGGGCTCATCATGAGCGGCATCCTCGCCGGCATCCTGCTCGCCCGCACCGCGTCGGGTCTCGTGGGAGGGGCCTTCGGCTGGCGGGTGGTCTACGCGCTGGCCGCGGTGTGCATGGTGCTCCTCGCCATCGGCCTGGCCCGGCTGCTCCCCCCGTCGCCTCCCGAGCGGGCGGTGCGCTACCTCGACCTGCTCGCCTCGATCGGACCGCTCGTCCGCGACGAGGCGGAGCTGCGCCGCCCATCGCTCATCGGCGCCCTGGTCTTCGGGGGATTCAGCGTCTTCTGGACGACGCTCGCCTTCTTCCTGGAGACGCCGCCGTACCACTGGGGCGCCGAGGGGGCCGGGCTCTTCGGTCTCATCGGCCTCTCCGGCGCCTTCGCGGCGCCCATGATCGGCCGGCTCGCCGACCGGCGCGGGGCCCGCTTCGCGACCGGTCTCTCCCTCGCGGTGGCGCTCTCCTCCTACGCGGTCTTCGCGCTCCTCGGCCACAACCTCGCCGGCCTCATCGCCGGCGTGGTGCTCCTCGACGTGGGGATCCAGTCGGCCCACGTGTCGAACCTGGCCCGCATCCACGCGCTCGACCCTGCCGCGCGCAGCCGCCGCAACACCGTCTACATGGTGGCCTACTTCGTGGGCGGCGCCCTCGGCACCTTCCTCGGCGTGCGCGCCTGGACCCGCTTCGGCTGGGCCGGCAGCTGTGCCACCGGCGCGGGCTTCCTCCTGCTCGCGCTCCTCGTCTGGGCGCTGCCTACTTCAGCTCGACCTCGAAGCCGAGCCGCCGCGCCGCCTCGATGAAGTCGTCGGAGGGGGTGACCTTCTCCTTCACCTTGAGCTTGGTCTCGCTCCGCTCCGGGATGACCGCCCGCACGCCCACCGGACAGCTGCCCGCGTGCCGGCCGAGCAGCGTGCGCAGCTGCGCCACCGTCTCGGCCTTGAGCCGGTCGGCGTCGATGCGCAGCACCACCTCGGAGGTCTTCTGGTTGCGGACGTGGGAGAGCAGCTCGATGTCGGAGGCGATGATCTCGGCCGACGGGTGCTCCTCGTCCCGCTGGTTGATGCGCACCTCGCCGTGGACGAGCAGCGGCTCGTCGCTCTTCACGAGCATCTCCCAGTCGGCCCAGCCCTTCTGCGCCGGCCGGTTCCCCTGCGCCGCGCGGCCGCCCCAGCAGATGACCTCGACCGAGCCGGACAGGTCCTCGAGCGCGAAGAAGCCGAAGCGGGTGCCCTTGTCCTTGTTCTGCCGCTCGCGCAGGTCGCGCACCACGCCCACCACCGAGACCTTGTCCCCCTGCCGCTTCTGCTGGACCTGGCTGCAGTTGGTGGAGGCGTAGCGGCGCGCCTCCTTCTCGTATCCGGCCAGCGGATGGCCGGTGATGTAGAAGCCGAGCGCCTCCTTCTCGGCGGCGAGCCGCACCCGCTCCGGCCACTCGGCCACCTCGACGTCGCCCACCCGGTCCCCCGGCGCGGGGTAGCGCGGCCGCGTGTCGGCCACCGGGAGCGCGCCGAAGAGGCTCGCCTGGCCGCTCTGCCGGTCGGCGTGGGCCGACGAACCGGCCGAGAGTGCGGCGTCGATGCCGGCGTGGAGCCTCCAGCGCTCCACCCCCTCGAAGTCGAAGGCGCCGCTCTTCACCAGCGCCTCGATGACCTTCTTGTTCACCCGGCGGGGGTCGATGCGGCTGCAGAAGTCGAAGAGGCTCTTGAACGGCCCCCCCTCCTCGCGCGCGGCGAGCACCGCCTCGACCGCGCTGTCGCCGACGCCCTTCACGGCGCCGAGGCCGAAGCGGATGCGGCCGATCCCGGCCGCCGGTTTGCCGGCGGCAGCGTTCGGGTGAGCGGTGAAGGAGGCGGACGACTCGTTCACGTCTGGTGAAAGGACCTCGATGCCCGACTGGCGCGCCCCGAAGATGTGCCCCACCACCTTGTCGGTGTTGGCGGCCTCGCTGGTGAGGAGCGCGGCCATGAACTCGACCGGGTAATGGGCCTTGAGCCAGGCGGTCTGCACGGTGAGGAAACCGTAGGCCGCCGAGTGGCTCTTGTTGAAGCCGTAGGAGGCGAACTTCTCCATCATGTCGAAGATGGAGCCGGCCAGCGCCTCGTCGACGCCGTTCTCGACGCAGCCCTGGAGGAAGCCCGCGCGCTCCTTGGCCATCTCCTCGGCCTTCTTCTTCCCCATGGCGCGGCGGAGCAGGTCGGCGTGGCCCAGGCTGTAGCCGGCCAGGACCTGCGAGATCTGCATCACCTGCTCCTGGTAGACGATGACGCCGTAGGTGTCCCGGAGGATGGGCTCGAGCTTCTCGTGCGGGTAGCGGACCTTCTCCTTGCCCAGCTTGCGGTCGATGTAGACGTCGACCATGGTGCGCCCGCCGTCGACCTTCTGGTCGAGCGGGCCGGGGCGGAAGAGCGCGCCGGCGGCGATGACGTCGTCGAAGCACGAGGGCTTCATCTTCGTCACCATGTTGGTGAAGCCTTCCGACTCCATCTGGAAGACGCCGTCGGTGTCGCCCCGGGCGATGAGGGCGTAGACCGCCGGGTCGTCGATGGGGATGTCCTCGGCGGCGAGCGTGGCCCGGTCGGGGTGGTTCTTGCGCACCCGCTTGAGCGCCTCGTCGACCACGGTGAGGGTCTTCAAGCCCAGGAAGTCGAACTTGACGAGCCCCGCCTTCTCCGCGTCGTCCTTGGAGAACTGCGAGACGAGCATGTCGCTCTTGTCGTCCTTGTAGACCGGGACGTACTCCCAGAGCGGCTTGTCGGCGATGACCACGCCGGCGGCGTGCAGGCCGGCCTGGCGATTCAGCCCCTCGAGCGCCATGGCGATGTCGAGGATGTCCTTCGTCGTCACCTTGCGCTGGGTGCCGTCGGGCTCGGTCCACTCCCGGACCACGGTGGGCTTCTCGTAGAGCTCGGCGAGGCGCGGCTCGATCTCGATGCACTCCTTGAGCGCCTTCGACTTGCCCTGCACCGGCTCGGGAACGAGCTTGGCGATGCGGTCCCCCTCGGCGAAGGGAAGCCCCATGACGCGCACCACGTCGCGGATCACCGAGCGGGCCTTGAGCGACCCGAAGGTGATGATCTGCCCGACGTTGTCCTTGCCGTACTTGCCGGCGACGTAGTGGATGACCTCGTCGCGCCGGTCCTGGCAGAAGTCGATGTCGAAGTCGGGCATCGACACCCGTTCGGGGTTCAGGAACCGCTCGAAGAGGAGGTTCCAGCGGATGGGGTCGAGGTCGGTGATGCGCAGCGACCAGGCCACGATGGAGCCCGCTCCGGAGCCGCGCCCCGGCCCCACCGGAACCTGCTTCGACTTGGCCCAGTTGATGAAGTCCTGGACGATGAGGAAGTAGCCGGAGAACTTCATCTTGCGGATGATCCCGACCTCGGTCTCGAGCCGCTGCCGGTAGGCGTCCCGGTCGTGGGGGTACTTCCCCTCGATCTCCCGGAAGCGCCGGTCGAGCCCCTCGATGGCGAGCTTGCCGAGCCAGTCGTCCTCGGTGACGCCGTCGGGGAGCTGGAAGCGGGGCAGGTAGCTGCCGCCGAGCTTCAGCTCGACGTTGCACATCTCGGCGATGCGCACCGTGTTGGCGATGGCCTCCGGGTACTGGGGGAGGGAGGCCTTCATGTCCTGCGGGGAGGCGATGAAGAGGCCGTCGGTCTTGTGGTGGATGCGGCGCGGGTCGTTCAGCGTCTTGTTGGACGCGATGCACATGAGGACCTCGTGCGCCTGCGCGTCGGTCCGGTTCACGTAGTGTGCATCGGCGGTGGCGACGAGCGGGATGTCCTCGCCCTCGGCCAGCTCGGCCAGCCGGGCGTTCACCTCCACCTGCTCCGCCATGCCGTTCGACTGCACCTCGAGGAAGAAGCTGCCCGGCTCGAAGATGTCGCGGTACTCGCGGGCGGCGGCGCGGGCGCCGTCCATGTCCCCCTTCATGGCCAGGCGCGGCACCTCCCCTCCCAGGCAGGCGGTGAGTCCGACGAGCCCCTTCGAATGCTCCCGGAGGAGCCCCTTGTCGATGCGGGGGTCGTAGTAGAAACCCTCGGTGTAGGCCATGGAGGAGAGGTAGCGGAGGTTCGCCCAGCCCTCGGCGTTCTTGGCGAGCAGGATGAGGTGGCGGCTCACCCGCTCGCTCCGGTCCTGCCGCCCCTTGGGGCCGGCGACGTAGGCCTCCATGCCCAGGATGGGCTTCACCCCGGCGGCCTTGGCGGCCTTGTAGAAGTCGACCGCGCCGAAGAGGTTTCCGTGGTCGGTGACGGCGACGGTGCTCATGCCCCGCTCGGGCACCGTCTTCGCGAGGTCGCCGATGCGGATGGCGCCGTCGAGGAGGGAGTAGAGCGTGTGCAGGTGGAGATGGACGAAGTCGGACAAGGTGTGGCGCCCCCGGGGAGGCGTTAGATAGCAGGGGGGTCTGACCACTTCCAGCCGTGTCGCCGCCGTGTCCGGAGGTCCGAAATGTTCAAGAAAATCCTGATGGTGATCGTTGCCGTGGTGGGGCTCTTCGCGGCCTACGTGGCCACCCGGCCCACGCAGTACCGCATCAGCCGCAGCGTCGTCGTCGCGGCGCCCGGGGCGGCCCTCTACCCGAAGGTGGCCGACTTCCGCGCCTGGGAGGCCTGGTCGCCGTGGGCGAAGCTCGATCCGGCGATGAAGACCGACTACGCCGGCACGCCCGGGACCGTGGGTTCCACGTACCACTGGAAGGGGAACGACAAGGTGGGGGAGGGGCGGATGACCATCACCGAGCTCGTCCCCGACCGGCTCGTCCAGGTGAAGCTCGAGTTCCTCAAGCCGTGGGAGCAGACGAGCATCACCGACTTCAGCTTCGTGCCCGACGGGGCCGGCACCAAGGTGACCTGGGGCATGTCCGGTGAGCACGACTTCGTCGGCAAGCTCTTCGCCCTGTTCATGGACATGGACAAGATGGTCGGGCCCGACTTCGAGAAGGGGCTCGCGAAGCTGAAGGAGGAAACGAGCCGGTAGGGCGTTCTTGAGATAGTGTCGGGAGATGTACGCTTCGATCCTTCTCGCTGTGGCGATGGCGGCCGAGGCCGATCCCAACGGGCCTACCTGCAAGCTCTCCGGCGATGTGCTGCGGGCCTACGGCATCGGAACGCCCTGGGCGGAACTGGCCCGGATGGCGGAGGACGTGGGCGCCGCGCCCCTGCGTCCGGACCTCTTCCAGCGACCAGGCGACCGGCAGATCGCCCTCTGCGCCGACGGGCCGGCGCTGCCGATGGGGCGCAGGGAGCCGGAGGCGAAGCCCGGGACGCTCGACCTGTCGCTCGTGCCGGCGACCCTGTCGGTGTATGCGAACACGGCCTACCCGTCGGGCAAGAACGACGGAGCGGTCTGGCAGGGGAAGGGGATCTCGACGCAGCTCACGGGCGGGCTGCAGTTCAACTGGGGGATCCTGTCGGCCGCCTTCGTGCCGAGCGTGGCGTGGCAGCAGAATGCCGCGTACGCGCTGCTGCCGACCCGGGATGGGATGAGCCCCTACTCCAACCCGTACTATGGTGCAGCCCTCGACGTGCCGCAGCGTTTCGGGGACGCGAACTTCTGGACGCTCTCGCCGGGGCAGAGCTACGTGCAGCTCTCCTACGCCGGTCTCGGCGGTGGCATCTCCACCGAGAACCTCTGGTGGGGGCCGGGGATCCAGAACACGCTCCTCATGACCAACAACGCCGACGGCTTCCCCCACGCCTTCCTGGGGACGGTGCGGCCGGTCGACATCTGGATCGGAAACCTGGAGGCCGACCTCTGGTTCGGCATGCTCAACCGGTCCAGGTACTTCTACACGCGGGACAACGGGTGGTTCGGAGCCTTCACGGCCGATCTGGAGCTCCGCTGGCTGCGCGGGCTGTACGTGGGCGGTGCCGTCGTGAACCTGGCCTCGGATCTCTGCGGGGGAGGGTGCGACCGGAACACCAACACGCTCTTCGGGCTCTACATGCGCTGGGTGTTCCCGCCCGCGGGGGTCGAGGTATACGCGGAGTGGACCCGGGAGGACGGCGCGACCGATGCGGGCGACTTCTTCAAGGAGATGGACCATTCGGCCGGCTACACGCTCGGGCTCCAGAAGGTCTTCGTGGGAAGCGACTACTGGGTCCGGGTGATCGCCGAGATGAGCGACAACGACATCCCGCGCCCTCCCCGCTACTGGCGTGACAACCCGACCTCCTACTACACGCACCCCGGCAACACCGGCTACACGAACGGCGGGCAGATCCTGGGTGCGGAGATGGGGCCCGGCGCTTCCACGCAGTATCTGGGGGTGGACGTCGTCTCCCAGGCCGGCTGGTTCGGGGGCTACCTCCAGCGGACGCGCCGCAACGACGTCTACACCACGTTCGTCAACCCGAGCCAGGACTTCCCCGACGTGGAATTCGGAGGCGGTGGACGCTACGTCGGAACCTTCGGGGCCTTCGATCTCGCGGCGGTGGCCGGGATCTTCCAGCGCTGGAGCCACGACGGACTGCCGAACATGCTCAACTTCCATGGCGAGGTGCAGCTCACCTGGTGGCCGGGAAAGTCGCTCGTGACGGCCTCGAGATAGAGCCCGCCCTCATCAGTGCTTGAGGCCGCCCTGGTGGGGCTCCTCCTCGAAACCGTGGGCGACGAGGAAGTGGTAGACGGCGTAGGGCTCGGCCCGGTCGCCACCGATCACCTCGAAGAGGTAGCGACGCTCGCCGTCCTCCTCGCTGTCGAGGGTGGACTGCACGAAGACCACGTCCCGCACGTCGAGCGACATCTCTGCGATGACCTGCTTGCCCCGGACGAGCTGGACCGAGGGATGGCGCTCCGGCCCCTCGTCGAGGTGCCAGTGGAGGTCCTCCTGGTCGTAGAACCAGGTCTCGGAGGTTCCCGCTCGCAGGATGCAGTTCGGGTGGTGCCGGAGCCACTTCCAGAAGCGATCGAAGGGCAGGGTCGCGCCCGACTGCACGGTGAGGGACATTCCCGCCAATATAGTCAGGCGGCGGCGCGCGGGGGATAGGCAACGGCGACCTGCCCCTTGCCGTTTCCCTGGACGACCACCGGCTTCGAGATCCAGCCGCACTTGCCGCACCAGCCCCGCATCGTGCCGGGGGTGGCGCGGACCGTCATCGGCCCCTCGCAGACGGCGCAGCCGCCGTGGACCACGAAGTCGTGGAAAATCGGGGACTCGACGGGGTTGGTCTTCGCGCGCATGCGGCCAACGTAACCATCCCTCAGCCCCGGGCAAGCCGCGGGAGGATGTAACCCAGCGACCGGTCGTATCGGTAGTTCACGTCGCGGTGGCCGTCGTCGAACTCCTCGTGGACGACGTCGACGCCGCCCTGGCGGAGCGACTCGGCGACCATGCGGGCGCCCCAGCGCAGGTTGAACTCGTCGCGGGTGCCGCAGTCGAGGAAGACGCTTCCCAGGCTCCGGAAGGCGGGGAGGCTCGCCGGCACGAACCGGACCGGGTCGTGGGCCGCCCACCGCTCCCAGACCTCCGGCCGTAGCCGCGCGGTCTCCGGATCGAAGGGGAGCTCCAGGCCGGCGGGCGCGCCCGGACGGGGCGAGTAGGCCGCCGCCATGGCGAGGATGTTGAGCGGGGCGTGGTCGTCGCCGCGCATCTTGGTCTCGCGGGCCCGGCGGCGCAGCGCCTCGAGCCAGGAGGCCGGGTCGGTGCCGAGGAGGGCGCCGGCGGTGCGCGGGAAGTCGGGGAGGTAGCAGTACTCGAAGCCGGCGTCGCCGGCGTGGGAGGCGACGTGGCCGAAGACGTCCGGGTGGTGGCGCCCCATCACCATCGCGCCGTAGCCGCCCGAGGACTTGCCCACCACCGCCCGCGCTTCCGGCCGGGGCAGGGTGCCGAGCTTCCCGTCGACGAAGGCGACGACGTCCCGGGCCACGTAGTCGCGGTAGTTCCCGATGGCCGGGCTGTTCACCCACTGGCTGCCGCCGAACGCCGTCCAGCCGTCGACGAAGACCCCCACGGCCGGCGGAACGGCGCCCGACGCGATGAGCCGGTCGAGCCGCTCCGGGACGGTGAGACCGAAGCCGGGGAAGCCCGTCCAGGAATGGGCACTGCCCGTGAACCCGTGCAGGAAGTAGACGGCCGGCAATCCGGGGCGGAAGCCGGGCGGGCGGTAGAGGTACACCGGGCGTCGCGACGGGTCCCCGAGCGGGTTGCCGCGCAGCGCGGGTGCGTCGATGAGGTCCTCTTCGAGATGGCCTTCCATGGCGGGATCCCTCCGTTCGGCGCGCTCCGTGGGGCATTGCGCCATGAACACTCCGGAGTATAATCGTGGCGCAATTGGCTGACCACCCCCATCTCGATCGGCCTTCCCTGGCGGCGGCTTTCCGGGCCCTCGACGCGCGGCTCAGGGCGCCGGTCACGCTCGTCGTCGGTGACGGCACGGCGATGCTCCTCGCCCACGGCATCCAGGTCCGGACACGCGACGTCGATGCCTACACGGCCAGAGGTCACCTCGACGACATCGCGCCCCTGCTGCGGGAGGTCGCGAGCGAGGTCGGGCTTCCGTTCGACTGGCTGAATCCCTACTTCGAGACCTTCACCTACGTGCTGCCCTCCGACTACGCGTCCCGGCTCAAGGAAGTGTTCGCCGGCAAGCAGCTGAGGGTCATGGCGCTCGGGGTGGAGGACCTGCTCATCATGAAGTGCTTCGCGGGCCGCGAGAAGGACGTCGGTCACGCCCGGGCGCTCCTCCGGAAGAACCCGGACCTCGGCCTGGTGGATGCCCGGATCCAGGCCCTCATCGAGAAGGGCATCAAGGGCGCGAGGGATGGCGGCGACTTTCTCGACGACCTCGGGGGCGGCGCATGATCAAGCTGGGAGCCGTGCCGCTGGAGGCTCGCGAGATCCCGCGCCTTTACGCCGAGCTCGATGCCATCGGCGCCCGGGTCGAGGGGAGGCACGTCCCCTGGCGCTTCGGGAAGCCTTTGCCCGAGGAGCTGCTGGTCCTGGCGGCGCAGTCCTCGCGACAGGAGCCGCGCCTTCTCTGGGCGCTCGTGGAGTTGCTCGCCCGGCACTACGACCGGTTCGACCCGCTCAAGCTCCGCCGGGCGCTGGCCGGGGCGCGCTGGCCAGCGACCCTGGGAGTCGCCTTCGAGTTCGCTCGTCTCGTGGCGGGGTCCGCGGAACTGGACGACGTCGCTGCCTTCGTCCTCGCCGGCGTGAGGCCGGCCGCCAACGAGCGCTTCTTCCTGGGTACCCGTGCCTTTGCCGGCGCGCTCGCACGCCGCGACTCGGAGGAGTCGCTCGCCGAGTACCTTCGCTGGGGATTCGTGTCCCGCGAGGAGCCCATCGCCAAGGAACTCGGCTCGGACGCTCACGGCACCCTGGCGCGACCCCAGCGGATGAACATGCTGCAGCGGATAGCCGAGCGGCCAGGTGAGTTCACCCTCGGTGACTACCTGGAGGCGTTGCGGGGGCGCGCTTCGCGCCGCCAGGCCACCCGCGACCTCGCGACGGCGCCGTTCCTCGTACGCACGGGAACCACCCGCGGCGCCAGGTACCGCCTTCGCGCCCGGCTGGTAGGATAGCCCGCCCATGCCCTCCGGCATCCTCCTCTCCTTCGGCCACGCCCTTCGCGGACTCGTCGAGGTCACGGCGGGGGAGCGGAACATGAAGATCCACGTCCTCTGCGGGACGGCGGTGGGGCTGCTGGGCGCCGAGGTGGCGATGCCCGTCCCCTCCCGGATGGCGCTCCTCTTCGCGGTGGCGCTGGTCGTCGCCGCGGAGATGTGGAACAGCGCGCTCGAGGCGCTCGTCGACCTGCACACCCGCGAGCTGCGGGACGAGGCACGCCGGGTGAAGGACGCGGCGGCCGGGGGCGTGCTCGTCCTGGCCGTCGGCGCCGTGCTCCTCGCCGTGGCGGTCGGGGTCGCGAACCAGGACGCGCTGCGGGCGGCCATGCACCGCCGCGGCGTGCAGCTCCTCCTCGGCGGGGGGGTGGTGCTCCTCGAGGCCTTCCTCCTCTTCGGCCGGAGCCGCTCCGCGCTGCTCGACGGCATCGCCATCGTGGCGGGGGGGCTGCTCGTCGCCTTCCTCGGGGTCGACGGCCTCTCCGGTTCCCTCTCTCTCGCCGCTGCGCTGCTCTTCGTGCTCGCATCGGCGTCGGCCATCTCCTCCCGGACGAGGATTCCAGCGTGAGGCAACCCAGGCTCCTCCCGCTGCTCCTCGCGCTCACCGTCTTCCCCGCTGCGATCCCCACCGCGGCGTGGGCCACCTGGGGCGCTGCCGACGAGCTGCCGAGGTACGGCGTTTCGCCGCTTCTCCCGCCCGAGCACTGGGCCGTCCGGGCCGCGGCACGGCTCGACGGGGTGGGGCTCGTGACCGGCTGGCTCCCTGCCAACCAGGCCGCGCCGATGTACATGGTCTGGGCAGCGCTCGACGAGGGGGCGCGCCGCGCCGAGAAGGAGCGGCCGGCCATGGCCGCCGTGGCGAAGGGCTGGAAGGAGAAGTTCCAGCAGGAGTGGCGCGGCATCGACGAGAAGGGGCTCTTGAGGTTCATCGGGGGGCAGGCGTCGGTGGGGTACGAATACGCCGCCGTGTCTCCCGAGCCGGCGGCCGTCCCGCCGGAGACGTGGTCGCTCACGCCGCCGAAGGACTCGACCCCGTTCCTCGAGGTCCAGGCGGCCGGCGCGCTCTCCGACCACCTCGCCCTGCTCGTGGCGCCGGTGGGCACGACCTGGCAGGTGAAGTGGGCCGGCGAACTCGTGGCCGGCGTCGGTCCGGTGTCACTCTCGGTCGGGCGCGCCCCCGCCCAGTCCGGCTTCGCCGCCCCCGGAGGCGGCGTGATGTTCGGCGGGGAGGCCTTCCACGACCGGGTCGCCTTCCAGATCTACCGGCCGCTCGACATCTACATCGGCCTCGTCGCGCTCGACGTCTCGCTCGCCCGCGTGGGCGTGCTGACGCAACCCGCGACGTCACTGATCTGGGAATGGTCGCTCCAATACCAGCCCGTGCCGCGGCTCACCTTCGGCCTGCAGAGCGGCATGATGATGGGCGGCTCGACGTGGGAACAGATCGCCGGGCAGCCGTTCACTGTCAGCGACTTCTTCCGCGCCATCACCTACCAGGGGGCCGGGTACATGAACAACGGCTATCCCAACAACATCTTCTCCCTGTCAGGCCGCTGGCGTCTGCCCACCGAGGACTGGGTCCCCATCACCATCTACGGTGACTGGGGAACCGACGACAACGGCGGCGCCTGGATGCAGGCACCGGGCATCGATGCCGGCATCTTCGTCCCGGCATTGCCCTTCGCTCCGGAGGTCGCCGTTGGGCTCGAGGTGAGCTTCTTCGGGGAGATCTGCAAGGAGCGGACGGACAGTTCCTTCTGCCGGTCGCCCGACCAACCCCTCCGGTGGTACACGCATACCTACTACCCCTGGACGGCGGGCAACCTGCCACTCGGCCATCGAATGGGGGGCAACGGGCGGGAGTTTCTCCTGTACGCCGCCGCCGACCTTCTCGACGCCCGCCTGCTCATCCGCGGCGACGTGTTCCTTCGCGACCGATTCTCGCAGAACCTCTACTCCCCGTACTCTGGCCAGTCCGCCGGCTTCGACCTGCAGGCCACCTGGCGCCTCGGCATCGGCGAGGTGGGGGTATCCGGAAACGTCGAAGCCGCCAGCGGATGGACCGCCGGCGGCTTCGGTGTGCACGCTTCGGTCTTCTTCTAGCCGCCTGCGCCGGTCTGCTGGCAGGTGACCGATGCGGAGATGGTCAGCGAGCTCGTCTGGCCGCTCACCAGCGTGATGCTCTTGTCCGCGAAGACCGGCGTCCCGCCCACCGAGGTCTTCACGGTGAGCGGCGTGCCGTGAGGCAGGTTGGGGATGGTGAGAAGGCCCTCACCGTTGGTGAGCCCCTTGCCGAGGAGTTCCTCCGGCCCGCCCAGGGCGAGGACGCCCCACACCGTGACGGAGGCCGACCCTACGGTGCTGGTCTTGGTCGGATCCTCGGTGCAGGCCTTCTGCACGGTGACCCCGAGGGTCGCGGGGGGCAAGGGGGGCACGGTCACGTTCAAGGGGCCCACGGAAGGGGCGCACAGGTTGGTGAAGGCGAGCGTGCCGACCTGCCTGCCCTGATAGTACGCGTAGAGAAACCCTTTGACGGGCGAGGGGAAGTCGGTGAGCTTCATCGACGAGGCGGTCAGGCCTATCGCGATCGTGTTCTCGTAGCCGGCGGTGATCATCCAGATGTCGATGGGGCGGCCCGCCGCGTTGCCGGCGATGGTGAGAGTGGGGGACACCGCACAGGCGACCTGGGGCTGGAACCAGCCCAGGTTGAAGTAGGAGAGGTGCGTCACCTCGCCCGTGGCGAGGAGGCCCGACGGACCCTGCGCCACGATCAGGTTGCCTTCCGACTGCCACTTGCCGCTTGCGGTGTCGTAGCTCCAGAACGGGATCGGGTCGCCCACGGCGATCGGGATCTCGGTGAGCGGGTTCACCGTCCCGGCGGGGATGGCCTGGGCGATCGCGATCGGCTGGTTGAAATTCGAGGCCAGGCGGCCGCTGGAGTCGACGATCTGGACGGAGTTGAATCCGACGGTGAGGAACGAGCCCTGGCCCTCACCGGGGATGTCCACGCTGAAGCCGCTTGGGAAGTTGTTCAGGGAGGTCACGTCGACCGGGTTGTAGTACACGACCACCGCCGTGAGGGCTCCGGTGAGCGGCGCCCCGTCCTTGGCGGTGACCGTCGTCTTGGCCGGGATGGTGACGGAGGCCGTTCCCCCGGTCGTCGGTTCGGGGTTCGTCTGGACGGTCACGGCGGCGTCGGTCGTTCCGCCAGGATTCGCCGTGCCGGCGGAGGCCTGGGTCGCGGTGACGCCCGCGGGCGGGTCGAGGATCTTCACGACGGCCGCGGAGGTCTCGATCCCCGCGCTCGTGGCGACGGTGAAGTTGTGGCTCGTCGTCGCGTAGCCGGTCGCCGTCACGACGGCGACGAGGCTCTGGGGAAGGGCCGCGGTGGACGCGATCTGGAAGATCGCCGTCCCGCCGCTGGTGGTGAAGGCCGCGGTCGCCACGCCGGCGCGGTTCTGGGTGACCGTCGAGAGGTTGCCGGACGTGTCACGAACCGTGATGACCGCCGCCGCGGGAATCGGGAGGTTGTTGGCACTGTCGATGACGAGGACCGAAACCGGGCGCGCCAGGACGGGAACCGGAGGCGGCGGGTTGATCTGCTCTGTCGTGGTGCTCTTGCACGCCTGGAGTGTGCCCAGCGACAGGAGCATGAGTGCGAGTGCGCGGGGCCTGCTGACTGATAGCGTCATCATGAATCTCCTCTGCGGGTCGAGTACCGAGCGTGGAAATGTACCACCGCCACCTGGAACTAAGTAGTCTGTTACCCGGAAGGGTCGATGACCTGCAACGACGACCGAGTGATCGGAAGTGACCGCGAAATCTCGCGTCGTCCCTCACGGGATCGGCTTTCACCTGTAATTGCAGCCGCCGCACTCCTGGCCCTCTCCGCACCCGCTCCCGCCAGGGGCGCGAGCCCGTCCCTCGAGGGTTACACCGGCCTGCTCCGGACCCCGTCGGCGTGGGTCGAGGAATCGGGGCGGATGATGCTTCTCGTTGGACAGCCCGGGGACCCCGGCCTCTTCGCCGGTGCGACCCGCTATGCGATCACCCTGGGCTTCCTCCGGTACCTGGAAGCTTCGGCGGTGGACACGGACTGGGTTGGAGCGGGCAGCGATCTCTCCGCCAACCTCAAGCTGCAGGTCCCGCTCGACCTGATCTTCCCGGGAATCCCCGTGGCGTTTGCGGCGGGCGGGCAGTCCATCGGCGGCACGGCCGACCATTTCCGGACCTGGTACGTCGTCGCGAGCGCCAGGCTGTGGCGCCTCGACGGAACGGTCGGCTGGGGCAGCGGTCCGGGCCGGATGCAGGGCGTGTTCGGAGGACTGTCGCTGAGCGTGGTCGACGGCGTCGAGATCGTGGGCGACTGGGACACCAAGGACATCCACGTCGGGGCGAAGGCCTCCGTTTCCCTCGACCCCCTCATCGGCGTCCCGATCCGGATAGGCGGCATCTTCTCGAGCGCCGTGACCCGCAGCCCGGTCACCTTCGCCTGGGGGGCGACGCTCGAGATCCCGCTCTGGTGGAGCCAGGACCCGGACGGGAAGCGGACGCCACCGTACGTTCCTCCAGTTCCCGACGAACCGCCGGCGCCGATACCTCCCGCACCGACACCTCCCGCACTTCCCATCGCCGACGCGGGCCTGGCACGTCTCGAGGACGCGCTCGTGGAAGACGGCTTCGAGGAGGTCCGCGTCGGCCGGCAAGGGGACCGGATCGTCGTCGAGTACGAGAACGACCGCTACAACTACGACCAGTCCGACGGCCTCTACGTCGTGATGCGCGAGATCGAGCGGAGCGCCGTGGCGGCGGAGCCGGTCACGGTGGTCCTGAAGCGCCACGGGTTGCGGCTCGCCGAGATGGAGTTCCCGGGGAACCGCCCGGCCGGCGGCCGGTTCATCCCTGCGACGACCAGCTTCTCGCTCACCCCGCCGGAGCGGCCGGCGGTCTGGGCCTCACCGTCTCCACGGAACCGCGTGTTCCTCCACTCGCAGCTGGTGCTCGCGCCCGGACTCCGGACCTGGGTGGGAACCGAGACCGGCCTGTTCGACTTCGTCCTCTCCTTCCGCCCCCAGTTCATCCTCCCCTTCTGGCCCGGGCTCGTCGGATTCGTGCAGGCCGACATCCCGTTCCTGTGGTCGTCGGGGATGGCCGACGGGGCCGGGCTCGCCTTCCTGCGGCCCGCGCCGGCGATGCAGTACGCGCTCCTCCAGCAGACTCTCGGCCTCGGCCACGGCGTGATGGCGATGGTCGGAGGAGGGCTCTACGCCACCTCCTACGCAGGCGGCCTCGGCGAGGTCATGTGGGCGGTGGGGAACGGCGACCTCGCCATCGGCGTCCAGGGAGCCTGGCTCTGGGACCAGGACTACGTGCAGCACCGGTCCGTGACCGGCTCCATCCGCTACCGCTTCCCCCCGCTCGACCTCGTCGGGTCCATCCAGGCCGGGAAGTTCGTCGGCGACGACGTCGGCGTGAGCGTCGAGCTCTCCCGCTGGTTCGGGAACACCCAGGTCGGATTCTTCTTCACCAAGAGCGACTTCACCGTCGCGGGTGCGTTCATCACCATCCCGCTCACCCTGCGACGCGACATGGACCCGGGCTACATCCAGGTCCGCGGGTCGAGGCGCTGGGCCTACCAGCTCGGGACCCGGGTGGGCGGTGGCGCCAATTACGTGGGCGGGAAGGTCATCGGCGTGTCGCCGGTCGCTCCCATGAACCTCGAGACCGAGTACTTCGACGAGAGCCGCATCTCGCTCGACGGGCTCGTCAAGGAGTTCGAGTGACTACCCCTAAAGGGTCAGATCGTTCTCCGGAGCGGGTTCTTCACCCCATTCGTCTGTGCGCTATTTCCTTACAGCACCAGATGATGAATATCTAAGTAATAACGGCATAATAGACTCACAATGGCGTGCGAAGAAATAGACGGAATATTTCCCGCATGGCGTGGCGCGTACCCTGTTCATGTGACTAAACCATGGGGGCATGCAAAAGCCTTTCGTGGCCCCCGTCCTCGCCTCGGTTCTCCTCGCCTCCCTCGCCAGCGGATGTGGCGGCAGTGGCTCCCAGGCCTCGTCGTCGGTTCCAGTGCCGTCCGGGGTCAGCCACTCCAGCCACCTCCGCGGAGGAACCGTCGCCGCGGGGATGACCTGCGCCTCGTGCCACTCCCCGACGGGATTCGCCGTCGACTTCTCGCAGGACCCGGTGGTCCGTGCGGCCGGCGCCACCTACGACCCGGTGACGAAGACCTGCAGCAACGTCAGCTGCCACGGAAACTTCGCGATTCGCGGCGTTGAGGGCACCCACGCGATCGTCCGGTGGAACGACCCCGCCGTCACCTGCAGCTCCTGCCATGGGATGCCTCCCGCCGGCCACCCGGCGGTCGCGAACGGCGCCGACCCGAGGAGCTGCAACATCTGCCACTCCGGGACCGTGAACCCCGACGGGAAGGTGAACGTCGCCGGCGGCCTTCACATGAACGGGAAGCTGGACGTCGAGGGCGGCTCCTGCACGGCGTGCCACGGCGACGTGGCCCGTGTCGCCAACGTTGCCGGCACCGATCTCTTCATGACCTCGGCGCCGCCCGTCGTCTCGCCCGGCGCCTCCGCCTCCGCAGCCGGCGCGCATCTCGGCCACGTGAACCCGCTCGCCTCGACCGGGGTGATGCTGCCCATCGCCTGCGCGGAATGTCACGCCGTTCCCTCGGACGACACCCACGCCATCTCCCCGCCCGCCCAGAAGGTCGTGTTCGGGCCACTCTCCACGACCGGGGCCGCATCGCCGAGCTGGACCGTTGCGACCGCCGGCTGTTCGGCCACCTACTGCCACGGCAACTTCTCCTTCTCCGGGGTCACCGGCGCCTCCGTCACGCCCGTCTGGACGGACACGGCGCCTGCCACCTGCACCTCCTGCCACGGGATGCCGCCGGTCGGTCATCCTCCGCTCGCCGGGACGAGCACGCCGGCTTCGTGCAGCGCCTGCCATCCCCAGTCGGTGGACGCCGATGGACGCATCGTCTTCGCCGGAGCTCACCTGAACGGCCTCGCCGACGTGGCGGCGCTCGGATGCACGAGTTGCCACGGAGATCCGGCGCGCACGGGGAACCTGCCGGGCACCGACGTGAACCTCGTGTCGGCACCTCCCGCCGCGCCCGGCGGCGCGCCGGCCTATGCCTCGGGGGCCCACCTCGGCCACGTGAATCCCACGGCCGAAACGGTGCTCATGGCGCCCATCGCCTGCAGCGAGTGCCATCCCGTGCCAGCCGATTCGAAGCACGCGAAGACGCCCCCGCCGCAGGGTGTCGTCTTCGGCGCGCTCTCCCGCGCGGGCGGTGCGGCCCCGACGTTCGTGGCCGGGACCGCCGGCTGCGCGGCCTCCTATTGCCACGGCAACTTCAGCTTCAACGGGGTGTCGGGCTCGAATGCCACCCCGACGTGGACCGACACCGCGCCGATCGGCTGCACCTCCTGCCACGGGATGCCTCCCACCGGACACCTCGCGGTCGCCCAGCCGGCGAACGCCGCCTCCTGCGCGAGCTGCCATCCCCTCGCGTTCAACCCCGACGGATCGCTCAACCAGGTCGACGCGGGTCACCTGAACGGGAAGTCCGACGTGGCGGCCCTCGGCTGCACGAGCTGCCACGGCGACGCGGGCCGGGCCTCGAACCTCCCCGGCGTGGACGTGAACTTCGCGTCGGCTCCGCCGATCGCGCCCCCCGGCGCGCCCGCGTACGCGACGGGCGCGCACCTCGGCCACATGAACCCCGCGGCGGCAACGGCGGTCATGGATCCCCTCAGCTGCAGCGAATGCCACACCGTGCCCACCGACAACGTCCACGCCAGCCGCCCGCCCACCCAGCGGGTCGTCTTCGGGGCGCTCGCCAGCGCCGGCGGCGCGACGCCGACCTGGGTGGCCGGAAGCGCGGGATGCCTGGCGTCCTACTGCCACGGCAACTTCAACTTCAACGGCGTGACCGGGTCCACGATCACGCCCGTCTGGACCGACACCACTCCCGCCACCTGCACCTCCTGCCACGGGATGCCTCCCAGCGGGCATCCGCCCTTCCCCGGCGCGACCACCGCCGCCAGCTGCGCCACCTGTCACCCGCAGTCGGTGGACCCCGCGGGCAAGATCGTGTCCGGCGGCAACCACATGAACGGGAAGTCGGACGTGGCCGAGCTGGGCTGCACGAGTTGCCACGGCGAAGCAGGGCGCAAGGGCAACGTTCCGGGCACGGACCTGAACCTGGCGTCGGCGCCACCCGTGGCGTCTCCCGGCGCCCCGGCCTCCGTCGTCGGCGCCCACCTCAGCCATCTGAACCCCCTGGCCGTTCCGGCCATCATGGGTCCCGTCGCCTGCGCCGAGTGCCACGTCGTTCCCACCGACTCCAGCCACGCGACGAAGCCACCCCCCCAGAAGGTCGCCTTCGGGCCGCTCGCGAGGACGGGGGGCGCGGTTCCGACGTATGTCGCCGGCAGCCTGGGCTGCGCCGCCTCCTACTGCCACGGCAACTTCAGCTTCAACGGGGTGTCCGGCTCGAATGCCACGCCCCTCTGGACCGACACCGCACGGCTCACCTGCGCGTCCTGCCACGCCATGCCCCCCACCGGCCACCCTCCGCTCGCCGGATCGGTCACGGCGGCCTCGTGCAGCGCTTGCCATCCGCAGTCGGTGGACGCGGCGGGCGACATCGTGGCCGGGGGAGGGCACCTGAACGGGATCGCCGACGTGGCGGCGCTCGGCTGCACCCAGTGCCACGGCGATCCGAAGCGGACCGGGAGCCTCCCGGGCGCCGACCTGAACCTCACGTCGGCTCCGCCGGCGGCATCACCGGGCGCTCCGGCGTACGCCACGGGTGCGCACCTCGGCCACGTGAACCCCGGTGCCCCGACGGCGCTCCGAGGCCCCATCGCTTGCGCCGAATGCCACGTCGTTCCCGCCGACTCCGCCCACGCGGCCCGGCCGCCCGTGCAGAAGGTGGTCTTCGGACCACTCTCCACGTCCGGCGGCGCGGTGCCCACCTGGACGGCCGGGACGGCCGGTTGCGCCGCGTCCTACTGCCACGGCAACTTCAACTTCAACGGCGTTTCCGGCACGACGACCACGCCAGTGTGGACCGACACGACGGCGCTCACCTGCACCTCCTGCCACGGCATGCCGCCCACCGGCCACCTCGCCGTCGCCGGGCCCGTCACGGCGTCGTCTTGCTCCATGTGCCACCCCACGTCGGTGAACCCCGACGGCTCGCTCAACCTGATCGACCGGGGCCACCTGAACGGGAGGTCCGACGTCGCGGTTCTGGGGTGCACGAGTTGCCACGGCGATCCGGGCAGGGTCGCCAACGTCGCCGGGACGGACCTGAACCTCACGTCGGCTCCCCCCGTCGCCTCCCCCGGCGCTCCCGCCTTCGCGGCGGGCGCCCACGCCGGCCACGTGAACCCCACCGTGGCGACATGGCTCATGCCACCGATCGCCTGCGCCGAGTGCCACATCGTGCCGGCCGACTCGGTCCACGCCACCTACCCACCCGCCGAGCGCGTCGTGTTCGGGGCGCTCTCTGCCACGGGTGGGGCGGCTCCTGCATGGGTCGCCACGACCGCGGGCTGCTCGGCCACTTACTGCCACGGCAAGTTCAACTTCAGCGGCGTCACCGGCTCCTTGGCCGTGCCGCTCTGGAGCGACACTTCGCCCCTCAACTGCACCTCCTGCCACGGCATGCCGCCCACCGGCCACTTCGCGGTGGCGGCTCCCACCGACGCGGCCTCCTGCTCGAAGTGCCACCCCTCCGCGGTGAACGCAGACGGCACCATCAACAGGGTCGACAAGGGACACCTGAACGGGAAGGTGGACGCGGTCTCCCTCGGGTGCGCGAGCTGTCACGGCGACGCCACCCGCAAGGGCAACCTCGCCGACACCGACCTGAACCTCGCCTCGTCACCCCCGGTCGCTTCCCCCAACGCCCCCGCCTACGCGGTCGGCGCGCACCTCGGCCACGTGAACCCGGTCGCCGGGAGCGCGGTGATGGCCCCCATCGCCTGCGCGGAGTGCCACGTGGTGCCGGCTGATTCGAAGCACGCCACCAGTCCACCGGCGCAGCGGGTCGTATTCGGGACGCTCTCCAAGGCCGGCGGCGCCGTGCCGTTCTGGAGCGCGAGCTCGGCCGGCTGCTCGACGTCGTACTGCCACGGCAACTTCTCCTACAACGGGATCGGCGGGGCGAACGCCACGCCGATCTGGACCAACACGGCGCCGCTCACCTGCACCTCGTGCCACGGCATGCCGCCGCCGAACCACGTCGCCGTCGCCGCTCCGGTGACCGCGGCCTCCTGCTCGATCTGCCACCCCAGGGCGTTCAACGCCGACGGCTCGCTCAACCTCGTCGCCAGGGGTCACCTGAACGGGCAGGCCGACACGGCTCTGCTCGGGTGCACGGCCTGCCACGGCGATGCCACGCGCAATGGGATCCTCGCCGGTGTCGACGTCAACCTGCCCTCCGCACCCCCCGTCGCGTCTCCCGGCGCTCCCGCCTACGCGGTCGGCGCTCACCTCGGGCACCTGAATCCGACCGCGGCCAGCGCGCTCATGGGCCCGATCGCCTGCACCGAGTGCCACTCGGTTCCGGCCGACTCGACGCACGCCACCAGCCCACCCGCGCAGAAGGTGGTCTTCGGAGCCCTCGCCAAGACCGGCGGCGTGTCGCCCACCTGGACGGCCGGCACCGCCGGATGCGCCGCCTCCTACTGCCACGGCAACTTCTCCTTCGGCGGCATCACGGGCTCGAACGCGACGCCCATCTGGACGAGCCCGACGGCCATGACCTGCACCTCCTGCCACGGCATGCCCCCGACCGGCCACGTCGCGGTCGTCGCACCGGTCACCGCGGCCTCGTGCAACGCATGCCACCCCAAGGCGGTGAACGCCGACGGGACCATCAACCTGACCGATCGCGGTCACATGAACGGGCTCGACGACACCTCGGCGGTGGGCTGCGCCACCTGCCACGGGGATGCCACCCGCAAGGCCAACCTCGCCGGAACCGACGTGAACCTCACCTCGGCGCCTCCGGTGGCCCCGGCGGGCTCACCCGCCTACGCGGTCGGCGCGCACCTGGGGCACATGAACCCGACGGTGGCGACCTACCTCATGGCGCCCATTGCGTGCGCCGAGTGCCACGTCGTGCCCGTCGACTCGGCCCACGCGACGAGCCCGCCCGCAACCGTCGTCGTGTTCGGCACCCTGTCGAAGACCGGTGGCGCCGCGCCCGCCTTCAGCGCCGGCACGGCCGGCTGCTCCGCCACGTACTGCCACGGCAAGTTCATCTTCAACGCCGTCACCGGCTCCAACGCGACGCCCACCTGGACGAGCACGGCGGCGCTGGCCTGTACCTCCTGCCACGGGATGCCACCGACCGGCCACCCGGCCTTCTCCGGGACGCCCACGGCGGTGAGCTGCTTCCAGTGCCACCCCCAGTCGGTGAACGCCGATGGGACGATCAAGCAGGCAGGAGGCCACATCAACGGCAAGGCCGACGGCGGCGGATGCACGGGTTGCCATGGCGACCCGCCAGCCACCGGCAAGCACACCATCTCCGACCACAAGAACCGTCGCTGCGATGCCTGCCACCCGACCGGCTACACGAGCAGCGTGACGATCCCGGCCTTCCACAACAACGGCAAGTCGAATCTCGGAACCCAGGCTGGTTACAAGTGCAACAACGTGGCCTCACTCGTGGGCTGCCCGACCGGCCAGACGCGGACCTGCGCCAACAGCTGCCACGGCTCGGAGAAGTGGTGATCGCTAGGCGGGGCCGTCCCCGGCGGAGGCCGCGGCCCCGCCGGCCGGCCCGTTGCCGGAGGTGTACTGGTCCATCCAGTCGTTGCCGTAGATGAGGCGCGCGGCCAGGTCGTTGTGGATGCGGCAGAGCAGCCTGCAATTATCGACCGTCGAGGGGCCTCCCAGCGCCCGCGGGACGACGTGGTCGACCTGGATCTGGTGCGTGGACTCGCACCTTCGGCCGTCGTGGCGCGGCCACTGGCACTTGCCCCTGTCCCGCTCCCAGACGGCGCGCCGGACCCAGGCGGGGACGTGGTTCGGCCCCGAAGCCCGGGGGTTGGTCTGCGGCCGCGCCGATGCGCCGCGCCGTTTCGCCTGGTGGTCGAGGAGGAGGTCGAGGGCGACCTCGAGGACCTCCCCAGCCGTCGCGCCAGCCTGCGCGTGGGATTGCCCAGCCCGCGCGGCATCGAGCTTCACCAGGAAGCGCTTCGTGACCGTCAGGTGGAGCCGGCACAGTTCCGCGGTGAGGGGTTCGGTGGAGGTTGCGGGGAGGGCGCTTCGTGGGGCAGGGGGCGGGTCCCGCGGGTCCGGCGTCGCCGCGACGGCCGCCGAAGGCGGCGAGCCTACCGGAGGCCCGTTCGGCGGACCGGCCGAGCCGGGCGCCGCCATCGCGTCCCCGCTTTCGGGGTGGGTCATCGCCGTTTCGCCCGGACGAAACAGAGATGACCCAGGCAAATCTGACCCAGGCATCCCCGTCACCACATCGCGGCGCGGCACCACTTCGGCGGGCAGGATCTCCACCGCCACCGCGCGAGCCTCCCGCTTCGACAGGTAAAAGAACCGGGGCATGATGTACCCGCGGTTCTCCTCGTTCATGACCCGGGCCAGGTCGGCCATGGCCGTGAGGCAGAGCTTTCCCTCCCGGACCGGCCCCACCACCTCCGGGAATCGCTGGATGAGCCGCGCCGCCACCTTCCGGTACCAGGCCGCGGCGTTCGACAGCTTGAGCTCGTGGTGCAGGTACGGGAAGAGCCTCGGGTAGCCGAGCTGCTCCCAGAGCCGGTCCCGGTCGAACTCGGCCAGGGCCAGGAGGAACTCGCCCCGCCCGTCGTGCTCGTGACGGAGCAGACTCGCGAGGTGGAGGGACGACTCCCTGGCACGCTGGAGTCCTTCGGTCTGGGGCAGCTCGTCACGAACGAGAAGGGCAGGGGAGGGGGCGTTCATGCCCCGTGCGTACCTGCGAATCCGGGGCCGTCCAGGGATACGGAGAACAGGCACGGTGGGGCGGGCGGGTGGTACGAACCGCGGACCGTTCGGTCGCCGAGGCGGACGATTCGGTCTCGCCAGAACCCCGTCCCCCCGTCCCCTGGCCCTCGACAAATGGTGCCATTAATGGCACCATTATCACGATGGGCAACAGCATCGAAGACCTGCTCGCCGAGAAGTACACCTACCGGATCGCCTGGTCGGAAGAGGACGGGGAGTACGTCGGACTCTGCGCCGAGATGCCCAGCCTGAGCTGGCTCGACAGGTCGCGGAACATCGCGCTCCGGGGGTGTCACCACCGGGGAGGTGGGGCCCCCAGATCACCGGAATCACCGGGCACCCGGGCGCCCTCCGGTGATTTTGAGGCGGTTCTTCGCCCCAACCGTCAGCGCATGAGGGGGACGCAGGGCCAATCCGCTCAGTGAAGGCG
>CAIVAR010000025.1 GCA_903904005.1 uncultured Anaeromyxobacter sp.
CACGAAGACGAAGCCGGTCTGGATGGCGTTGTTCGACTGGGCGGCCACGATCTTGGCCAGGTGGCCGATGATCATGAGGCCGGCGGTGGCGCCGAAGGCGTACTGGAACCAGAGCAGCCAGAAATCGGCGGTGCGGATCATGTCGCGCCAGGTGGCGTCTGGACTGGCCGCCTTGGCCGCCGCCGAGCCCGGTGCGGCCACGTTGAGCGGTCTCTCTGGATTGACGATGAACTGCGCGAGCACGAGCGTGACCACGAAGAAGGCGACGCCCAGCGCGCGGAACGAGAAGGCCACGCCGTGGGTGGCCAGCAGCCACTTGGAGAGCGGGGCGATGTAGACCGGAGCCAGGCCGAAGCCAGCCACCACGAGCCCGGTGACGAGCCCCTTCTTCTGGGGCGGGAACCACTTCACCGCGGCCGGGGTCGCCGCGGCGTACCCCAGGCCGAAGCCCGTGCCGGCGAGCAGGCCGAAGCCCACCGCTGCCGGCCAGGCGGCGGAAGGGGAGGCGAAGCTCGCCACCACGAGGCCGATGCCGGTGAGCACGGCCCCGATGCTCGCGATGATCCGCGGCCCCAGCTTGTCCTGCAGCCGTCCGGCCGGAACCATCATGATCGCGAAGCAGGCGATGGCGATGGTGTACGGCAGGGTGGCCTGCGTGCGCGTCCAGCCGAAGCCGCCGCGCGCCACCGGCTCGGTGAGCTGCTTCGAGAAGATCGACCAGGCGTAGAGGATGCCGAGGGCGAGGTTCAGCCCGATGCCCGCCAGTGTGACGCCCCAGCCCTTCCTCGACGAAGACCCCATTTCCGCCCCGCTTCCCGTTCCGGTGGAGAGGCGCGACCATACCGGACCGGCGCAGGGTCGCCGTGATCGGGCGCAAGAGGCCTGATCGGGTTCGCGACCCGGCCGGGATCGATCGTGGGCCCCGAAGGTCGACATCCACGCGCTCCGCGACGCGATAGATTGATCCCGTGGGCCGACCGCACCACATCCTCCTCGTCCCGGGCTTCTTCGGCTTCGCCAACCTCGGCGACTTCACCTACTTCGGCCACGTCCGGAATTTCCTCGCCGAGAGGGGGCCGGCGCTCGGGATCGACGGCGAGGTCCGGGTGGCGCGGACCGAGCCCACCGCCTCGCTCACCCGGCGCGCGGCGCTCCTCTGCGAGGCGCTCGCCACGCTCCTCGACGAGTCGCCCGGGCACGTCACCCTGGTGGGCCACTCGAGCGGCGGGCTCGACGCCCGGCTGCTCGTCACCCCGGGTGCGGTGCTCCCCACGCCCGCCGACGTGGAGCGCTGCGCCCGCGCCGTGCGCACCGTGGTCACCGTCTCGACGCCGCACCGGGGAACGCCACTCGCGCAGTACTTCGGCGGGATGTTCGGGCAGCAGTTCCTGCGGCTGCTCTCGCTGGTCTCGATCTACACGCTCCGCACCGGCAAGCTCCCCATCACCGTGGGTCTCAAGCTGGCGCGGCTGCTGCGCAACCCGCGCTCCCGCCCCTCCGGTGCGGTCGACCAGATCTTCCTCGAGCTGCTCGGCGACTTCGAAGGGGAGCGACGGCGCGCCGTCGAGCAGTTCCTGGAGGGCGTCCGCAGCGACCAGGGGCTCGTCTCCCAGATCTCGCCGGCGGGGATGGAGGTCTTCAACGCCTCCACGCAGGACCGGCCCGGGCTCCGCTACGGGTCGGTGGTGACGCGGGCGCGTGCCCCCGGCCTCCGGTCGCTCTGGGGCGCCGGGCTCGACGCCTCGCACCAGGTGACCCACGCCCTCTTCGTGGCGCTCTACCGGCTCTCCTCGGCCACCCCGGATGGGTCGCTACCCCCGATAAACCGGGAGCACGCCGCCGTCCTCCGCCGGGCCTACGGACGGATCCCCGATGCCGCCGCCAACGACGGGATCGTGCCCACCCTCTCCCAGATCCACGGGGAATTGCTGGCGGCGGCCTGGGCCGACCACCACGACATCCTGGGCCACTACGACCAGCCCACCCACGTTCCTCCTCATTTCGACTGGATGTCCTCCGGAACGGGCTTCGACTTGCAGGGGTTCGAGCGGGCCTGGAGGCGGGTGGCCATCTTCGCCGGGACGATCTAGGGTTTTCACAGGTGCACCATGCGACCGCGTGTCGACGCACAGGTGGCCTCGGCCGTCATGGCCCGGGCCCATGCCGTTGCGGAGGCCGTCCTGGCTGGCACGCCCTCCCTGCGCGCGCGGAAGGAAGGGCAGCGCCACGCCTGCGAGGCCGAGTTCGCCGGCCACGCCCGGGCGCTGGCGGCGGCGGTCGACCTGAGATGCCCGGCGGTCTTCCGGGAGCACGCCCGGCTCGCCGCGAAGCTCCACGACGCGGCCGGCCTCCCCCACGAGTCGGTCGGCGCCTGCTTCCGCGCGCTGCTCGACCAGCAGGGGGAACTGGAGCTCGCGCCCGAGCTGCGGCGCTGCCTGATCGCCTCGCTCGAGGCGGGGGTCGCCGCCTCCGACGAACCGGTGGACGTCGAGCCGATCGAGCTGTGGGACGCGACCACCGCCGCGCTGCGGGGAAACCGGGCCGCCTACCTCGCCGCGGTGGAAGCGTGGCGCGAGGGGCGTGGCGCACGGGTGGCGCTGCTCGGGATCGCCGAGGTCCAGCGCCAGGTCGGGGAGGCCTGGATCCGCCACCAGGTCACCATCCTCGAGGAGCACCGGGCCTCGGCGCTCGCATCGATCGGACTTGCGTTGCTGGCGCCCGAGACCTGGGGAGTCCCGGGTGCGCGTCGGCGCGGGCAGGCGGTCCTGGCGGCCGCGCCCGGCGAGTTCCACACCGTCGGTCTCCAGATCGCCGCCAACCTCCTCGAGCTGGAAGGGTACGCGGTCGAGGTGCTGGGCGGCGACACGCCGGGGGTGCAGCTCGCGGTGGCCTGCGTGGAGCGGAAGCCGGCGCTGGTGGGGATCGCGGTCTCCATCCTCGACCACCTGCCGGCGGCGCGGGAGGCGATCGAGATGGTCCGCCACGCCGCGCCCCACTCCTGCATCGTCGCCGGGGGCGCAGCGGCCCGTACCGCCGGTGCGCCGGCCCTGGGTGCCGACGTGCTCGTCCCCGAGCACTTCGACGGGCGCCTGCCGACGCACGCCGAGGATTCCTCGGGCGAGCAGGCCGACGCGGTGCGGTAGGGCGCGATGGCCTCGCCCCGCACCGGGCGGCACCCCTGGCTCGTCAGCCGTTCGCCGTGACGGCCGCCGGCGTCGAGAGCCGCCGCATGACCGGGAGCATGGCGATGGCCACCAGCGTGCCCAGCGTCGCCACCCCGCCCAGGCCCAGGAACAGGTTCACGTACAGTGGAAGGGTCTCCACCGGGTTGGTGACGTTCACCGGCACGCTGGCGTAGTTCGCCACGTAGCTCCCCAGGTACTGGGAGATGCCGCTGGCCAGGAACCAGAGCCCCATCACGAAGCCGCGCTGCTTCGGGCCGACGTAGCGGGCCACCATGGCGAGGCCGAGCCCGCTGATGAGGAGTTCCCCCAGCGAGTAGAGCCCGTAGCCGCCGATCATCCACCACACCGACACCCGCCCGTCGTGGGCGAAGCGGCCGGAGAGCCCGAAGGCGAAGAAGCCGATGGCGAGCACCGCGAAGCCCATCGCGAACTTGGTGGCGATGGAGAAGTCGCCCCGTCCCCGCGCCAGCCGCCCGTAGCTCCAGGCCACGAGCGGGCCCAGCACGAAGATCCAGATGGGGTTCAAGGCCTGCAGCTGCCCGGGGGGGATCTCGTAGCCGAAGAAGAAGTGGAGGTCGACGTTGCGCAGCGCGAAGAGGGTGAGCGACGTCGACATCTGCTGGTAGAAGATGAAGAAGAGGACGCCCTGGGCGGTGAGCAGGAAGACCGCCACGAGCCCCTTGCGCTCCTCGGCCGTCCCGCGCGCGACCAGGACGCCGAAGATCGCCAGCACCGCGATCCCCGCCACCCAGACCACGATGCGCGCGAGCCCCAGGTCCTGCACCACGACGGTGACGAAGACCACGGCGGCCGCCGCCCCGAGGAGCACGAGCAGGAGCTTGCGCCGGTCGAGCGGCGCGAAGTCCGGGGGCGACCCCACCTGGGCGAGGTGGCGCCGCATGAAGAAGTAGTTCACCACCGAGAGGAGCATCCCCCCGGCGCAGACCGCGAAGGCGGTGTGCCAGCCCGCCCAGATGGCGATGAGCGGCGTCAGGATCTGGGAGAAGGTCGCCCCCACGTTCACCGCCATGTAGTAGAGCGTGAAGGCGCTGTCGATCTTCGACGGTTCCCCCTCGTAGACCTTGGAGACCAGGTTGGCCGGGTTGGCCTTGAAGAGGCCGTTGCCCACCGCGACCACGCCGAGCGCCGTGAAGAGCGGTCCGCCGGGGATGGCGAGGAGCACGTACCCGAGCGCGAGCACGAGCGCCCCGAGGACCGTCATGCGCCGGCTGCCCAGCACCCGGTCGCCGATCCAGCCGCCCAGCGCCGGCGCCGCGTACACCAGCGCCGTGAAGGCGCCGAAGGTCAGGTTGGCCCGATCGTCGGTGTAGCCGAGCCGCTGCACCATGTAGAGCAGCACCACGGCGGTCATGCCGTAGTAGCCGAAGCGCTCCCACATCTCGACGAGGAACAGGGTGGTGAAGGCGATCTTGCGCTGCTTCGGGTCGGCGATCCCGGCCGGGGCGGTCGTCATGGCGCCGCACTCTACCCGGACCCGGGCGCGGGCGTATCATCGCCCGGTGACGCCTTTCCTGGCCCGATTCCGGAAGGTCCTCGCCGCCGCCGGGCTGGCCACCGCGCTCGCCGCGGCGTCGCCGGTCCGCGGCGCCGACGTGGCCATCGCGTGGGATCCCGACCTGGCCCGCCCCGACGACCGGGCGGCCTACGAACGGACCCTGCGCGGGATGGTGCAGGACGCCCGCGCCCGGGTCGTGGCCGGACTGGGCATGGAGCCTGGCCCGGAACTCACCGTGAAGGTCCACTCCCGGGCCGGGTACGAGCGGGCTTTCGGCGCCGACGCCGCCCGGGAGGACGCGGCGCGCTTCGTGGGGGAGGTCGTCCACGTGAACGGCGGCGCCCGGCTCGACGACAGGCTGGCCGGCCTGCTGGTCCACGAGCTCACCCACGCCGCCCTCGACGCCGGTGGGAAGGCGCGCACGCTGCCCCGCTGGCTCGACGAGGGGCTGGCCGAGCGGCTCTCCTGGCAGCGGCGGGGGCAGGACGGCCCGACCCCCGGCCAGGCGGCGGAGCTCAAGCAGGCGCGGGAGCGGAAGGAGCTCGTGCCGCTCCCCGCCGACCGGGAGCTCGATCGGTCCGGGTACCTCAGGTCCTGGGCGGCGGTGGTCTTCCTCGAGCGCCGGTACGGCCGGGACCGGGTGATGGCGACGGTCCGGGCCACGCTCGGCGGGGAGCCGTTCGAGAAGGCGCTGCGGCGGGAGCTGTCGCTTTCGACCGGGGAGCTGGACCGGGACTTCGCTGCCTGGGTCGGGGGATTGTGAGGATATGTCCTTGAAAAGTTCCTCCCCCGGGGCATAGCCTCCCGGACCATGTCGCGCGAGGCATCGATGCTGGGGGCCAAGGTCCGTGCCCTGCGCAGGCAGAAGAGCGTGAGCCAGGTGCAGCTCGCCGAGCGGCTCGGCATCTCCCCCTCCTACCTGAACCTCATCGAGCACAACCGGCGCGCCATGCCGGCGCCGCTGCTCATCAAGATCGCCGAGATCTTCGAGCTCGACCTGAAGGCGCTCTCGACGGAGCAGGACGCGCGCACCGTCGCCGACCTCATGGAGCTCTTCGGCGATCCCATCTTCGAGCACGAGGACGTGACCACCGCCGAGGTGCGCGACCTGGCCGCCCATGCCCCCACCGCGGCGCGCGGGATCCTGAAGCTCTACCACCGGTTCCGCGAGGCCCGGGAGGCGGCCGACAACCTCGCCATCAAGATCTCCGGGCGGAGCGACCTGACCGGCGTCGATTCGTCGCGGATGCCCACCGAGGAGGTCTCCGACCTCATCCAGCGCCACAACAACCACTTCCCCGAGATGGAGGAGGGGGCCGAGCAGCTCTGGCGGGAGGCGCGCCTGGGCGGCGACGACCTGCAGCAGGGGCTCGAGCACCAGCTCCAGCGCGTCCACGGGATCCAGGTGAAGATCGAGCGCACCGCCGACATGGGGGACGCCATCCGGCGCTTCGACCCGGAGAAGAGGGTCCTCTACCTCTCCGAGGTGCTGCGCCGAGGATCGCGCAACTTCCACCTCGCCTACCAGGTCGGCCTGGAGACCCAGCACCCGGCGCTGGACCGCTACGCCGCCGACCCGCTCCTCACCAGCGACGCGGCCCGCGCGCTCGCCCGGGTGCTGCTCGCCAACTACTTCGCCTCGGCCGTGCTCATGCCCTACGGGCCGTTCCTGGAGGCGGCGCGGCAGGAGCGCTACGACATCGACCTGCTCGGCCACCGCTTCCGCACCAGCTACGAGCAGGTCTGCCACCGGCTCACCACCCTGCGGCGCCCCGGTGCCGAGGGCATCCCCATCCACTTCGTCCGTGTCGACATCGCCGGCAACATCTCCAAGCGCTTCTCGGCCTCGGGGCTGCGCTTCGCCCGCTTCTCCGGCGCCTGCCCGCGCTGGAACGTCTTCCAGGCCTTCCTGACGCCGGGGATGATCCGCACCCAGCTCTCCCAGATGCCCGACGGCACCACCTACTTCTGGGTTGCACGCTCCGTGTACAAGGAGGGGGGCGGCTTCCACGCGCCCCGCACCCCGCTGGCCATCGCCATCGGCTGCGAGGTCGGGCACGCCAAGAAGATGGTCTACGCCGACGGCATGAACCTCGACTCGCGCGAGGCGGTGGTGCCGGTGGGGCTCACCTGCCGGCTCTGCGAGCGCACCGACTGCGAGCAGCGCGCCTTCCCGCCCATCCAGCACCCCCTCCAGGTCCAGGAGAACGTGCGCGGCGTCAGCTTCTTCGCGCCGGTGGGCGAGCGGTAGGGGGACGCCGCGGCGCGGCTACCCGTGCCCGCCCTCGTCCGGCTCGGTCATCCAGGGCGCGAGCAGCATCAGCACGGCCACGAAGGCGTACCCCGCCGCGAAGGGCCAGGCCGGGCGGAGCGACATCACCGCGTCCTGCGGGGTCAGTCGCCAGGAGTGCATGAGCCCCGCCGCCGACAGCACCGCCCCGACGGCGAACCACCCTGCCGCCGCCCGGAAGCGCCGCTCGATGATCATCACCGTCGCCGCCGACAGGATCATCGCCGTGAAGATGAAGCCCTGGTCGAGCGCGAAGCCGCCCCGGATCCAGACGTCCGACCCGAGGAAGGCGTCGAGCACGCCGTCGCCGAGGGGCGGTCCCCCGGGAGCGCCCACGCCCGCCGCGCGCAGGCCGGAGCGCGCCATGAGGACCCCCCAGGCGGCGATCCCGGGCAGGATCCCCATCACCACCGCGGGGGCGTGCGCGCGCTCCACCGCCTGGAACGCCTGCGCCGAGATGACGACGCCGATCCAGATCACGATGGCGAGCCCGGCGTCGATGGGCACCGCCCAGGCGATCCAGGAGAGCGTGCCGGTGAGCGCCACCCCGACCACGAAGAGCCCGTTCAGGACGGAGTACCCGGCGCGGGCGCCGAGCGCCTTCCAGCCCGGGTGGCCGATGTAGAGGGTGGTGGGAAAGCAGGAGCCCAGGCAGGCCGCCACCACGGTGGAGACGCCGTTCACCGTGAGGGAGGGCAAGGTGGGGTAGGCGTCGCCGGCGGCCTCGGCCGACTCGATGTTCTGGAGCGATCCCACCAGCGTGAAGAGCCCCATGGGAAGGATGACCGACAGGTAGGTCGAGAGGTGGTCGCCGCTCAGGGCCTCCCAGAGGGCGCCCACGGCCGGGATGGGCGGGGACCAGGTCGCCGCGACCGCGGGCGCGGCGCCCACCGGGGCGATGCCGGTGGCCCAGGCGAGGAACGTCCCGAGGACGACCGCCACGAAACCTCCCGGGACGCGCCCCCGGAAGCGGACCTGCCCGAAGTAGGTGAGGAGCACCACGCCGAGCGTGGCGAAGCCGACGACCGGGCGGGCGAAGGCGCGCAGGAGGAACCCCAGGGAGATGAAGCCGAGCGCGATGCCGGCCAGCGTGGAGAGCAGCGCCGCCCGGGGCGTGGCCCGGCGGATCCGTTCGGCCAGGAACGCGCCCCCGAGCTCGATGAGGCCGGCTCCCAGGCAGGCCACGAGCCCGGCCTGCCAGGCCACCCGGGCCGGGTCGGCGGCCCCGGCGGCCTGCGCCGCCAGCCTGGCCGGCAGCATGACCAGGAAGACGAAGGCGAAGAGCGAGACGGTGTTGATGCCGAAGGGCAGGGCGGTGACGTCGGTCCGCCCGGTGCGCCGGGCGAGGCGCATCGCCTGCCAGGAGTAGAAGAGGTTCCCCACCAGCACGGAGATCGCCGCGCCGGGGAGGATGGTCCCCCGCACCAGCTCGGCCGGGAACCCGAGCGCGTGGCGGCAGAGCGCGTCGATGACGAGCAGCTGGACCAGGTTGTCGAGGGCCAGGCCGAAGAACCCGTCGACGTCGCCGCGGACGAACCAGCGCAAGGTCGATCCTCCCCGGGCCACCCTGGCCCGCGCGGCGCATGGTAGCGCAGGCCAGGGATTGGGCTACGATCGGCGTCATGGGAAAGGCGCCGTCGACCGCCGCCACGCGGCTGCTCCGGGAGAAGGGCGTGGCCTACACCGAGCACCTCTACCGCTACGAGGAGAAGGGCGGCACGGCCGTCTCCTCCCGGGAGCTCGGGGTGGACGAGCACGCGGTGGTGAAGACGCTCGTCATGGAGGACGACCAGGGGGAGCCGCTCGTCGTGCTCATGCACGGCGACCGGGAGGTCTCCACCAAGGCGCTGGCGCGCCAGCTCGGCCGCCGGTCGGTCCAGATCTGCAAGCCGGAGGCGGCCAACCGTCACAGCGGGTACCAGGTGGGTGGGACGAGCCCCTTCGGCACGCGCAAGGCGATGCCGATCTGCGTGGAGCGGAGCATCCTCGACCTGCCGCGCATCTACCTGAACGGCGGGTCGCGCGGCTTCCTGGTGGGGATCGATCCGAAGGAGATCGTCCGCGTCCTGACGCCCACCCTGGTGGACGTGGGGCTCGAGCCCTAGCCGAAGAGGAGCCGGACGGCGACCACCGAGGCGGCGAATCCGGCCAGGTCGGCGAGCAGCGCCGCCGGGAGCGCCTGGCGGTAACGGGTGATGCCCACCGCGCCGAAGTAGACCGCGAGCACGTAGAAGGTGGTCTCGGTCGACCCGGCCATGACCGAGACGAGCCGGCCGGCGTACGAGTCGGGACCGTCGGATCGCAGCACGTCGGCCACCACCCCCAGCGCCGCGCCCCCGGAGAGGGGCCGGACGAGGACCATGGGGAGCACGCTGGCCGGGATGCCCACCGCATCGGTCACCGGGGCGAGCAGCGCGGCGAGCCCCTCCAGGGCACCCGACGCCCGCAGCATGCCGAGCGCCACCACCACCGCCACGAGCGGCGGGATGACCCGCACCGCGACCTGGAACCCCTCCTTCGCCCCCTCCACGAAGACCGGGTAGACCTTCACCTTGCGTGTGAGGGCCCAGGCCGGGATCCCGGCCACGAGGAGCGGGATGGCCCAGGTCGAGAGGGCCTCCAGGGCGCCCTTAAGCACCGGCGCCCCCGGGGGGAGGCGGGGGGAAGAGGCGCCGCAGCGCCCAGGCCGCGGTCACCGCGGCGACGGTGGCGCAGGTGGAGGCGAGGAGGGTCGCCGCCAGGATGTCGGCGGGCTGCCGCGCCCCGGCCGCGGCGCGCAGCGCGATGACGCTCGCGGGAACGAGCTGCACGCTCGCGGTGTTGAGTGCGCAGAAGAGGGCCTGGGCGTCGGTGGCCGTCCCGGGCGTGGGGTTCACCCGTTCCAGCTCCTCCATGGCCTTGATGCCGAAGGGCGTGGCGGCGTTCCCGAGGCCGAGCATGTTCGCAGCGACGTTCAGCGTGATCGCCCCCATGGCGGGCGACTCCGGGGGGACCGACGGGAAGAGCCGCCGCAGGACGGGACGGGCGAACCGCCCCAGGGCCCGCACCAGCCCGGCCTCCTCGGCCACCTTCATGAGCCCCATCCAGAGCGAGAGCACCCCCACCAGACCGAGCGAGAGGGTCACGGCCCGGCCGGCCGACTCGGCGATGGCGCCGGGGAGCGCCGGCATCCGGCCGGTGACGGCCGCCGTGACCACCGAGGCGACGAGGAGCAGCACCCAGAGGACGCTCATCGGCGGGGATCAGAGCCCGGAGGGGAGGGAATTGCCAGTTTCTGCTAAAGGATCGGCCGCGATGACACCAAGGGCATGGAAGCTCCTCGCCTCGGTCGTGCTGGCGTGCGCCGCATCGGCTGCGCCGGCCGCACCGCCCGCCGCCCCCCAGGCCCCCGCGCCGGACCGCCACTGCCGCCCCGGGGCGACCCTGCTCGACCTCCCGTCGCGCGCCGAGCCCGAGTGGTACGGGCTCTACGTCGGGGACAAGAAGGTGGGCTGGATGCGGACCTCGGCGGCCCTCGAGAAGCGGGACGGGAGGAGCGTCCGGGTCTCCCGGGAGGAGATGCTCATCGAGGCGCTGGTCGGGCAGCGGCAGGTGCGCCGCCAGGTGACCGAGGAGCGGACCTACGAGCCGGGCGCCCGCGGGAGGCTCCTCTCCCTGCAGAGCACCTTCTCGGGCGACGGGGGCGACCGGACCCTCCGCGTCACCTGCGCCCCCGCCACCTGCAAGGCGGAGATCGTGGCACCGGACGGGCGCCGCACCGTGGAGTTCCCGCACCCGGGCGAGACCGCCGAGGCCCTCGAGGCGGCCCGCCTCGCCGCCCTGACCTGCGGCACCGTGAGCGGTCCCCAGCTCCAGTCGGACGACCTGCGGGTGAAGCGGATGACGAGCCGTTATGCCGGCAGGTCGAAGGTGGGCGGGGCGGGCGTCGAGGTTCCGGTGTCGGTGGTGGAGGAGAAGGAGGAGGGGGACCGCGTGGCGCCCCGCGTGCTCGTCGCCGACGGCGGCCGGATCCTCGAGACCCGGGTCGGGGACGGGATGGTCATCAAGGTCGAGCCGGCCGAGACCGCCCGCCGCCTCGATGTCGTCGACCTCTTCACCACGCTGCGCGTGCCGCTGCCGTCCCCGCTCCCCCGCGACGTCCCCATGGCCATCACCTTCGCCCTGCGCGGCCTGCCGAGCGGATTCGACCTCGACGACGACCGGCAACGGGCCGTCCCCGGGGCCCCGGGCGAGACCATCCTCACCGTCACCGCGCGTGAGTTCCGCGGACCGGACGTCCCGCGCGGCAAGCCTTCGCCCCGGGGGAACGGGGACCAGGCCGCCACCATCGAGATCGACTGGGAGGACCCGGGGATCCGCAAGCTCGCCGAGGCCACGGTGGGGAGCACGCCCACCGCCTGGGCCGCCGCGCGCCGGCTCCAGCGCGCCGTCCACGACCGGCTCGACAAGGTGTACGGCCAGAGCGCGGACCGGGCCAGCGACATCCTCCGCCAGGGCAAGGGGGACTGCACCGAGCACACCCGCCTCTTCGTGGCGCTCTGCCGCGCCGCCGGGATCCCCGCCCGCGAGGTGAAGGGGCTCGTCTACGCCAGCTACGGGCAGGGCGGGCCCGGGCTCTACTGGCACGCCTGGGCCGAGGTGAAGGTGGGGGCCGCCTGGATCGCCGTCGACCCCACCTTCGGCCAGGACGTTGCCGACGCCACCCACGTGGCCCTGGGCCGGGGGACGAGCCAGGACGCGATGGTGCTCGTGGGCTCCCTGGCCGTCACCCGGGTCGAGGCGCGGAAACCTTGAGACGCGCCAGTTGACGCCGGCCACCCGAGGCCGTTTGATCCATGCCCCCACCGCCTGAAGGAGGAACGCCATGAAGGGGCTCGACCACGTCGCCATCCTCGTCTCCGACCTCGACGCCGCGATCCGGCTCTACCGCGACGTCTACGGCCTCGAACTCGCCGAGATCGAGGAGGTCCCGTCCGAGAAGGTTCGGGTCGCCATCTTCGGGCACGGCACCGGGCGCATCGAGCTCGTCTCCCCGAGCGGTCCCGACAGCCCCATGGCGAAGACCATCGAGAAGCGGGGCGAGGGGCTGCACCACATCTGCCTCGAGGTGCCGGACATCGAGAAGGCGATGGCCGCGCTCAAGGCGCAGGGAGCCCCGCTCCTCGACGAGAAGCCCCGCGCCGGCGCCGGAGGGGCACGGGTCGCGTTCGTCCACCCGAAGGGCAGCCGGGGCGTCCTCGTGGAACTCCGGCAGGGCCCCGGGAACGCTTGACCCCAAGGGGAATCGCGTGGTTAGTGAGTCCCCCATGACGCGCCCTTTCGCCGCCCTTCTCGCGATCCCGCTGCTCATCGGCACGGCCCTCGCGCAATCGCCCGCCCTCTCTACCGCCGCGCCGGTGAAGCCCGACGCGCCGCCGGCGCTGGCGTCCCCCTCGACCGGCACGCTGACCCAGGCCGAGATCGACCAGCGGATCCAGGACGCGGTGCAGAAGGAGGTCGCCAAGGTCAAGGAGCAGCTGCGCGACGAGGTCCGGGCCGAGATCCAGGGCGCCCAGTCCGCCGCCGGGTTCCTGGGCGAGCAGGACCAGAAGAAGAAGCTGCACTTCCTCGAGCTGAACGGCTACTTCCGCTTCCGCTGGGACCTCTTCAACAACCTGAACGGCGGCCAGCCCGCCGATCCCATGGGCTGGTACCTCTGGGGCGGGAACACCCGCCTCTCCACCAGCCCGCCGGGCGGGACGCAGACCAGCGGCAACATGCGGCTGCGCGTCGACCCGACCTTCAACGTGTCCGAGCAGGTCCGGGTGAAGGCCGAGATCGACTTCCTCGACAACGTGGTGCTGGGCTCCACGCCGGTCTGGAACGACTACAACATCTTCCCGGGCGTCACCTCGAGCAACCAGGTCTCCCCCATCGCCGGCCAGAACTGGTTCTGGGGCGCCGTCCAGGTGAAGCGCGCCTGGGGCGAGGTGCAGACGCCGGTGGGGCTCCTCAGCTTCGGCCGCATGCCCGCCGACTGGGGCGCCGGCATCTACTACAACGCCGGCGGCGGCATCGACCAGGACTTCGGCGACAACGTCGACCGCATCCAGTTCTCCATCCCGCTCGGCCAGTTCCTGGGCGGCCTGGCCGTCACCCCCTACTACGAGTGGTCCGGCTCCGGCGTGACCTACTCCAGCACCTTCAACACGGTGGGTATCGGGCAGCCGGTCAACTGGACGCAGGACGATGACGCCGGCGCCATCGGCATCATGGTGGCCCGGACCGATACGCCCGACCAGCTCCGGCGCAAGCTGGAGAAGGGCAGCACCAGCCTCAGCTACGGGCTCCTCTTCAACTACAAGTCGCAGCGTCTCGCCCTCACCGACATGTCCGGGCAGACGCTGTACGTCCCGCCGAATGGGGTCATGCCTCTTGGAATCGGCCCCACCATCACCCTGGTGAACCGCGACGCCAGCGCCGGCACGCTCGACCTCTTCATCCGCTGGGTGGGCAAGAAGTTCGAGATCGAGGCCGAGGGCATCGGCATCTTCGGCAGCATCGGCAACGTCGGGTGGGATCCCGCCGCCGCGGTCGCCATCCCGGCCACCATCCGCCAGGGCGCCGGCGTGCTGCGCGGGCACTACAAGATCGGCGACGCCAACCGCTTCATCCTCGGCGGCGAGGTCGGCATCGCCAGCGGCGACCAGGCCCCCGGCTTCGGCAACTTCCCGGGGCGCTGCAGCTACGCGACCAGCACGCCGGTCTGCGGCGCGATCGGCCCGGCCGGTTCGATCGACGGCAACCAGGTCGGCGCGACCAACGGCACGATGAACAACTACCGCTTCAACCCGGCCTACCAGATCGACCTCATCCTCTGGCGCCGCGTCCTGGGGACGGTCACCGACGCCTGGTACCTGAAGCCCACCTTCAAGTGGGACGTGCTCGACGGACTCACCGTCGGCGCCCAGATCGTCTACTCGCAGGCCATCTTCGCGAGCTCGACCCCCTCGCAGACGAGCCGGCCGCTCGGCATCGAGCTCGACCTCGGCGTGAAGTACCAGTCGGACGACGGCTTCGTGTTCTTCCTCGACTACGGCCTGCTCCGGATGCTCTCCGGGTTCAACACGGCGACCAGCGGCGTGAGCGGCGTGGCCCAGAACATCCACGCCGGCCTGGGCATCGTCTTCTAGACCTGGGCGGCTCCCGGGCCGGTCACCACGGTCCGGACCTGGAAGGCGGGCTGGGCCTGGATGGCCCGCTTCACCGAGCACTGGTCGGCGACCCGGACCAGCGCCTCCCGGTACTTCTCCGGGAAGCTCTCCGGGACCTCGATGTCGAGGTCCACGCCCACGAGCGCGCCGTCCTCGCCGTGGTGGAGTCGCTCCACGATGCGGATCCCCTCGGTGGAGAGGGTCCGCTTCTGGCAGAACCCGACCACGAAGATCCCCGCGCAGGTGGCCATCGAGGCCGCGAAGAGGGCGAAGGGGGTGGGGGCGCTGTCCTCGCCCCCGGCCTGCACCGGCTGGTCGGTGTGGATGACGTGCCCGCCGACCTGTGCGTCCACGCGCTTGCCGCCTGGGAACGTGACCACGATCTCCGACTCACCTGCCATGGGGGACCTCCTGGGTTGGGCCCCGGATCCTGGGGCCGTCCCAGGGTGGGAGCCAAGGGCGCGGACGAGGATTCTTTGATAGCCTCCGCCATCGAATGAGGAAGATGAAGCGAGCGTCCGCCCCCCGTCGGTCGAAGCCGGTCTCCCGCGCAGCCCTCTCCGGGGAGGCCGATCCCCGCCTGGTGCGCATGTCGGTCTCCATCCACGAGGACGCCGCGCTCCACCCCCAGGACATCCGGGGCAGCCAGGCCCACATCGCGATGCTCGCCGCCCAGGGGATCGTGCCGCCGGCCGCGGCCCGGGCCATCCGGCGCGGGCTCGACCAGGTGCTGCGCGAGTTCGGGGCCGGCGCGATCCGCCACGATCCGGCCCTCGAGGACGTCCACACCCACGCCGAGCGCCGGCTCGGGGAGATCGTGGGGCGCGCCGCCGGCTACCTCCACGCCGGGCGGAGCCGCAACGACCAGGTGGCCCTCGACGAGCGGCTCTTCATCGTGGAGGCCTGCGACCGGGTCGGCGAGGCGGTGGACGGGCTCATGCGCGCGCTCCTCGGCCAGGCCTGCCGCCACGAGGGGACGCTGCTCCCCGGGTACACCCACCTCCAGCGGGCCCAGCCGGTGACGCTCGCCCACCACCTGCTCGCCTACGTGGAGATGCTGGGGCGCGACCGGGAGCGGCTCGCCGACGTGCGGCGCCGGGCGGCGGTCTCGCCGCTCGGGTCGGGGGCGCTGGCCGGCACCACCCTGAAGCTCGACCGGGAGCGCGTGGCGCGCGAGCTGGGGCTCGACGGCGTCACCCGCAACTCGCTCGACGCCGTCTCCGACCGCGATTCGGCCATCGAGCTCTGCTTCGCCTGCGCGCTCTGCGCGGTCCACCTCTCCCGCCTGGGGGAGGAGATCGTGCTCTGGACCACCCGCGAGTTCGGGTTCATGGAGCTCGACGACTCCTTCGCCACCGGCAGCTCGCTCATGCCGCAGAAGAAGAACTCCGACGTGGCCGAGCTGGCCCGGGGGAGGGCGGGCACCGCCATCGGGGACCTGGTGTCGCTGCTCGCCATCGTGAAGAGCCTGCCGCTCGCCTACAACCGCGACCTCCAGGAGGACAAGCGGCCGCTGCTCGGCGCGCCCCGCATGCTCGTCGAGACGCTCGACGCGCTGGCCGGCGCGGTGGAGACCGCCCGGTTCCAGCCGGAGCGGATGCGCGCCGCGCTCGAGGGGGGCGAGTCGCTCGCCACCGACGCCGCCGAGTGGCTGGTGGAGCGGGGCGTGCCCTTCCGGGAGGCCCACGAGGCCGTGGGCAAGGCCGCGGCCTTCGCGTCGTCGGCGGGCCGGCCGCTCTCCGGGCTGTCGGTGGCCGAATGGCGCCGCTTCCACCGTCGCTTCGACCGGGGCGTGCTCCGATGCTTCGACCCGGAACGGAGCGTGGCCCGGCGCGACCTCCCCGGAGGCCCCGCGCCCCGGCGGGTGGCGGCCGAGCTGCGCCGGTGGGAGAAGCGGCTCGGGGGCGGGCGGTGACGCCCCGCACGACGCTCCTCCTCGCCCTGGCGCTGGCCGGATGCGGGGTGAGGGCGGCCCCCCGTCCGGCGGCCTCCGCGGGCGTCGCGCCGGCGCCCGCCGGGACCGCATCGCCGGCCGCCCCGGCATCGCCCGCCGCCCCCTGCGACCCCGCCTCCGGAGGGAACTGCCCCCGATGAACCACTTCCAGCGAAGGGACGGAGCGCTCCACGCCGAGGCGATCCCCCTCGACCGGCTGGCCCACGCCTACGGCACGCCGCTCTACGTCTACTCGGCGGCGACGCTGCGGCGGCACTGGAAGGTGCTCGACCGGTCGCTCTCCGGCCTGCGCCACCTGGTCTGCTACGCCACCAAGGCCAACGCCAACCTGGCCATCCTCGACCTGCTGGCCCGCATGGGCGCGGGCTTCGACATCGTCTCCGGCGGGGAGCTCTACCGGGTCCGCAAGGCCGGCGGCGACCCGCGCCGGGTGGTCTACAGCGGCGTGGGCAAGACCGACGAGGAGATCGCCTTCGCCCTTTCGCTCGGCGTGAAGTGCCTGAACGTCGAGAGCGGCCCCGAGCTGGCCCGGGTGTCGGTGGTGGCGCGGCGCCTCGGCGTGCGCGCGCCGGTGGCGCTGCGCGTGAATCCCGACGTCGATCCCCGGACCCACCCGTACATCGCCACGGGGCTCAAGAAGTCCAAGTTCGGGGTGTCGGTGGAGGACGCCCGCCGGCTCTACCAGCTCGCGGCCGGGGATCCGGCCCTCGACGTGCGGGGGGTGGCCTGCCACATCGGTTCCCAGATCACCACGGTGGTCCCGTTCCTCGACGCCATCGCCCGGGTGCGCAGGCTGGCCGCCGATCTCGGGCGGGCCGGGATCCCGATCCGCCACCTCGACATCGGCGGCGGGCTGGGGATCCAGTACGACGACGAGAATCCCCCGCACCCCGACGAGTATGGCGCGGCGGTGAAGCGGGCCATGAAGGGCTGGCGGGGCGAGGTGATCCTCGAGCCCGGCCGGGTGCTGGTGGGCAACGCCGGCATCCTCCTCACCCGGGTCCTCTACGTGAAGACGAGCGGCCGCAAGCGCTTCGTCGTCGTCGACGCCGGCATGAACGACCTCATCCGGCCCAGCCTCTACGAGGCGCACCACCACATCGAGCCGGTCGGGGCCGAGCCCCGCCCGGAGGGCACGGTGGACGTGGTGGGGCCGGTCTGCGAGTCGTCCGACTTCCTGGCCCAGGGGAGGAAGATGCCCGTTCCCGAGGCCGGGGACCTGCTCTGCGTGCGCTCGGCCGGGGCCTACGGCTTCGCCATGTCCTCGAACTACAACACCCGGCCGCGCGCCGCCGAGGTCCTCGTGGAGGGGGACGTCGCCCGCCTGGTCCGCCGGCGGGAGACCTGGCCGGACCTCGTCCGCGGGGAGCGGGCCCGCCCGCCCGGACGCCGGTTCCCGGCGCGCCGCCGGATCGGCTAGAGTCCAGGTCCCCCCTTTCGCGGAGGAACACCATGAAGCTGCAGGGCGCGATGGTCGCCATCGTCACGCCGCTCCGGGACGGCGAGCTGGATCTCGCCTCGCTCCGCGAACTCGTGGAGTGGCAGATCCGCGAGGGCACGGACGGCATCGTCCCGTGCGGCACCACCGGCGAGGGCGTCACGCTCACCCCGCGGGAGCGGGCCGACGTGATCCGCACCTGCGTCGAGGTGGCGCGCGGCCGGGTGAAGATCATCGCCGGCGCCGGGTCCAACGCCACCGCCGAGGCGGTGGAGGGCGTGAAGCTCGCGAAGCAGCTCGGCGCCGACGCCGCGCTGGTGGTGACGCCCTACTACAACAAGCCCACCCAGGAAGGGCTCTACCGCCACTACATGAAGATCTGGGACTCGGTGGGCTTCCCGGTGGTGGCCTACAACGTTCCCAGCCGCACCTCGGTCGACATGATGCCCGAGACGGTGGAGCGGCTCGCCAGGGCCGGCGCCATCACCGGAATCAAGGAGGCCACCGCCAGCATGGACCGGCAGGTCCAGCTGGTGGAACGGTGCGGTCGCGACGCCATCTCCTACCTCTCCGGCGACGACTTCACGGTGCTCCCCTACATCGCCTGCGGCGGCCACGGCGTCATCTCGGTCATCGGCAACGTCGCGCCCCGCGCCATGAAGGAGCTGGTCGTCGCCGCCGTGCGGGGCGACCACGCGGCGGCGCTGGCGAAGCAGGTGGCCATGGCCGAGCTCAACCGCGTGATGTTCATCGAGACCAACCCGGGGCCGGTGAAGGCCGCGGTGGCGCTGCTCGGCAAGGCGGGGCCGGAGATCCGGCTTCCGCTCTGGCAGGTGTCCGACGCCAGCCTGGCCCGGATCCGCGACGCCATGGTCCGCTTCGGCCTGGTCGTGGCCGCCTGATCCGCGGCCCGCCCCGGCGCCCATCCCATCGGAGGTGAACGTGGTGAACGTGATCGTGACCGGGGTGGCCGGCCGCATGGGCGGGCAGATCCTGAGGATGATGCACGGTGCGGAGGGCCTTCGCCTGGTGGGCGCGCTGGAGCGGCCGGGCTGGTCCGGGCCGGGGGACGCGGGCGTGGCGGCCGGGATGGCGTCCATCGGGATCCCGGTGACCGACGACCTCGCCGGGCTGCTCGGCCGGGTGCAGGCCGACGCGATCGTCGACTTCACGAGCCACGAGGCCTCGGTGCGTCATGCCGTGACGGCCGCAGCGGCCGGGGTGGCGCTCGTGATCGGGTCGACCGGCTTCCACGCCGAGGGCAAGGCCCACGTCCGGGAGTGCGCGGCGCGGATCCCGATCGTCCTCTCGCCCAACATGAGCGTGGGGGTGAACGTGATGTTCGCGCTGGTGGCCCAGGCGGCCCGCGCGCTCGGCGACGCCTACGACGTCGAGATCGTCGAGATGCACCACGGCAAGAAGAAGGACGCGCCCAGCGGGACGGCGGTGCGGCTCGCCGAGGTGGCCGCCGACGCGCTCGGGCGCGACGCGGCGAAGGACGTGGTCTACGCCCGGCACGGGATGATCGGCGAGCGAACCCCCCGGGAGATCGGGGTCATGACGCTGCGGGGCGGCGACGTGGTGGGGGAGCACACCGTCTTCTTCGCCGGGCAGGGGGAACGGCTCGAGGTCACCCACCGGGCCACCTCGCGCGACCAGTTCGCCCGGGGCGCGCTCCGTGCCGCACTCTGGGTGAAGGGGCGGAAGTCGGGCCTCTACGACATGCACGACGTGCTCGGGCTCAAGGGGGCGCCATGAGGACCTGCCGGTTCACCAGGGCGGGGCAGGAGCGTTACGGCGTCGTCGAGGGGAACGAGGTGCGCGCGCTCACCGCCGCGCCCTGGGAGGGCGGGCTCCCCGAGGGAGCGCGCCACCCCTTCTCGGAGGTCACGCTGCTCGCCCCGGTGCGCCCCACCAAGGTGGTCTGCGTCGGACGCAACTACCGGGCCCACGCCAAGGAGCTCGGCAACGAGGTGCCGAAGGAGCCGCTCCTCTTCATCAAGCCCTCCACCGCCATCATCGGGCCGATGGACGAGATCCGGATCCCCGAGGCGTCGAAGGAGGTCCACCACGAGGCCGAGCTGGCGGCGGTCATCGGGCGGACGCTCACCCGCGGCAGCGCGGTCGACGCGCGCGAGTCCATCTTCGGCTGGACCTGCCTGAACGACGTCTCGGCCCGCGACATCCAGCGCGCCGAGTCCCACTTCACCCGCGCCAAGTCCTACGACACCTTCTGCCCCGTGGGGCCGGTGGTCGAGACCAACCTCGACCCCATGGACCAGGTGGTGATCTGCCGGGTGAACGGGGAGCAGCGGCAGCGCGGCTCCACCCGCGACATGGTGTTCGACCCGTACGCGCTCGTGGCCTTCATCTCCCAGGTGATGACGCTCCTGCCCGGCGATCTGGTCTCGACGGGGACGCCGGAGGGGGTCGGGCCCATCCGGCGCGGGGACTGGGTGGAGATCGAGGTGAGCGGCGTGGGCGTGCTGAAGAACCCGGTGGTCTGAGGGGAGAGCGGATGCGCGCCTACGTCGCCGTCGGATCGAACCTGGGGGACCGCTGGGCCCGGCTGGCCCAGGCCGCCCGCGCGCTGCGCGCCGCACCCGGCGTGGCCGTGGTCCGGGGGTCCCGGGTCTGGGACGCCGCCCCGCTCGGCCCGCCCCAGCCGCGCTACCTGAACGCCGTGCTGGAGCTCGAGACCACCCGCACGCCCGCCTCGCTCCTCGCGCTCCTGCGCGCGACGGAGGGGGCCGCCGGCCGGACCCGGGAGGTCCACTGGGGGGCGCGGACGCTCGACCTCGATCTCCTGCTCGTGGGGGAGCTCGTGGTGCGGGAGCACGGCCTCACCGTGCCCCACCCGGAGCTGGCGTACCGCCGCTTCGTGCTCGCCCCGCTCGCCGAGCTGCATCCGGAGCTGGTCGTCCCGGGGCTGGGCGTGTCGGTGGGGCGGCTGCTCGAGGAGGCCCCGGAGCTGGATCTCTTGCCGGTGGGCGGATACCCGCTATAGGAGCGCCATGCGCGCCCTCCTCCGACTGGGGCCGTACGCCCTGCTCGCCGCCGTCGCCGCCGCACTTGCGGCGAACTGGGACCGACTTCCTGCCCGCTACCCCGTCCACTGGGGAATCCACGGCGCCGACCGGTGGGCCGACCTCTCGCCGCTGTCGGTGGGGGTGCCCCTGCTCACGGGAGCGGTCGCCCTGGCCTGGATCGGGCTCATCCGCCGCTTCCTGCTCGCCAACTCGTCGCCGGTGCCCGAGCCGGCCCGGGCCCGGCGGCTCACGGCCGCCATCACCATCGGGCTCCAGTGGTTCCTGGCGCTCCTCTTCGGCCTCGCCGCCGTGCCGCAGGAGAAGGGGCCGGGGCTCCTCCTCGTCGGCGTGGGGGCGGGACTCCTCTTCCTGCCCATCGCCCTCGTCACCACCTACGCCGGCAAGCCGCCGCAGGCCCCGGAAGTCGAGCCGCCTCCACCGCCCGGGGGCTGGCTCTTCGTCCCCCGCGAGAACGGCACCGGTCTCCGGTTCGCCCCGGGCCATCCGAGGATCTGGCAGGCGGTGGCGCTCTTCGGCGCCGGCCTCGTGGCGATCATCGCCGCCGGGCTGGTGCGGTAGCCGCCTCGGCGAGGGCCCGTCCGGCCTCGAGCACCTTCTGGACCGCCGCACCGGGCAAGGGCTCGCAGCGCCCCAGCGCGCGCGCGCGCGCCGCCACCTCGCACACCCGCTCGAGCGTCTCCATCCGGTCGAAGGCCTGGAAGAGGTCGGCCCCCAGGGCGAGCGCGCCGTGCCGCTCGAGCAGGAAGACCTGGTGCGCCCGCCACAGGACGGCGAGGGATCGGGGCACCTCGTCGGTCCCCGGGGTGGCGAAGTCGGCGACCCCGATCGGCCCCAGCACCAGCACCGCCTCGGGGAGCAGGTCGTCGGGCGGCGGGAGGCCGGCCACCGTGAAGGCCACCGCGGTCAGCGGATGGGCGTGCACCACCGCGCCCGCGTCGGGGCGTGCGGCGTAGGCGGCGAGGTGCATCGCGAGCTCGGTCGAGGGGCGCCCCCGGCCGCGGATCCGCTTCCCCGAGAGGTCGACGACGATCGGATCGGACGGGCGCAGGTAGCCCTTGTTCACGCCGGACGGCGTGACGAGGAGCCGGTCCCTGCCCAGGCGGCAGGAGACGTTGCCCTCGCCGGCGCCCACCAGGCGGCGCTCGTGCAGGCGGCGGCACACCTCCACGAGGTCGCGCCGCAGCCGGGATTCGGTTGCCTTCGCCATGGCTAGAGGATGCGCGCCGCGAGCAGGTCCTGCACGTCGAGGAGGCCGACGGCGCGGCCGTTCGCGTCCACCACGGGCACCTGGTCGATGCGGGCCTCGCGCATCACCCGCGCCGCCTCGATGAGCCGCTCCTCGGGGCGCACGGTGCGCGGGTTCCGGGTCATCACCGCCGAGACCGGGATGTCGAAGTCGACCTTCTGCTGCTCCACCAGCCGGCGCAAGTCACCGTCGGTGAAGACTCCGAGGAGCCGCCCGCGCCCGTCGACGACGGTGGCCGCGCCCGGGCGTCCCGGGGTCCGGGTCATCACCGCCACCGCCTGCTTGAGCGGCGCGGTGGCCCGCACGAGCGGGTTGGCCTCGCCGCCGCGCATGAGCTCGTGCACCTTCATGAGGTGGCGGCCGAGCTTCCCGCCCGGGTGGTAGAGCGCGTACTCGTCGCGGCCGAAGGGGCGGTTCTCGAGCACCGCCATGGCGAGCGCATCGCCGACCGCGAGGAGGGCCGCGGTGCTGGTGGTGGGGGCGAGCCCCATGGGACAGGCCTCCTCCACGTCGCCGATGGCGACCACCAGGTCGGCGGCGCGGGCCAGCGGGTTCTCCTCGTCCCGGGTGATGGCCACGATCCGGGCGCCGATGCGCTTCACGGCGGGGAGCAGCCGGAGGATCTCCTCCGACTCGCCGCTGTTGGAGAGCGCCACGATCACGTCGGCGCGGGAGACGCGCCCCAGGTCGCCGTGGGCGGCCTCGGCGGGGTGCAGGTAGATGGAGTGGGTCCCGGTGGAGGCCAGCGTGGCCGAGATCTTCTGGGCCACGAAGCCCGGCTTGCCGATGCCGGTGAGCACCACCTGCCCCTTGCACCCGAGGATCCACTCGACGGCGGTGGCGAAGGAGGCGTCGAGCCGCAGGCTTCCGATGGCGCGCGACTCGGTCTCGAGGACCATGCGCCCGTAGGCCACGAGCGCCTTCGACCGGGTGGAGGCGGGTCGCCGGGGGGCGGCCCCCGACCCGCGCCGGCGGGTGGATTTCCGGCTCGACATGTCGGGGTCCGTATAGCACCTTGCCCCGGTACCCACCAATCCGGAGGCTGCGTGAAGTTCTTCATCGACACCGCCGACGTCGGCGAGATCCGCAAGGCCCTCGACCTGGGGCTCTGCGACGGCGTGACCACAAACCCGTCGCTCGTCGCGAAGACCGGACGCCCCTTCGACGAGGTGCTGAAGGAGATCGTGGGGCTCGTGGACGGCCCGGTCTCGGCCGAGGTCACCGCCGTCGACTTCGAGGGGATGCTGCGCGAGGCCCACGTCTACGCCAAGGTCGCCCCCAACGTCGTCATCAAGGTCCCGCTCATCCTGGAGGGGCTGAAGGCGGTGAAGGCGCTCACCGGCGAGGGCATCCGCACCAACGTCACCCTCTGCTTCTCGCCGAGCCAGGCGCTCCTCGCCGCCAAGGCGGGCGCCACCTACGTCTCCCCCTTCGTCGGGCGGCTCGACGACGTCTCCGAGGACGGGATGGCGCTCATCGCCCAGATCCTGGAGATCTACCGGAACTACGACTTCTCCACGCAGGTGCTGGTCGCCTCGGTGCGCAACCCGCTCCACGTCGTGCAGGCCGCGCGCATGGGGGCCGACGTGGCCACCATCCCGTTCTCGGTGCTGGCCCAGCTGGCGAAGCACCCGCTCACCGACATCGGCCTCGCGAAGTTCCTCTCCGACTGGGAGAAGGTCCCGAAGGGAAGGTAGGACGATGGCGACGGTCCGCGCCCTCGCCGTCGCCGCCATGGCCTGCCTGCTCGCGGCCGGGGGGGCGCACGCCCAGGATGCCGACGTCGGTTCGTCGGCGATCGTCTCGCCCACCTCGAACGCGCTGGTCTCGATCCGGCGCTCCGAGCCCCACTCCGAGGTGGCGCTCCTGGTGGGCGGTGCGGTCGTCGACAGCTCCGCCGTGAGCGGCCTGGCGCGGGCGGTCGTCCAGCTCGAGGGCAGCTTCGCCCCGTCGCCGAGGTGGGAGATCTTCGCGACGGTGAACCCGCTCGCGTACCGGTGGGTGCAGCTCGCCGGCCAGACGAACACCCTGCTCGCCTTCGGGTCCACCACCGTCGGCGCCACCTGGGTCCCCATCTCGCTCCCGGGCGGGCGGCTCGATGGCGGGTTCTTCCTGCGCGCGCTCCTCCCCACCTCGGTCGAGGTGAAGGACACGTACGCGTTCGGCTTCCAGCCGGGGTTCACCTTCCGTGGAGTGGCCGCCCCGTGGCTGGCCTGGTTCGGCGGGGTCTCGTTCCGGCTGACGCGGGCCTGGGGGGCCGTGCTCACCGACACGCAGACCGGCGTCAGCGGGACGGTGGGGCTGGCGCTCGTCCCCGCGGCCTGGCTGCGGGTGGTGGCCCAGGCCTCCCTGAACGTCCCGTTCGCCGGCGGCTACGAGCAGGTCTCGCCTGGCGTGGGGGTCCGGATGATCGAGGGGCCCTTCGCCGCCGAGCTCGGCGCGGTGATGACGCTCGGCGCCCCGCTGCGCCCCTTCAGCGCGGTGGCCCGGGTCTCCTGGCGCTTCGGCCGGTAGGCCGGGAGCTACCCCAGCGTCACCCGGAACAGGCGACGCTCGGCCAGATCGACGGCGTGGGCCATGTCGGGCCGGGTGAGCCGCGCCCCCTCCGCCCACTCCTTCAGGGCCAGGCACTCCTCCCCGACGTAGAGGGCGAGCAGGTGGAGCGCGGCCCGCTCGCCGGGCCCCTGGCAGATCGCCGGCGCCCGGTTGCGCATGACCTCCTCGTAGGCGTCGTGCTCGCGGAGCAGGTCGAGGCGGGCCAGCTCGAGCGCGAGCCGCAGCACCTCGTCCCGCGGGGGCGCCTCGAGCCCGGCGGCGTGGCGCGTCCGGAGATCCTCCGAGAGCCACTCGAGGTCGGCGGGAGGCCAGGCCCGCAGCCGCTCGGCGAGCTCGTCGGCGAAGCGGGAGAGGATGACCTCCTTCACCGGCTGCTTCTGGAGGTCGTACAGGTGATCCCACCTTCGGTTGCGCACGCCCCGATACTAGCGGCCATCCGCCCTCCGGAGAAACCCAGGAATCCCGGGGGCATCCCCGTTATTCGTCCCCGGCGCCGCCGGGTGTATCCTCGCGGCCCTTTCCGAGGAGGTTCGTCCCCGCATGCTGGTCGTGATGAAGCCCAGCGCCACCGAGGCGCAGGTGGATGCCGTCGTGGAGAAGATCCGTTCGCTGGGGCTCTTGCCCCACGCCATCCCCGGCGCGCAGCGGACCGCCATCGGCATCACCGGGAACAAGGGCGCGCTCGACCCGTCCCTCTTCGACGCCATGCCCGGCGTGCGGGAGGCCATCCGCGTCTCGCAGCCCTTCAAGCTGGTCTCCCGCGAGGTCAAGGCCGAGGACACCATCGTCGACGTCGCCGGGATCCCGCTCGGCGGCCCGGCCATCGTCGTCATGGCCGGCCCCTGCTCGGTCGAGTCCCGGGAGCAGGTCCTCGAGGCCGCACGGGAAGTGAAGGCGGCCGGCGCCACCCTGCTGCGCGGCGGCGCGTACAAGCCCCGAACCAGCCCCTACGAGTTCCAGGGGTTGGCCGAGGAGGGGCTGAAGATCCTGGCGCTGGCCCGGGAGGCGACCGGCCTGCGGGTGGTGACCGAGGCGATGGACGTGGAGACCCTCGCCATGGTCGCCGACTACGCCGACCTGGTGCAGATCGGGGCCCGGAACATGCAGAACTTCTCGCTCCTCAAGCAGCTCGGGAAGATCGGCAAGCCCGTGCTCCTGAAGCGCGGCCCCTCCTCCACCATCCGCGAGTGGCTCATGGCCGCCGAGTACGTGGTCGCCCACGGCAACCCGCGGGTGGCGCTGTGCGAGCGGGGCATCCGGACCTTCGAGAACGCCACCCGCAACACCCTCGACCTGAACGCGGTCCCGGTGCTGAAGTCGCTCACCCACCTGCCGGTGGTGGTCGACCCGTCCCACGGGATCGGGATCCGGGCCCACGTGCCGGCCATGGCCCGCGCCGCGGTGGCGGCCGGCGCCGACGGCCTCATCGTCGAGGTCCACCCCTGTCCGGAGAAGGCGCTGTCCGACGGGCAGCAGTCGCTCACCCCGGGCGAGTTCGCCGGGCTGATGGCCCAGGTGAGGGTCATCGCCGGCGCCGTCGGCCGCCCCATCTAGCCCCGCATCGCCGGCGCGCCGCGCCGAGGAGTTTCCATGTTCATCGCCATGAAGCCCCACGCCACGCAGGCCGAGTTCGACGCCGTCGTCGAGAAGGTCCGGGCGCTCGGCCTCACCCCGCATCCCATCTCCGGCACCGAGCGGCGCGTCGTCGCGGTGGTCGGCAACACCGGCACGGTCGATCCCGACGACTTCGGCATGCTGCCCGGCGTGGCCGAGGCGCTCCGCGTCTCGCAGCCCTTCAAGCTCGTCTCCCGCGAGGTGAAGGAGGAGGGCACCATCATCGACGTGGGCGGCGTGCAGATCGGCGGGCGCGCCATCACGGTCATGGCCGGTCCCTGCTCCGTGGAATCGCGGGAGCAGATCCTCGAGACCGCGCGCGCGGTGAAGGCGGCCGGGGCGAGCATCCTGCGCGGGGGGGCCTGGAAGCCCCGCACCAGCCCCTACGAGTTCCAGGGGCTGCGGGAGGAGGGCTTGAAGCTGCTCGCGCTCGCCCGCGAGGAGACGGGCCTGAAGATCGTCACCGAGGTGATGTCCACCGACACGGTGCCGGTGGTGGCCGAGTACGCCGACATCCTCCAGGTGGGCGCGCGGAACATGCAGAACTACCCGCTGCTCGAGCGGCTCGGGCAGGTGAAGAAGCCGGTGATGCTGAAGCGGGCCCTCTCCGGCACCATCAAGGAGTGGCTCATGGCCGCCGAGTACATCGTGGCCAAGGGCAACCCCAACGTGATGCTCTGCGAGCGGGGCATCCGCACCTTCGAGACGGCGACCCGCAACACCCTCGACATCAACGCCATCCCGGTGCTGAAGAGCCTGACCCACCTGCCGGTCATCGTCGACCCGTCCCACGGCATCGGGATCCGCAAGCACGTGGCCGCCATCGCCCGGGCCGGGATCGCCGCCGGGGCCGACGGCATCATGGTCGAGGTGCACCCGAACCCGGAGAAGGCGCTCTCCGACGGCCACCAGTCGCTCGCCATCCCGGAGTTCGCCGAGTTGATGCGCGAGGTGCGGGTCATCGCGCTCGCCATCGAGCGGCCGGTGATGTGAGCCGGGCGCTACCCCTCAGCCTCCCACTGGAACACCTCGTCGAGCGGCTTGCCGAACACGGCCGCGATGCGGAAGGCGGCTTCCAGGGACGGGGAGTACTTGCCGGCCTCGATGGCGGCGATGGTCTGGCGGGTGACGCCGATCTTCTGGCCGAGATCCCCCTGGGTCATCTCGCCGTTGAGGAAGCGCAGGGTGCGGACCTGGTTCTTGAGCTTGCCGCCGGTCATGTCACCCCCCGGCGGTAGCCCAGGACGATCGCGGCGTAGCTCACCGTCTCGGCGATGACCACCGAGGCGACCATGGAGTTGACGATGTGCCAGCCGGTGCTGATGAAGGGCATGACGCCGCCCACGTACAGCGCGAGGCCGATCAGGACGTAGTAGGCGACGCCCCTGGCGCGGCGGTCGATGGCCCGGTCGCGCTCGTCGGCGCTACCGCGCTCGTCTGGGGGCGTGTTCATCCGCAGCAGGAGCCGCCCCAGAAGCGTCCACACCGCGTTGCCCCCGGCCGCCGCGGCGAACAGGGCCATCAGCGGGAGGTTGGGCAGCGGTTGATCCAGCAGGGGGGAACGGTGGGTGAACGCGAAGTACGGGCCGTAGCAGACGGCCATGCCAACCAGGGACAACCAGGCGATCTTTTCACGATAGGGCATGGAGGGGTTCCGGTGTTCGTTTGTGTTGGCATGATGTAAAGTAAACAGAACATCATGTCAAGAACAAGCGACTACCCGAGCCGCAGCCCCACCACGCCGGCCACGATCAGCGCCTGAGGGCCTTCGCGAGGGAGGCCACGAACCGGCGCACCCGCTCGGCCCGCACCCTGCGCGTGCCCCCCTCGGCGATGCGCTGGACGATGGCGCTCCCCACCACCACGCCGTCGGCGAGCTTCCCCACCGTGCGGGCCTGGGCCGGGGTGCCCACGCCGAAGCCCACCACGACGGGGACGGGGCTGCGGGCGCGCACCGCCTTCACCTTCGCGCCCAGGTCGGCCGGCAGCGACGTGCGGGCCCCGGTCACCCCGGTGACCGACACGAAGTAGAGGAAGCCGGTGGCGGCGTCGCAGGCGGCCGCCACCCGGTCGGGCGTCGAGGTGGGCGCGAGCAGGAAGACCAGCTTCACCCCCCGTGACACGGCCGCGGCCCGGAACCCCACCGCCTCCTCGGGCGGCAGGTCGGGAAGGATCACGGCGTCGACGCCGGAGGCGACGCAGGCGTCGAGGAAGCGCTCCTCGCCGAAGGAGAGCACCGGGTTCACGTAGCCCATGAGCGCGATGGCGGCCGGCGTGCGCTTGCGGACCTCGGCGGCGAGGCTAAGGCAGCCGGCCAGCGTGGTGCCGGCGCGCAGCGAGCGCTCGCCGGCGCCCTGGATGGTCTTCCCGTCGGCGATGGGATCGGAGAAGGGCATCCCGATCTCCAGGATGTCGGCCCCGCCCGCCGCGCAGGCGAGCGCCATCTCCCGCGAGGTGGCGAGATCGGGGTCGCCGGCCATGACGTAGGTGACCAGAGCACTGCCGCCGCGATCCGCGGCGGCTGAAAACGCCGCCTGGATCCGATCGGGAACGGGGCTCATCGGGACCTCCGGGCGCGCCGCGCCGCCTTCTTCGGCGGGGCCTTCCGCGGGCGCCGGACCGGTGGGCGCGCGGCCCGCAGCGCCAGCTCCCGCCGGACGTGATCGATGTCCTTGTCCCCCCGCCCCGACACGTTCACGAGGAGCAAACCCTTCGGTCCCAGCTCCCGGGCCAGCCCGCGGGCCGCCGCCACCGCGTGGGCCGTCTCGAGCGCGGGGATGATCCCCTCGGTGCGGGCCAGGTACCCGAGCGCGTCGAGCGCCTCGTCGTCGGTGGCCTGTCGGAGCTCGAGCCGCCCCTGGTCCTTCAGCCAGGAGAGCTCCGGCCCGACGCCGGGATAGTCGAGGCCGGCGCTGATGGAGTGGGCCTCCACGATCTGGCCGTCGTCGTCCTGCAGGAGGTAGCTCCTCGAGCCGTGGAGGACGCCGGGCCGGCCACGGGCCAGCGCCGCCCCGTGCTTGCCGGTGTCGAGCCCGTGCCCCGCCGCCTCGACGCCGACGAGTCGCACCGCACGGTCGGGGATGAAGGCCGAGAAGATCCCCATGGCGTTGGAGCCGCCGCCCACGCAGGCCACCACCGCGTCGGGCAGGCGCCCGGCGACCTGGAGCACCTGGGCCCGGGCCTCGTCGCCGATGACCGACTGGAAGTCGCGCACCATGGCCGGGTAGGGGTGCGGCCCCGCCACCGAGCCGATGATGTAGTGGGTGTCCCGCACGTGGGTCACCCAGTCGCGGATGGCCTCGTTCATCGCGTCCTTCAGCGTGCGCGACCCCGACTGTACGGGCACCACCCGCGCCCCGAGCAGCTGCATGCGGAAGACGTTGAGCGCCTGCCGCTCCACGTCGAGCGCGCCCATGAAGACGTCGCAGGGCATGCCGAAGAGGGCGGCCGCGGTGGCGGTGGCCACGCCGTGCTGGCCGGCGCCGGTCTCGGCGATGATGCGCCGCTTGCCCATCCGCCGGGCCAGCAGCACCTGCCCGAGCGTGTTGTTGATCTTGTGCGCGCCGGTGTGGCAGAGGTCCTCGCGCTTCAGCACGATGCGGCAGCCGCCCGCGTCGGCCCCCATCCGCAGCGCGTCGCCGAGCGCGGTGGGGCGGCCGGCGAAGCGGGTGAGGAGCCGGGTGAGCTCCTCGGCGAAGGCCGGGTCGCGCCGGGCCGCCTGCCAGGCCAGGGTGAGCTCGTCGAGGGCCGGCACCAGCGTCTCGGGGACGTAGCGCCCCCCGTAGGGGCCAAAGTGGCCGGTGGCGTCGGGAACGGTCATGGGATGCGAACCTCGCGGACGGCGGCGACGAAGCGGGCCATGCGGCCCGGGTTCTTCACCCCGGGGGAAGACTCGACGCCGCTGGCCACGTCGACGGCCCAGGGGCGGACGGCGCGGATCGCACCGGCGACGTTCTCCGGCGTGAGGCCGCCGGCCAGGATGACCGGCGCGACGTCGGAGACCCCCTCGGCGAGCGACCAGTCGAAGGGCTCGCCGCTGCCCCCGTACCCGCGGGAGGGGGTGTCGAGGAGGAAGGCCTGGACCTCGTAGGAGAGCAGCCTGGAGAGGGTCCGCACCTGGTCGACCGGGATGGCCTTCACCACGGGGAGCGGCAGGCGCGCGCAGAGCTCGGGCGGTTCGTCGCCGTGGAGCTGGAAGACCTGGATCCCGGTCTCGGAGGCGATGGCCCGCATCTCTCCCTCGGACTGGTTCACGAAGACCCCCACCGGCGTCACGAAGGGCGGGAGGCGGGAGATGATCCGCCGGGCCGCGGCGGCGTCGAGGTGGCGCTTCGAGCCGGGCCAGAAGTTGAAGCCGAGCGCGTCCGCGCCCAGCCGGGCCGCCGCCAGCGCGTCCTCGAGCCGGGTCACGCCGCAGATCTTGATGCGCACCGTGTTCATCGGGCCGCCGCCATGGCGGCGAGGAGCGCGCCCGGGTCGGACGCCCGGACGAGCGCCTCCCCCACGAGGAAGTTGGCCGCCCCGGCCCGGCGCAGCCGCGCCACGTCGGCGGGCGTGCGGACGCCGCTCTCGGCGATGCCGCGGACGCCGTCCGGGAGCGCCGGCAGCACCGCCTCGCTGGCCGCGAGGTCGACCCGGAAGGTGCGCAGGTCGCGGTTGTTCACCCCCACGATGCGCGCGCCGGTGCGGACGGCCACCTCGGCCTCGGAGAGGTCGTGCACCTCGACCAGCGCCGACAGACCGAGCGCCGCGCAGTCGTCGAGGCGCCGGCGCAACAGGTCGCCGGGGAGGGCCGAGACGATGAGCAGCGCCGCGTCGGCGCCCCGGACGCGCGCCTCGAGGAGCTGGTAGCGCTCGAGGATGAAGTCCTTGCGGAGCAGGGGGACCGTGACCCGCGCCCGCGCCGCGGCGAGGTCGTCGAGGGACCCACCGAAGCCGGGGCCGTCGGTGAGCACGGAGACCGCGGCCGCGCCGGCGGCGGCGTAGCGGGCGGCCTGGGCCGGTGCGTCGAGCGAGGCGTCGATGGCGCCGGCCGAGGGGCTGGCCCGCTTGACCTCGGCGACGATGCGCACCGGGCCTCCGCGGGGCGAGAGGGCCTCCTCGAGCCGCCGCGTCGGCGGCGCGTCCTCGGCGCGCGCCTCGAGCTCCCGCTCGGGGACGAGGGCCCGGCGCTCCGCGACCTCGACGGCCTTGCGGGCCAGGATCTCGGCGAGGAAGGTCATCCGCCGCTCACGGCGGCCAGCCGCTCGAGCTTCCCGGCGGCCGCGCTCCGGTCGATCGATTCCGCGGCCAGCCGGACGCCGGTTCGTAGGTCGGGCGCCGCACCCGCGGCGACCAGCGCCGCCGCTGCGTTGGCGAGCACCGCGTCGCGGGGCGCGCCCCGGGAGCCGGAGAGGACCTCGCGGGTGATGCGGGCGTTCTCCGCGGCGTCGCCGCCGGCCAGCGCGGCAGCCGGCCAGCGCCCCACGCCGAGCTCCTCGGGCGTGACGTCGAAGGTCCGGACCACGCCGTCCTTCACCTCGGCCACGTGGGTGGTCCCGGTGACGGCGATCTCGTCCTGCCCCTCGCCGTGCACCACGAAGGCGTGCACCGCCCCGAGAGCGGCGAGCACCCCGCCGATGATCGGGACCCAGCGCGGCTCGTAGACGCCCATGACCTGGTGCCGGGCGCCGGCCGGGTTGGCGAGCGGGCCGAGCAGGTTGAAGACGGTGCGGATGGCGAGCTCGCGCCGGATGCCGGCCACCGCCTTGAAGGCGGGGTGGAGCTTCGGTGCGAAGAGGAAGCCGATGCCCACCTCGGCGATGCAGCGCTCCACCCGCTCCCGGGGGGCGTCGACGTCCACGCCGAGCGCCGCCAGGACGTCGGCCGAGCCGCACTTCGAGGAGACCGAGCGGTTGCCGTGCTTGGCGACGGTGATGCCAGCGCCCGCCACCACGAAGGCGGCGGTGGTGGAGATGTTGAAGGTGTTCTGCCCGTCGCCGCCCGTCCCGCAGGTGTCGACGAAGACCTCCCGGTCGACGCGGACCCGCTCGGCCCGCCGGCGCATCACCTGGGCGGCGCCGGCGATCTCCTCGACCGTCTCCCCCTTGAGCCGGAGGGCAGCCAGGAATGCGCCCACCTGCGCGGGCGTGGCGCCGCCGTCGGCGACCTCCTCCATGAGCTCCACCATCTCGGCGCGGGAGAGGTCGTGGCCGGCGACGAGCCGCCCGATGGCCTGCACGATCACGGCTTCCTCCGGGCCCGCACGCGGTCGAGCCAGTTTCCGAGCAGCGCCTTGCCGTGGCCGGTGAGCACAGACTCGGGGTGGAACTGCACCCCCTCGACGTCGAGCGTCCGGTGGGAAAGACCCATGATCTCCCCCTCCCGCGTCCAGGAGGTCACGACGAGCGCGCGGGGCAGCGAGGCGCGTTCCACCACGAGGGAATGGTAGCGCCCGGCCTCGAAGGGGGAGGGGAGGCCGGCGTAGATGCCGGTTCCCCGGTGCAGCACCGGGCTCGCCTTGCCGTGGACGATGCGGGCGTTGCGGATCACCTTGCCGCCGAAGGCCTGGCCGATGGCCTGGTGCCCCAGGCAGACCCCCAGGATCGGCAGCGACCCCGCCAGCGCACGGATGGCGGCGAGGCTCACGCCCGCCTCGTCCGGCGTGCAGGGGCCCGGGGAGATCACGAGCGCGCGGGGGCGGAGCCGCCGGATCCCGGCCACGTCGATGGCGTCGTTGCGGAACACGCGGACGTCGGCGCCCAGCTCGCCCAGGTACTGGACCAGGTTCCAGGTGAAGGAGTCGTAGTTGTCGACGAGGACGACGCGGGTCTTCATGCCCCGCCCCTTGGTCGCCGCCGCGCCCGGGGGACGGGTTCGGCGCCCCGCACCGGAGAGCCCTTCGCGTCGAGGTCGCGCGATTCGGCCTGCGCCACCGCCGTGAAGAGGGCCCGGGCCTTGTTCACCGTCTCCTGGTACTCGGCGGCCGGCTTCGAGTCGTAGACCAGCCCGGCGCCGGCCTGGACCGAGATGCGCCGCCCCGACTGCATGAGGGTCCGGATGGCGATGCACATCTCCATGTCGCCGCCGCGGTCGAAGTAGCCGACGGCGCCCGCGTAGGGGCCCCGCCGCGCCGGCTCGAGCTCGTCGATGATCTCCATGGCCCGCACCTTGGGCGAGCCCGAGACGGTGCCGGCCGGGAAGCCGGCCCGCAGCACGTCGACCGAGTCGAGCCCCGCCGCGAGCCTTCCCTTCACCTCCGAGACGAGGTGCATGACATGGGAGTAGCGCTCCACCGTCTTCAGCTGCGTCACCCGCACCGAGCCGATGGCGCTCACCCGTCCCACGTCGTTGCGCCCCAGGTCGACGAGCATCACGTGCTCGGCGTTCTCCTTGGGGTCGGCCCGCAGCTCCTCCTCGAGCCGGCGGTCCTCCTCCGGATCCTTCCCGCGACGCCGGGTCCCGGCGATGGGGCGCAGCGTGACCTCGCCGTCCTCGAGCTTGATGAGGGTCTCCGGGGAGCTGCCCACGAGCGCCTGCGGTCCGTTCTGGAGGTAGAAGAGGTAGGGCGACGGGTTCACCCGCCGCAGCGCCCGGTAGACCTCGAAGGGCGGCACCGACACCTCGGCGTCGAAGCGCTGCGACAGCACGATCTGCTGGCAGTCGCCGGCCTTCACGTACTCCTGGGCGCGGCGGACGGCCCGCTCGAAGGCGCGCCGCTCGACGCGGGGGCGCAACTCGGCGGCGCGGCGGACGACCGGGCTGCGCCGGTCCCGCAGCGGCCGGGAGAGCGTCGCCATGGTCCCGCCGATGCGGGCCAGGGCGGCATGGTAGAGGGCGCGCGGGTCGTCCCCCTCCTCGCAGCGGACCTCGGAGATCACGTGCAGGGAGTGGCGCAGGTTGTCGAAGGCGACCACCTGGTCGAAGTCCATGAAGAGGGCGTCGGGGAAGCCGAGCTCGTCGGGGCCGGCCACCGGGACGCGCGGCTCGAAGAGCTTCACCGCGTCGTAGGAGAGGAACCCGACGAGCCCTCCGGAGAATCGCGGGGTGCCGGGGATGCGCACCGCCTGGTGGCCGGAGAGCTCTCGCCGGATCCACTCGACCGGGTCGGCCGCCTGCCCGAGCCGCCAGGTCATCGAGCTCCGGGGACCGGCGCCGAGGAAGCTGAACCTCCCCGACCGCTCGCCCCCCTCCACCGACTCGAGCAGGAACGCCTGCCGCTTGCCGCGGGAGAGCTTCAGGAACGCCGAGACGGGGGTCTCGGTGTCGGCCTCGATCTCGACCCGTACGGGGATGGCACGCCCTGGCTTGCAGAGGCGCTCGAACGTCGCGAGGTCGGGGGAGGCGCGCAGGGCGTCAGCGCCAAAGAAACACCGTCATGCGACCACCCGCCTGGCCGGGCCGGCGACTTCGGCCACGTCCTTGGCGACCACCCGGTTCTTCGCGTCGACCAGCACCACGCGGGGAACGTGGGTGCGGGCCTCCGCCTCGTCCATCTCCGCGAAGGTCGCGAGGATGACCATGTCCCCGGGGCGGTTCAGGTGGGCCGCCGCCCCGTTGATGCAGATGATGCCGCTGCCCCGCTCGCCCTTGATGGCGTAGGTCTGGAGCCGCGTCCCGCGCGTGATGTTCCACACGTGGACCGCCTCGTACTCCCAGAAGCCCGAGGCGTCCATGAGGTCCTCGTCGATGGTGACCGATCCCTCATAATCGAGGTCGGCATGGGTCACCGTCGCACGGTGGATCTTGGACTTGAAGAAAGTCCGGCGCATGATCGGGTTTTCTACCCGGAGGGAGGCTTCCGATCAAGGTATCCGGTGTGAGGGAGGCAGGGGAGGCCCCGATCGCGGCCCGGCGGCTGCGCATCCTGGCCCTGGCCCAGGCGCAGGGAGAGCCCTTCCTGCGCCTCGATCCCGCGCGCCTGCGCTTCCAGCTCGGGACGTCCCACGCCGACCTCCGGGTCCCGGTGGAGCTGGCCGCCGACGCGGCCGCCATCGTCCGGGGTGCCGTGGATCAGCTGGGGCTGCTCCTCAGCATCCAGCACGGCCGGTTCCTCCCCGCCGCCGATCTCGACCGGCTCTACCTCCGGGAAGACTACGCCTCCCTTCCACCCGTGGCCGATCAGCTCGGCCTCGCCACCGGCGGCCCCGACCTCCGGGCGGCGGCCCGGCTGGCCCTCTCCGCCCACCCGGCCCTCCACGGCGGGCTGGTCACGGCCTGGATGGGCCCCGGCGGAAAGGGGCGGTCGCTGACCGCGCTCTGGATCGCCACCCTCCGGGGAGCGGCCGCCGAGATGGCCGCCTCTCCCCAGCGGGAGGAGACCCCGTTCCTCGTCACCCTCGCCCTCTCCGGCGCCCTGCAGGCGGCCACGGCCGGGCTGCGCGACGTCCTTCCCTCCGCGCCCCACGACCGACACCTCCGGTCCGCCGCCCTGACCGCCCTCTGGGTCTCCGCCCGCACCGGCCTCTCCCGCTTCGCGCGCGATGCCGCCCTGCGGGATGACGACCCCCTGCTGCTCCGGCTGGAGGCGGCGGTGAACGCCTCGGGCCTGGCCGGCGGGCGCGGCGGTCTCTCGGGCGGGGGCGCCACCCTCTACGGTCCCGAGCTCGCGGCCGGGATCCCCCGTGGCGAGGAGATCGGAGCGAAGCTCTCCGCGGGAGCGGAGCCCGATGCCGCCATCGGGGAGGTGGCCTCGGCCCTGGCTGGCGACGAGGAGGGCTCCCGGCGTGCCGAGTCGGCGGTGGCCCTCTGGAAGTTGCGGGAGATGCTCGTCGCCGCCGGGATCTCGGCCGAGGAGCGGAAGAACGGCGCGTCGGCCACCGAGCTCCGGGCGCTGCTCCTCGCCCCGGGAGGGCTCGCGCAGGCCGTCGCCGACGAGTCGGGGCGCAACGACCTCGCCGCCGCGCTCCAGCACGGGCTCTCGCTGGCCACCGCCGACGACGGCGCCGCCTCCCTAGAGCAGGCGATCCGGACGTTGCGCGCCTGGAAGCCCCGCGAGCCGGCCACCGCCGTCGGCATCCACCGCGACGAGGCGCGGGAGATCTACGGTCTGGCAGCGGCGGGCGTGCTCGCCGACCAGGCGCTGGAGCGGCTCCTCGCCCCTGCCCGGCGGGCGCTCGTCCCCGCGTCCGGCGCCGGCACCCAGGACGCCGAATGGGAGGCGGGCCGGCTCTACCGGATCTCCTCCCGCCCCGCCCCCATCCTGGTGGCGGCCCGGGATCACCCCATCGCCCACCTCTTCGCCGACGTGAAGGACTTCACCCGACGGACGAGCCTGCTCGGGCCGGCCGCCATGGCCGAGTTCCTCCGGCGCGAGTTCTACCTGCCCATCCTGGCGGCCGCGAAGGCGGGCTTCACCGGGATGGAGCACCTGGCCGACCGTGGCGGCGTGTCGGTGAACAACCTGCTCGGGGACGCCATCTCGCTCTCCGGCGACATCGAGGCGCTCGTGTCGCTCGCCTCGGAGATCCGCCGGCTGCTCTCCGCTTACGAGGCGCGGCTGGAGCGGGAGGTCTCCACCACCGCCGTGTCGGGCCGGGTCTCGGCCCTCGAGAAGCGCTTCCGCGCCGAGATCGCCCGCTCGCACGCGGGCCGGGACGAGGCCCGCGCCGCCGCCGAGCGGTCGGCGCCCGGCAGCCCGGAGCGCGCCGAGGCGCTGCGCCGCGCCGCCTTGCACGCCGCCGCCGCCGCGCGCCTCTCCGCCGAGATGGACCGGGACGTGTCGCGGACGCGGGGCGAGGGGCTCGAGGCCGGGGTCTTCGTCTCCTTCGGGCCGGCGCCCCTCGTGGTCGCCATCGACGACGAGGTCTTCGGGCGCAACCGGGTGGCCATCGCCGAGAAGATCAACGAGTCGGCACGCGGGACGGCGCGCGCGGGGCCGGCCCGGGCCGGTGCCGACCAGCTGCTCGCGGCGGTACGCACGGCCCGCGGCAACCCCGGGCTCCGCCACGCCTGGAGCGTCTTCATCGGCCAGCCGCTCACCCTCTCCATCCCGCCCGACGCCGCTGCCGAGGTCCTGAAGGCGGCCCGTGCCGGGGACATGACGGCGGCGATGCGGGCGGTGGCGAAGCCGGTGCGGCGGGCGCTCGAGGCCGCCGCGCGCGCCGAGGACGAGGGCTCCGGGGACGTCTACAACGCCGGCGCCGCCCTCTCCGAGGAGGCGCTGACCGCCTGGCTCGCCGCGGTGGGCGACCACCGCATCGTCCGCCGCGTCGAGATCGACCCGGCCGAGCTGCCCGCGTCGGTCTCCGAGAAGTGGTGGTTCGGCGCTGGCCACGCCAGCCTGGTCGTGACCTTCCACCCCGACGGCCGCCCCGCCGAGATGTTCCGGCACGTGGGGCGGGCCTGGTTCAAGGGGCTGGGCGACGTCCCCGTCTGGGAGATCGCCTCCGACACCGGGGGCCCGGCGGCGCTCTTCCAGGCCATGCGGGCGGCCTGGCTCGACGGCCGGCCCGCCGGCGACTGATCGCTAGCCCTTCTGCGGATTCTTGACGTTGTCCTCGCAGATGCGCTCGTAGAAGGTGGCGTCCATCTTCACCCCGGCCTTGCGCAGGTCGGCGGCGCGCGAGAGCTGCTCGGCGACCACCTTCTGGAAGGCGTCGAGCGGCTGGGCCCCCACCACGGCGCGGCAGTTCACGTAGAGTGTGGGCGTGCCCTGCGGGGCCACCTTGGCCCCGAGCTGTGCGTCCTCCTCGACGCGCTTGCGGGTGGCCGCCGATCCGCGGGCGGCCTTGAACTTCGCCACGTCGAGCCCGAGCTGCTTCGCCCAGGCGTCGAACTGGTCGGGGGAGAGCGTCCCCTGGTTCTGGAACATGAGGTCGTGCATCTCCCAGAACTTGCCCTGCTCGCGCGCCGCCTCGGCGGCCAGCGCCGCCGGCATCGCCTGCGGGTGCATGGCGAGGGGGAGGTTCTTCCAGACCACCCGGACGTCGTTCGGGTTGGCGGCGAGGAGCTGGGTGATCGTCGGCTCGACGTTCTTGCAGAACGGGCACTGGAAGTCGGAGAAGACCACCACCGTGACCGCGGGGTTGCGGGCGCCCTTCTGCGGGTCGTCGGGGCGGAACTCGACCTTCTGCACCTGGGGAGGGGGCGCCGCGGGTGCCGCGGCTGCGCCCGGAGCCGGCGGCGCGGCCTGGCCCGGGAGCATCACCGGCGCGGAGGAGCCCTTCTCGATGATGCGGGCGTAGACGTCCTTCGCGGGGACGCCCGTCTTCACGAGCGCCTCGGCCCGGGCGAGCTCCTCCTCGATGACGACCTTGAAGGTCTCGTAGGGCACCGCCCCCGGGATCTTCCGTCCGTTCACGAAGAAGCTCGGGGTGCCGTTCGCGCCCACGCCGGTGACGAGCGCCTGGTCGCGCCGGATGCGCGCCTCGTGCCGCTGCTCGTCGAGGGCCTTCCGGAAGGCGGCCATGTCGAGCCCGGCGGCCTGGGCGGCCGCCTCGAGGGCCGGGCGATCGAGCGCGGGGGCCGAGTCGAAGAGCCGGTCGTGCATCTCCCAGAACTTGGCCGGGCCGCCCTGGGCCCGTCCCTCCTCGGCGGCGATGGCGGCCGGCAAGGCCCGGGCGTGGAAGGGGAGCGGGTTGTGCTTGAAGACGAAGCGGACCTTGCCGCGGTAGTTCTCCTCGATCTGCTTCGTCGTCGGCCCCACGCGCTTGCAGTAGGGGCACTCGAAGTCGGAGGATTCGACGATGGTCACGAGGGCGTCGGCGGGGCCGCGCACCGGGGAGTCGTCGACCGGAACGCGGTAGACGGCCTTGGGGTCCTCCTGGGGCCGGGCCGGCGGCCGCGGCTGGGCCTGCCCGTCGGGGGGGCGGGCCGCGGAGGGAGCGACGCGGGGGCCGCCTCCGGCCATGCGGTCTCCGACGACGCCCAGGACGAGCCCGACGACGAGTGCCAGGATCCAGCTCGTGTGTTTCATGTGTTTCGCTCCTCGGATGTGCGGGACCGCCCGGGGCGGCCCGGTTCTAGAAACGGGCGAAGGCGCCGGCGCGGACGAGCAGCGGAACGCCGGCCCCGCCCGAGAGCGGGAAGCCGCTGTCGAACTCCGCCATGAAGCCCAGCGTGTCGGTGATCCGCAGCGAGGCGCCGGCCCCGAAGAGCATCCAGCGCCAGGCCAGGTACCCGACCTGCGTGGAGGCGTCGACGGCCGCGCGCAGGTAGAACGGGGTCTCGGGGATGAACCACTCGATTCCGGGCCGGATCGCGAAGGAGGCGCCCGGCGCCATGCCGAGCACCATCGTCAGCTGGGGGGCGATCCCGAAGACGATGTCGTAGGCCACCCCGACCTCGAGCTCGAAGATGCCGGGAGGGTCGTAGGCCGATCCCGTGCCGAGCTGCCCGCCGCCGCCCAGGTCGGCCGAGACGATGAGCCCCATCGGCTTCGAGGAGGGGGGAGGGTCGGCAGGGCGGGCCGGGGCGGGGAGCGCGAGCAGCGCGGCGGCCAGGGCACCGAGGAGGGGTCGGGAAGAACGCTGTGACATCGGGGTCGGGAAGTTACCGCCGCCTCCTCCTTTGGGCAAGGAACGCATGGTGCGGTTGCCCCCTTCCCCCCTTGGCGATAAACGGTGCGGCGATGCCCGTGCTCGACCTGCCAGCGCCCGACCTCACCCTCGACACCTCGGGGCGGCTCTGCCCGTATCCGATCGTGGAGATCGCCCGCGCCATGAAGGGGCTGCCGGCGGGGGCGGTCGTGTGCCTCGTCGCCACCGATCCGGGGATCGTCACCGACATGCCGATGTGGTGCCGGGCCACGCGCCACGAGCACCTGGGTACCTTCCGGGAAGGACCGTCGTTCCGGAGCTGGGTGCGGAAGCGGCCGGCCCCGTGAGCGCGCGCAAGGCCATCGCCATGATCTCGGGCGGGCTCGACTCGACGCTCGCGCTCGCCCTCGTGAAGCGGCAGGGCATCGAGGTGAAGGCCATCAACTTCTACACCGGCCTCTGCATCACCGAGACCCAGCGGCGCAAGGGCGGCCGGCCCGACGGCACGATGCCGCAGAACGAGGCCCTGCGGGCCGCCGCCGACCTCGAGGTGGACATCGAGTACATCGACGTCTCCGAGCAGGGCTACCTCGATCTCATCGTGAACCCCCGCTACGGGTACGGCGCCAACGCCAACCCGTGCGTGGACTGCCGCATCTTCATGATGACGAAGGCGCGGGAGATCATGGAGCGGGAGGGGGCCTCCTTCGTCTTCACCGGCGAGGTGCTCGGCCAGCGCCCCAAGAGCCAGCGGCGCGACACGCTCCGCTCCGTGGAGAAGCAGAGCGGGCTCACCGGCCGGCTGGTGCGGCCGCTCTCGGCCCGGCTCCTCGAGCCCTCCATCCCCGAGAAGGAGGGGATCCTCGACCGCTCCCTGCTCCTCGACATCAACGGCCGCTCCCGGCAGCGCCAGATCCAGCTGGCCCGCGAGCTGGGCATCGCCGAGTGGCCGCAGCCGGCGGGCGGCTGCTGCTACCTCACCGACGAGTCCTTCTCGCGGAAGTTCTTCGACGTCCTCGACGCCCGCGAGCAGGCCGGGGAGGAGCGGCGCATCCGCCGGGAGGATCTCGTCCTGCTCTCCACCGGCCGCCACTTCCGTCTATCACCCAAGGTGAAAATGGTGGTGGGCCGCTCCGAGATCGAGAACGTCGTCCTCGAGTCGTACGGCGAGGGGCGGGCCCGCCTGCTGGCCCGCGACCTGAACGGCCCGATGGCGCTCGTCGAGGGGACGCCCACCTGGGAGGAGCGGCAGCTGGCCGCCCGGATCGTGGCCCGCTACGGGAAGGGGAGGACCCTTCCCGAGGTGGGCGTGGACTGGATCGAGGACGGCGTGACCGAGACGCTCACCGTGGCGCCGGAGCAGGACGAGGCGCGCATCGAGTCGATGCGGATCTGACGCGCCCCCGGCGGGCCTGAAGCGGCGCGCCTTTTCCGCCTTTACAGCCGGAACCCCCCGTCGACACGGCTCATTGACAGCCGAGGGTATCCCTCGCCCAGGCGCGAGGCGTACCATCCGGATGCCGGTTCACGGCGCGCGCTCCCCGCGAGGGGGGCGGCGCGGGGGAGCACCCGATGGCGAACAAGACGGGCGCGAAGCGGACCTACTCCTTCGGCGGCGGCCGGGCCGAGGGGCACAAGGGCATGAAGGACCTGCTCGGCGGCAAGGGCGCGGGCCTGGCCGAGATGAGCAACATCGGCATCCCGGTTCCCCCGGGCTTCACCATCACCACCGAGGTCTGCACCGAGTTCTACGGGGCGGGGAAGCGGCTGCCCCGCGGGCTCGAGAAGGAGATCCGCGACGCCCTCTCCCGGGTGGAGGCGCTCACCGGGAAGGGCTTCGGCGACCCGGAAAATCCATTGCTCGTCTCGGTTCGCTCGGGCGCCCGGGTCTCGATGCCGGGGATGATGGACACGGTGCTGAACCTGGGGCTGAACGACCGGACGGTCGAGGGGCTGGCGCGCCGCTCCGGGAACGAGCGCTTCGCCTGGGACAGCTACCGCCGCTTCTGCGCGATGTTCGGCGACGTGGTGCTCGGCATGAAGCCCGAGCGCAAGGAGGACCGCGACCCCTTCGAGGAGCTCCTCGAGGCGAAGAAGAAGGTCCGCAAGGTCGCGCTCGACTCCGAGCTGCCGGTGGAGGCGCTGCGCGAGCTGGTGGCCGAGTTCAAGGCCGCCATCCGGGCGCGGCGGAAGCTCGAGCTCCCCGACGACCCGGTCGCGCAGCTGTCGATGGCCATCTCCGCCGTCTTCCGGAGCTGGGAGAACGACCGGGCCGACGCCTACCGCAAGCTGAACGGGATCCCCTCGACCTGGGGCACCGCCGTCTCGGTCCAGTCGATGGTCTTCGGCAACCTGGGCGAGAGCTCGGGCACCGGCGTCGCCTTCACCCGAAACGCCGCCACCGGCGAGAACGAGTTCTACGGCGAGTTCCTGGTCAACGCCCAGGGCGAGGACGTGGTGGCCGGCACGCGCACGCCGCAGAAGATCGCCGAGATGGCCAGCCACTGGCCCGAGATGGCGCGCCAGCTCGAGGAGGTCCGCACCCGGCTGGAGCGCCACTACCGCGACATGCAGGACATCGAGTTCACGGTGGAGCGCGGCCGGCTCTACGTCCTGCAGACGCGAACCGGGAAGCGCACCGGCCTCGCGGCGGTGCGCATCGCCGTGGAGATGGCCGACGAGGGGATCATCGACCGCGAGGAGGCGGTCCTGCGGGTCGAGCCCGAGTCGCTCAACCACGTCCTGCGCCCCATCTTCGACGTCATCGCCAAGGAGACCGCCATCCGATCCGGCCGGCTCCTCGCCAAGGGGCTTCCGGCCGGCCCGGGCGCCGCCTGCGGCCGGGTGGTGTTCTTCGCCGAGGACGCGGTGTCCTGGAAGGCGCGGGGCGAGACGGTCGTCCTGGCCCGGCACGAGACCAGCCCGGAGGACATCCGGGGGATGGACGCTTCGGCCGGGTTCCTGACCGCCTTCGGCGGGATGACGAGCCACGCGGCGCTGGTGGCCCGGCAGATGGGCAAGGTGGCGGTGGTGGGATGCTCCGCGCTCTCCTTCGACTACCAGGCCCGGACCATGACGGTGGCCACCTCCCGGGGGCCGCGCCTGGTCCACGAGGGAGACTGGCTCTCCGTCGACGGCCTGCTCGGCGAGATCATCGACGGGCGGATCCCGACCCAGTCGTCCGAGGTGGTGGGGGTCCTCATCGACAAGACGGTGCGGCCGGCCGACGCGCCGATGTACCGGCTCTTCACCCGGCTCCTCGGCTGGGCCGACGGCGTGCGCCGGCTCAAGGTCCGGGCCAACGCCGACCAGCCCGACCAGGCCATCACGGCCCTCGCCTTCGGCGCCCAGGGCATCGGGCTGTGCCGCACCGAGCACATGTTCTTCGGCGAGGGGAAGATCGGCCCGATGCGGGAGATGATCGTCGCCGAGAACCTGCAGGAGCGGCGTGCCGCGCTCGCCCGGCTCCTCCCGCTCCAGCGGGAGGACTTCGCCGGCCTGTTCCGGGCCATGGGCTCGCGGCCGGTCACCATCCGCACCATCGACCCGCCGCTCCACGAGTTCCTCCCGCAGGACCTGGCCGGCCAGCAGGAGCTGGCGCGCACCACCGGGCGAACGCTCGACCACGTGCAGTCGCGCATCGCCGACCTCGTGGAGTCGAACCCCATGCTGGGGAACCGCGGTTGCCGGCTCGGCATCAGCTACCCCGAGATCACCGAGATGCAGGCGCGCGCCATCTTCGAGGCGGCCTGCGACGTCGCCGCCGAGGGGTTGAAGCCGCATCCGGAGGTGATGATCCCGCTCGTCGGCCACCGCAAGGAGCTGGAGAACCAGGCCCGGGTGGTCCACGACGTGGCGGCCCGGGTCTTCGCCGAGCGGAAGCGGAAGGTGGCCTACCTGGTGGGGACGATGATCGAGGTCCCCCGCGGTGCCCTCACCGCCGGTGAGATCGCGCGGACCGCCGAGTTCTTCTCCTTCGGCACCAACGACCTGACCCAGACCACCTTCGGGATCTCCCGCGACGACGTGGGAACGGTGCTGAACAATTACATCGAGAAGGAGATCTACTCGGTCGACCCGTTCGTCACCATCGACCGGGAGGGCGTCGGACGGCTGATGCGGATCGCCATCCAGGAGGGGAGCGCGGCCCGCCCGGGCATCAAGCTCGGCATCTGCGGCGAGCACGGCGGGGATCCGTCCTCGGTGGAATTCTGCAACGAGATCGGGCTCGACTACGTGTCCTGTTCCCCGTACCGTCTGCCCATCGCGCGCCTCGCGGCCGCGCAGGCCGTGCTGAAGCAGCGCAAGGGGGGTTCACCCATGGCGAAGAAGGCGACTCCGAAGAAGAAGGTCGCGAAGAAGAACGTCGCGAAGAAGAAGGGCCCGTCGGCGAGGAAGCTCGAGACGTCGGGCGTGCCCCGCCGCGGCTCCAAGCTCGGCACCTCCGGGGTCCCGAGGTAGGCGGATCGGGGCGCCACGCCCACCCGCGGATGGCAGGCGGAGCGCGATCTTCACCGCGCTCCGCTTCCCTTTTTGACCGTGTGCCATCCTTCGACGACAATGGCGATATCGACATGACACGGCCCCGCATCGCTCCCTGGCTGCTCGCCGCCTTCGGGGCCTTCCTGATCCTCCTCGCCCTCCCGTGGCCCGCCCCGGCCTCGGGCATCGATGCCCCGGCGGGGGCGCTCGTCCTGGCCGGCCCGCCCGGGATGCCCGAGGTGGCCGCTCCCGTCGAGGCCGTCCGGGTCGAGCCGGTCCCGCCGCCGGTGGCCCCCTCCGAGCTGCGGCTCGCCGAGGCCACCCTCGACCGGGTCGCCAACCACTACGTCGCCCCGCTGGGAACCGGCCGCGCCGTGCTCACCACCGTTCCCCGGCTGCAGGAGCGCATCGAGAAGCTGCTCACCGACTACCGGGTCCCCTGGGCGGCCGCGGTGCTCCTCGACCCGGCCACCGGACGGGTGCTCGCCATGGCCGAGCACTCCCAGCGCGAGCCCGGCCGCCGCGGCCTCTCGCTCGAGGCCCGCGCGCCGGCGGCCAGCGTCTTCAAGATCGTCACCAGCTCCGCGCTGCTCCGCCGGGGCTTCGAGCCCGGGGCCGAGGTCTGCTACCACGGCGGCCAGCACCGGGTGAAGCAGTCGCTCCTCGTCGACGACCCCCGGCGCGACCTGCGCTGCCTCTCGCTCTCGTCGGCGCTCGGCAAGAGCGCCAACGTGGTCTTCGCGAAGCTCGCCGACCGGGCGCTCAACGCCACGCTGCTGCGGGCCGAGGCCGACCGCTTCCTCTTCAACCAGACCATCCCGTTCGCGCAGGTGGTCGAGACCTCCCGCGCCGACATCCCCGAGGAGTCGTTCGCGCTCGCCACCACCGCCGCGGGCTTCGGCCCGGTCCGCCTGTCGCCGCTGCACGGCGCCGTGATGGCGTCCATCGTGGCCAACGGGGGGATCTTCGTGCCGCCCGACGTGGTCGCCTCCTCCACCGGGGCCGTGCCCATGCCCGCCGAGGCGCCGCGGCGCGTGCTCGACGCGCGGGTCGCCGCCGAGCTCGCCGCCATGATGCGGACCACGGTCACCGAGGGCACGGGTCGCCGCGCCTTCAAGGCGCCGCGCTCCCGACTGTCGTCGATGCAGGGGCTCACGGTGGCCGGCAAGACCGGCTCCCTCTCCGAGCCCGATCCGTTTCGCGACTACTCCTGGTTCATCGGCTTCGCCCCCGCAGAGAACCCGCGCGTGGCCTTCGCGGTGGTGGTGGTGAACGACCGCAACTGGCGGGTGAAGGCGCCCTTCGTGGCGCGCGCCGCCGTCGAGGCCTGGGCCGACTGGGAAGGGGGCAAGCCGGAGGTGGTCGCCGCCGCGCCCCGGGCCCGGGCCCGCCGCAAGTAGGGTCGCGGGCGCGGTCAGGCCGCGCGAAGCTCGACGACGCCGCGATCGACGAAGCCGCGGAACGCCTTCAGCACGTCCAGCTCGTCGAGCGGGGCCACCTGCGCGATCTGTCCCAGCGCGCGCCGTCCGTCGCAGCGCGACAGCAAGTATTTCTGGGAGGCGTCGAGCCCGAGCGCGGCGATCTCTCCCGACGAGAGCCGGACCACCGGCACCGCGCGCCGGTCGAGCGAGGCGCGGAGCGAGGCCCCCAGCGCCTCGCGGGCCACCGCCAGGGCCTGGCGGGCCTCGTCGGAGGAAGGGGAGGCGCCCAGGGCGCGCAGGGCCGCCATCTCCGCGTCGCCCGGTCGACCCTCGGCGAGCAGCCGGGCCGAGTCCCCGAGCGCGGTGTTCACCTGCCCGGCGTCCTCCGTGGCGGGCTCCTCGACGATCTCGATCTCGGCGGCCGTCACCGCCCCCTGGCGGGCCAGCGCGTAGAGTCGCTGGTAGAGGTGGAACTCGGTGGCGTGGAGGGCGAGGCCGATCTCGTCGATGGTCCGGCCGTGGGCGGCCAGCATGAGCAGCTTCCCGTCGATGGTCCCCTCGCCGGCGGAGGCCGGGATCTTCGAGTCGTCGACGAGCAGCGTGGCGCCGCTCGACGGGAACTGGGACAGGAAGGCGTCCCACGCCGTGGCGCGGAACTCGGCCTCCTTGAGGATGTCGGCGAGCGGAACCGACACGGCGAGCTCGTCGTCGGAGAGGGTCGGGGGATCCTCCTCGATGCGGAAGACGCCCGACTCCCAGCGGAAGACGTCGAGCAGCGTCTCGCGGATCTTGATGGAGAGCACGTCGCGGAGCACGCGCGGCTGGACGAGCCCCACCATGGCGAGGACCTTGCCGAGCCGGATCCGCGTCTCCTGCTGGGTGCGGAAGGCCTTGGCGAGCTGCTCCTCGTCGATGTGGCCGAAGTTGATGAGCAGCTGGCCGAGGAACTCGCGCGGGTCGGTGGACGCGGCGCCCACGGCGTTGCCGTCGCGCAGGTAGACGGTCTTGCGGACGGCGCCCCGCTCGCAGGTGAGGGAGCCCGTCGCGGCGTGGCGTGCCAGGAACTCGACGAGTTCCGGGAGCGGCATGAACGAGAAGCTTCCAGCGAGGCCGCGCACGGCCGGAGTGTCCCCGGAAAGACCCGTGGCGGCAAGGAACCGGTCGTTGTATGACCGGCGGCGCATGGAAACGCCCGAGCCAGCCCGCACGCCGTCGAGCGGCGGGAGCGGAAAGGTCGCGGTCACCGCGGCCGTCATCCTCTTCGTCGTCGCCGCCGCCGGATGGACGGTGTGGCAACTCCGGATCGAGGAGGACCGCCTCGCCGACGGGCGTGGGATCGCGTCCCGCCAGTCGGCGGTCGCCCGGGAGAAGTCCTTCGACGTGACGCAGGTGGCCCGGCCGATCCCGGCGCCGCCGGTGCTCGGCTGGGACCAGGCGGGCAAGCCCTTCGACGTCGCCGCCGCGCGCGGACAGGTCGTCTTCGTGAACTTCTGGGCGACCTGGTGCCCCCCATGCCGGGACGAGATGCCGTCCATGCTCCAGCTGGGGCAGGAGCTCTCGGCGCGCCACCCGGGAAAGTTCCGGATGGTGGCCGTCTCGGTCGACGACGGGTGGCCCGAGGTCCTCAAGTTCTTCGACGGAAAGCTCCCGCCCGGGGTGGAGTGGCTCAGGGACCCCGACCAGGCGGTGACGAAGGCCTACTACTGCTCGGCACGGGGCGGGTGTCCGGAATCCTTCAAGTTCCCGGAGACCTACGTCATCGACCCGTCCGGGAGGCTGGTCTCCTTCGTGGTGGGGCCCCGCGACTGGAGCGACCCGGCGGCCCGGGCCTTCCTCGAGCGGCTGATTCCCTAGGGACATCGCCGCAAATGGGCGTTCGACCGTCCGGCGACCCAGAAGGGTCTGTAGGGCGGGCAACCCATTCATAAACTCCCGTAATTAGAAACAAAAGAAGACTGCTCGCCCTGCCTGCAGGGCTCGCGGTGGGGATCCTGTTGAAGGCTTTTGGAGGGATGCCATATAACTACCGAGATTTCCGTGAAATCTCGGCACTCCGCCCCGGCGGACCGCGGAGGGTACTTGGCAAGCGAGGCGACGGGCATCCCGGTCGTGGTGGCAGGTCTCGGCGACGTCGGCCGAGCCATCGTGCGCGCCGTGCTCTCCTCCGCCGACCTCCGACTGGCCGGCGCGATCGACCCGGCGTTCGCGAAGCAGTCGCTCGACGCCCTTGCCGGGATCCCCACCGGCATCGAGGTCGAAGCCGACCCGGCGCGCGCACTTCGCGCGGCGCGCGGCGGCGTGCTCCTCGTCGCGACGTCCTCCCGGTTCCTCGAGATCCTTCCCCTCGTCGAGCAGGCGGTGCGGGCGGGGCTCTCGGTCGTCTCCACCTGCGAGGAGCTCGCCTACCCGTGGCTCGCCCACGAGGAGGAGGCGGACGCCCTCGACGCCCTCTGCGAGAAGAACGACGTGGCCGTCGTGGCCGCCGGGGTGAACCCCGGCCTGGCGCTCGACCGGCTCCCCGCCCTGCTCTCGCAGGGCACGGGCGAGGTGCGGCGGCTCGAGGCGCGGCGCGTGGTCGACCTCGCGTCGCGGCGCGAGTCGCTCTGGCGCAAGGCCGGCGTCGGGCTCCTGCCCGACGAGTTCCAGCGCGCCGTGGAGGTGGAGGCCATCGGACACGTCGGGCTGGCCGAGTCGGCGACGCTCGCGGCGCTCGGCTGCGGCCTCGACCTCGACGAGCTCGAGGAGGAGGCCGAGCCGGTGCTGGCGGGGCGGGACCTGGCCGGGCCGGTGCTGGTCCAGAAGGGCGGGATCGCAGGCATCCGCCAGGTGGCCCGCGGCTTCCAGGGTGGCCGGGAGGTGGTCCGGCTCGAGGTGGTGCTGGCGGTGGGGGCCGAGGAGCCGCGCGACGAGGTGCTCCTCGAGGCCGACCCACCGCTCCGGCTGGTCGTTCCCGGCGGGTTCCCCGGCGAGGCCTCGACCGCGTGGTCGGTGGTGCACGCCGCGGCCGCCATCCCCATGCTGCAAGGGCTCGTCACGGTGCTCGACCTCCCCCCCGGGCGGTCCTGAGCGAGGCACGAATGCTCGACAAGACCCTCATCGGACGGGAGAGCGAGACCACCGTGGTGGAGGTGGAGAAGGGGGCCATCCGGCGGCTCGCCGACGCCATCGGCGACGGCAACCCCGCCCACTCCGACGAGGCGTCGGCCCGGTCGGCCGGGTACGCCTCGCTGGTGGCGCCGCTCACCTTCCCCGCCGTGCTCTCGCTGAACGAGCGGTTCCGACACTCCCTCGACCTGGGCACCCGGTCGCTCCTCCTCGGCGAGGAGTCGATCGAGTACGGGCGTCCCATCGTCGCCGGCGATCAACTGACGGTGAAGAGCAAGGTGGCCGACGTCCAGGAGCGCGCCGGGACCAGCGGCGCCACCGACGTCCTCATCCTCGAGACCGAGGGGCGCGGGGCCGAAGGCGAGTTCGTCTTCCGCACGCGCGAGACCTACATCCTCCGGCGCGGCTAGGGAGGGAGACCCGGTGCTCCTGGCACGGCAGCTCTACTTCGAGGCGGTGAAGGTCGGCGACGAGCTCCCCCCGCTCGTCAAGCCCCCGGTGGACCGGTCCCAGGTCGCGCGCTTCGCGGGCGCGGCCGGCGACTACGGCCCGCTCCACGTCGACGAGCCCTTCGCCCGGAACGCCGGGTTCCCGAGCGTGCTCGTGCCCGGCATGCTCGCCATGGGTTTCCTCGGCGAGCTGGTGACCGACTGGCTGCGCGGCGCCCGGGTCCGCCGCTTCGGCGCGCGCTTCGTGAAGATCGTCTGGCCCGGCGACGTGGTGACGGTCCGCGGGCGGGTGGCCGATCGGCGCTTCGAGGCGGCCGGCCGCTACGCCGCCGACATCGAGGTCTGGGGCGAGAACCAGCGCGGCGAGCTGGTGGTGCGGGGCGCGGTGACGGCCCAGCTCTACTACAGCGCCGAGGACGAGACGCGCCAGCGCGGCGGACAGCCTCCACTGGTGGTGACGCCGGCCGAGGAGGAGGAGCGGCTCGCCAAGCTCTCCCGCAGCACCGCGCCGGCCCGGCCGGCGGTGGGAACGCGTCCGGCGGTGGCTTCGGTGAAGCCTGCCGCCTCGCCGACCAAGGGCGCTCCGGCCCCCGCGCCCCGGCCCCCGGCGGGCAAGGCGCCCGTTCCGCCGCCCGCGACGAAGGCGGCCCCGCCGAAGCCCGGTGCCGCGAAACCCGCTGCCGCGAAACCCGCGGCGAAACCTGCGCCGAAGCCCGCTTCGAAGAAGGGCGCGCCGGCCAGGCCCGCTCCGGCGAAGCCGTCCCGGCCCGCGCCGAAGAAGGCCGGCAAGCGGCGCTGATGCTGCTCCTCGCCCTCGCCCTGCTCGGCGCGACGGCGGCGCCCGCACCCCAGCGGCCCCAGGCACCCGGCGCCCGCGCCGCCCAGGTCGCCCGCGGCGACCGGGCCTTCGCGGAGCGCGGCGACCCCGACCGTCTCGCCGAGGCGATCGAGGCCTGGAGCGCGGCCGCGGCCCACCCACCCGAGGACCCGGCGGTCGAGCTCCGCCTGGCCCGGGCGGAGGCCTTCCGCGCCCTCTCGGACCCCGCCGCGGCGCGCACCGCGTGGCTGGCCTCGTCCCGCGCCGCCGAGGGGGCCCTGCGCCGTCTCTCGCCGGCCTGGGCGACGGCGGTGGAGGCGGGGGACCTGAAGGGCGCGGCCGCCCGCGTGGGGCCGGAGGGGGCCGAGGCGCTCTACTGGCTGGCGCTCGCCACCTGGTCCTCGGCGCGCGAGAAGGGGCTCGCCGCCCTCCTCGCCGTGAAGGATCCCGCACTCTCCGCGATGGAGCGGGCCGCCTTCCTCGACGGGGCGCTCGACTGCGGGGGTCCGCACCGGGCTCTCGGCGCGTGGGCCGCGGCGCTGCCCGCAGCGGTGGGCGGGGGCGTGGCCCGCTCCCGCCGCCATTTCGAGCAGGCCCGCGCGCTCGGCCCGGGATGCCTGCTCACTCCGGCGGCCGAGGCCGGGTCGCTCCTCGTGCTGCTCCAGGACCGGGGCGCGTTCGAGCGGTCGCTCGCCGCGGTGGAGGGGGCGGGGGACGCCGACCCGCACTTCGCGCCCGAGAACGAGGTGGCGCGGCGGATGGCAAGGGACCTCCGGGCGCGCGCCGCCCGGCTATTCTGATTCCACGAAGGGGAGGACACATGGCCGACCAGGGAAAACAGGGCAACGCGGGTCCGGCCTCCGTGCCGGCGACGCCGGCGGGGGCGGAGAAGGGGCGCCTGGGAAGCGCGATGGCGTGGATGTTCGTCCTCTCCCTCCTGCTCTTCTGGCTGCCGGTGCTGGGGATGTTCATCGCCGGGCTGGTCGGCGGCCGGAAGGCCGGCACGGTGGGCACGGCCATCGGCGCGGTCCTCCTGCCCGGCGCCGTCGTGGCCGTGATGATGTTCTTCCTCGCCTCGGTCCTCACCGGGATGCCGATCCTGGGTGCCCTCGCCGGGCTCGGCGCCGGGGTGTTCGTGATCGCGAACGTGGTGCCGCTGCTCGCCGGGGCGGTCGTCGGCGGCATTCTGGCGCCATGAACGAGCCGAAGCTGGGGACGCTCGCGGTGCACGCCGGCGAGGGCGAGACCCTCTCCGTTCCGTCCACAACGACCCCCGTCTACCAGGCCACCACGTACCGGTTCGAGAGCGCCGCCGAGGCCGCGGCCTACCTCGACGCGCCCGAGGGGCGCTGGCTCTACGCGCGGCTCGAGAACCCCACCGTCGTCGCCGCCGAGAAGAAGATCGCCGCGCTCGAGGGGGCGGAGGCGGCTGCCTGCTTCGCGTCGGGGATGGCGGCGATGACCGCGGCGCTGCTCGCCTCGCTGCGGGCCGGCGACGCGCTGCTGCTCTGCGACACCCTCTACGGACAGACCACCCGGCTGGCGCGGGACGTCCTCGAGCGCTTCGGCGTCGAGGTCCGGGTGGTCCCCTTCGACGGCCTGGCCGGCGCAGTGGCCGCGGCGCCCGCCAACGCCCGCGCGCTGGTCTTCGAGAGCCCCACCAACCCCACGCTGCGCGTCGCCGACGTCCCGGCCGTCGCGGCGGCCTGCCGGGCCCGGTCCATCCGGAGCGTCTTCGACGCCACCTTCGCCTCGCCGGTGAACCTCCGCGCCCTGCCCATGGGCGTGGACCTGGTCGTCCACAGCGCCACCAAGTTCCTGAACGGCCACTCCGACCACCTGGGCGGCGCGGTGGCCGGGTCGCGGGCCCTGGTCGACGCCGTCCTCGCCGTGCGCAGGTCCACGGGCGGGACCATGGACGCCGCCGTGGCCTACGACCTGCTCCGCGGGATGAAGACGCTGGAGGTCCGGGTGCTGCGGCAGAACGACACCGCGCTCCGCCTGGCCCGCGCGCTGGAGGGGCACCCGAAGGTCGAGCAGGTCCGCCACCCCTTCCTCCCGAGCCACCCCGACCACGCCATCGCCCGCCGGCTGCTCCACGGAGGGGGTGGCGTCCTCTCCTTCACCGTCCGTGGAGGGTACGCGGCGGTGGCCCGGGTGCACGACGCGCTCCGCCTGGTGTCGCGGGCCAGCTCGCTCGGCGGGGTGGAGAGCCTGGCCTCCATCCCGGTCATCTCCTCCCACCGCAACGCCACCGACGCCGAGCTGGCCGTGCAGGGGATCGGCCGGGGCACGCTCCGGGTCTCGGTGGGGCTCGAGGATCCCGCCGACCTGGAGGCCGATCTCCTCCAGGCGCTGGAGAGGGCCTGATGGCGAGACGCCTCGCCGCGCTCCTCCTCGCGGCGGCGGCCGGATGCGTCCGGGCCCCGCCGCCGGACCTGTCCCGCAACCCGGCGGCGCTGCTCGCCCAGGTCCGCGAGGCCCAGGCGATCGTCGGCTCCTGCCGGGGGTCGGCGCGGCTCGGGCTCTCGACGCCCGACCTCGGGGGCTCGCTCGACGCCTGGGTGGCCGCCGAGCGCTCCGGGCGGCTCCGCGTGGAGGTCTTCGACTTCTTCGGCAACCCGGCGGCGGTGCTCGTGGCCGGCGGCGGGCGCTTCGCGCTGCTCGACGCGCGGGCCGGGACGCTCTACCGCGGCGAGGACCGCCCGGAGAACCTCTCGCGGCTGCTCCCGGTGCCGCTCGGCGCCCGCGAGCTCGCCCAGGTGGTCTGCGGAAGCGCGCCGCTCCTCGAGGGGAAGGCCGTGGCGGCGGAGCCGGGCGACGGCGTGGTGCTGCTCGAGATCGCCGGGAAAGGTGGGCGGCAGGTCGTCGCGGTGGGGGAGGGTGGCTCGGTCCGGTCGGCGAGCTTCCTTCCCGTGGCCGGGGGCGGGACCGGCTGGAAGGCCGACTTCTCCGTCTTCCGCCATCCCGGCGGCCGCCTCTTCCCCACCGAGGTGGACCTGCGCGGGGGAGGGTCCGAGCTCTCGCTCCGCTGGAAGGACGACCTCGAGCTGAACGTTGCACCGGAGGATGCCCTCTTCGAGCTCGCCGCGCCCAAGGGCGTCCGGGTGGTCGACCTGGAGCCCGGGTCGGCTCCACCGGCCCTGGACCTGCCGATCCGTCCCGCAACCCCGACCCGCCCGTGACCCGGCTCGTCGTCGGTCCCGTTCGGGGGGTCGGTTCGGCTTGAATCCCCCTGGAAATCGGCTAGCTTCTCCCCTCCCCGGATCCCCGAAAGGCGCGAAGACGTGAACATGGAACTCCTCACGGTCCTGAAGACCGGTGGTGTCGCGATGTGGATCATCGCGCTCTTCTCGGTCCTCGCCGTCGCCGTGGCGGTCGAACGGGTCCTCGTGCTCTGGAGGTTCACCGACCGCGCCCGCAGCCTCGCCGACGCCGTGACCCGTTCGTTGCTCCGCGGCGACGTCGAGGACGCCCGCGCCCAGGCCGAGCGGTCCACCTCCCCGGCGGCCGAGGTCTTCCTGGCGGCGCTCGTCCCCACCCCGCCCGGGAAGCGTGCGCCCACCGACGCCCGGATCGAGGCCGCGGTCGAGCGGCAGCGGGCCGAGGCGAACCAGAAGATCCGGGCCCGTCTCTGGATCCTCGGCACCATCGGGGCCACCGCCCCCTTCATCGGCCTCTTCGGCACCGTGGTCGGCATCATGCGCGCCTTCCACCAGATGGGTGTCACCGGCCAGGGCGGCTTCAGCGTCGTGGCCGCCGGCATCTCGGAGGCCCTCATCACCACGGCGGGCGGCATCGCGGTGGCCATCGAGGCGGTCATCCTCTACAACATGCTGAACGTCCTCGCCGGCCGGCTCCAGCTCCAGCTCAAGCTCCTCACCGAGGAGTTCCTGGAGATCGTGAAGGAAGTCCGTGCCTCGCCCGGTGGCACCCAGGAGCCCTGACATGTCGATGAGCACACCCGACGACGAGGGCGGAACGGGCACCGGCGGCGGCATCTTCGCCGACATCAACATCACGCCGCTCACCGACATCTTCCTCGTCCTCCTCATCATCTTCATGGTGACCACCACGGCCATCGCCGAGGCGGGCGGCCAGAACGGCGGCATCAAGGTCAGCTTGCCCAAGGGCGGGCAGGCCAACGCCGTGAAGGAGGTCCACGACCTCGCCATCGCCGTGCTCTCCGACGGGCGGGTGGTGGTGCAGGGCAAGGTGGTCGACCAGGACGGCCTGAAGAAGGTGCTCGAGAAGGCCCGCGCCGAGAATCCGGAGACGCTCGTCCTCGTGCAGGCCGACGAGGGCGTTGCGCACGGCAAGGTCGTGGCGGTGATGGACATGGCACGCCGGGAAGGTCTTCCGCGCCTCGCCATCGCCACCCGGGCGGACTCCCCGTAGGGGGAGGCCTCCTCGACCCGGACCGTGGGTCCAGATACAGTCCGGACGTGGCCAGCCCCCCCAGGAAGCGCCTCGGCGAGATCCTCCTCGAGGCCGGCATCATCGACGGAACCCAGCTGCAGGCGGCTCTCGGCCACCAGCGGCGCTGGGGCGGGCGCATCGGCCAGGCCCTCATCGACCTCAAGATGGCCAGCGAGGAGCAGATCGTCTCCACCCTGGCGACGAAGCTCGGCTTCGAGCGCGTGCCGGTCGAGACGGTGGAGTACGGGCCCGGGCTCGAGCTCGCCCTTCGCCTCGTTCCCCACGAGTTCGCCGAGCGCAACCAGCTCCTCCCCTACGCCGCCGACACCGCCCACCTCTGGGTGGCCATGGCCGACCCCACCAACATGGGGGTCATCGACGAGCTGGCCTTCCGGACCGGACGGAACGTGAAGCTGTCCATCGCCGGAGACCGGGAGATCGCCCGCGCCATCCGGCGTCTCTACCTCGGCGACAAGAAGGGCGTGGAGGCCATCGCGCTCGACGAGCAGGACGACGGGCCCGTCGAGATGGTCGGGCCGCTCGACCCCGGATACACGCAGGGGCTCGACGAATACTTCACGCGCCAGCCCGGGAGCGCTGCCGCGGCGCCACCGCCCGCCGCCGCGCCTCCCCCCCCCGCGGCACAGGCCCCGGCTGGCCCGCCGCCGCCGCTGCCCACCCGCCCCACCTCCGGCCCGGAGGCGCGTCTCGCGGCCGCCGTCCGCACCCTGCGAAAGGCGGACGATCCCCCGCCGCCGGCATTCCCGTCCGCCGCCGCCCCGGCCGAGCTCGTCGTCGAGGTCGATCCCGAGGGGACCTTCTCCTTCGGTCCGCGCGTCGAGGCCATCCTCGACGGGCTCCAGCGGATCGGCGGGTCGGAGGGCTGCCCACCCGAGCTGGGGCGCCTGGCCCGCTTCTCGTCGGCCATGGTGAAGCTGCTCGTGCAGAAGGGGTTCGTCTCCGAGGACGAGCTCGCGGCGGCCTACGTCCAGGCCGAGCGCGGCGCCTCCAGGCGGTAGGACCGTTCAGTTCAGCGCGGCCGGCACGGCCAGCGCGAACGGGGCGATCTCCGCCTGGAAGGTCTTCCCGTCGTCCCGCAACATCGTGTAGGTGCCCCGCATCTGCCCGAGCGGGGTGCGCAGCACGCAGAAGCTCGTGTACTGGAACGACTGGCCCGGTGCGAGGTGGGGCTGCTGGCCGACCACGCCATCGCCGACCACCTCCTCCCGCTCGCCGCGGGCGTCGGTGATGATCCAGTGACGGGAGAGGAGCCGGGCGCTGGCGGTTCCGCCGTTCTGGATGCGGACCGTGTAAGTGAACAGGTAGCGCGCCTGCGCCGGGGCGGAGCGGTCCGGGCGGTACTCGCCCTGGACGGCGACCTCGATGCCATCTGTGATCGCGGTGGACACGGTACGGGGTTAACCGCGAGGGGGGCCCCGTGCCACAATGGTCGGATGGAACTCGAGCCCCGCCTCCGCGAGATCCTGGAGGAGGTCCGTGCTGCCCGTGGACGCGTGGTGGCCCTCACCGGCGCCGGCATCTCGGCCGAGAGTGGCATCCCCACCTTCCGCGGCAAGGAGGGGTACTGGGTCGTGGGCTCCCGGAACCACATGCCCCAGGAGATGGCCACCCACGCCATGTTCCTGATGGAGCCGGCGGAGGTGTGGCGCTGGTACCTGTACCGGTTCGGCGTCGTCCGCCACGCCCAGCCCAACGAGGGGCACGCGGCGCTGGTGCGGCTCGAGCGTGCGCTCGGCGACCGCTTCACCCTCGTGACCCAGAACATCGACGGCCTCCACCGCCGGGCCGGGGCCTCTGCCGAGCGGACCTGGTGCATCCACGGCGACGCCGCCTGGATCCGCTGCGCCCACGACTGCGGCGTGGGGCTCCTGCCGCTCCCCGACCTGGGCCCCCGCGACGCCCGGACGCCGCTCTCCGGCGAGGACCGCGCCCGGCTCACCTGCCCGCGGTGCCGCGGCTGGCTGCGCCCCCATGTCCTCTGGTTCGACGAGTGCTACGACGAGGAGAACTACCGGTTCGACTCCACGCGGCGGGCGGCCAGCGAGGCCGACCTGCTCCTCGTGGTGGGGACGAGCGGGGCGACCAACCTTCCCATGCAGGTGGGGCAGCTCTGCTTCACGAACGGTTCGGCGCTCGTGGACGTGAACCCGGAGGAGAACCCCTTCTCCGAGCTCGCCGAGCGCAGCCGGAGGGGCTTCTTCGCCCGCGGCTCGGCGACCGCGAGGCTGCCCGCGATCGTGGCGGCGCTCGCCGCCCCGTAGCCGCTCAGGGGCGAAGCGCCTCGAGGCGGGCGATCCAGCCCGGCGAGAGCCCGGAGGCGCGCGCGCCGCGCAGGAGCACGTCGAGGTAGGCCGGCGCGGGCGGCCCGTCGGCGGGGAGACGCCGCGCCGCCGCCACCCGGAAGGCGAGCGCAGGCAACGGACCTTCGGCGGTCTCGAGCGTCACCTCCAGCGGCTCGTAGAGGCCCGAGACCGCGCCCTCCTTGTGGTCCACGAGCCCCCTTGCCCCCGCGGGCATGGGGAGGGCCAGCCCCTCCACCGCGTCGTCCGGGGCCGCGGAGAGGCTCGCCACCGGGCCTCCCCACATCCGGCTCGGCGCGTCGAACGAGAGGCGCCAGCCGGGAAGGCGCGCCGGGCGGGCCGACGAGAAGTCGGGCACGCGGTACCCGTGGTCGCGCGCCCATGCGCCGAAGGCCTCCCGGTCGAGCGAGGAGCCGTAGACGAACCAGGTGAAGGCGGGGCCGGGGCCGGCCTCGTGGGCGCGGCCGACGACGTTCAGGGGATTGGCCATGGGAGCTCCCGGCGCGAGGCGCCGATCAGGTGAGCACGACGCGGGCGATCTCGGGAGGGCTCCCGAGCCGCATGGGAGGACCCCAGTACCCGGTGCCGCGGGAGACGAAGATCTGCGAGCCGTTGCCGTCCCGCACCCCGTAGAGGCCGTGGAGGTACGGGTAGACGAGGGCGGTGGCGAGCGTGAACGGGAAGATCTGGCCGCCGTGGGTGTGGCCGGAGATCTGGAGCTCCACGCCGGCGTGCGCGCCCTCCTCGACGCCGCGCGGCTGGTGGGCGAGGAGCACGAGCGAGCGATCGGGGTCTCGCCCGGCGACCGCCGCGCCCAGGTCGGGTCCGTGCCCGGGGAGCATGCCGGCCGAGCGCCAGTCGTCGATCCCGGCCAGGTCGATGGACGCGCCCGGGTCGCCGATCGTCACCCGCTCGTTCCGGAGCACGCGGATGCCCAGCTTGCGCAGGTGCTCCACCCAGGCGGCCGCGCCCGAGTAGTACTCGTGGTTGCCGGTCACGAAGTAGACGCCGTAGCGGGCCTGGAGCGCCGCGAGCGGCGCGACCGCTCGCTCCAGCATGCGGACGCTGCCGTCGACGAGGTCGCCGGTGATGGCCACCACGTCGGGGCGGAGCCGGTTGGTGGCCGCCACCACGCGCCGCACCTCCTCCTCGCCGATGGTGCGGCCCACGTGCAGGTCGGTGATCTGGGCGATGGAGAGTCCGGAGAGCTGCCGCGGCAGGCGCGCCAGCTTCACCGGGACCTCGTGGATCTCGGGCTCGCCGAGCGCGCTCGTCACCGAGAAGGCGGCGGCCCCACCCGCCGCGAGCACCGCACCCCCGGCCACGGCGCGGGCCACGAGCCGGCGCCGCTCCGGGTCGGCCGGGGCCTCGGGTGCGTGGCGGAGCCAGTCGGTGAGCGAAGCGATGCCGGAGGCGGCGAGCCGCGCCAGGTCGACCACCACGAGAGAGGTGAGCAGGAGGAAGGCGACGCCCATCCAGAGCATGGCCCCGAAGACGAAGCCGTCGGCGAGCGCCCCGGCGCGGGCGCGCATCGCCAGGAAGGCGACCGGCACCGCCACCGCCGCCGCGACGATCCCGATGGTGAGCAGCCTTCGCCAGGGCTCGGCGACGTCGGTGTCGCGGACCAGGCGTGTCCAGATGTAGTAGTGCATGCCGCCCACGATGGAGAGGGCGACGCCGAAGAAGACGACGAAGGAGAGCAGGGGGCGCGACACGATGGAGAGCTAACCGGAAAGGAAGCCCGCCGCCACGGACCGGCGGAGGGTCCTCAGCCCGGCAACGCTCCCGGAAGGAGGTCGATCTTCGCCGCCAGGATGAAGTCGTTCTCGGTGAGGCCGCCGGCGGCGTGGGTCCAGATCTCCACGTCCACGTTCGCGTAGTGGACCGAGAAGTCGGGGTGGTGCCCCTCGGTCTCGGCGAGCTCCGCCATGGCGTTCACGAAGGCCATCGCGGCGCGGAAGTCGACGAAGCGGAGGTGACGGCGGATGCGGACGGCGTCGCCGGTGAGCTGCCAGCCCGGCACCGACGCGAGCAGCGCCGCGCGCTCCGCCCCCTCGACGCGGGGAACGCCCCCCTCGCAGGGGACGCACTTCTTCCGGGTGAGGTCCATGGCCCCTCCCTAACCGAACCGGCGGCGCGTCGCCGCCGTCGCCGCTATGCTCCGCGGACCATGGAAAGGACTTTTTTCGCGCTGGGAGCGATCTCGGCCTGCATCGCGGTGGGAACCGGCGCCTTCGGTGCCCACGGCCTGAAGGCGCGGGTCACGCCCGAGATGGTGGCCGTCTTCGACACCGGCGCGCGCTACCAGATGTACCACGCGCTCGCGCTCCTCGCGGCCGGGTGGGCGGCGGCGCGATGGCCCGGACCGGCGGTGAACTGGGCGGGCTGGCTCTTCGTCGCCGGGACGATCGTCTTCTCGGGCAGCCTCTACGCGCTCGTGCTGACAGGCGTGAAGGGGCTCGGCGCGGTGACGCCGGTGGGCGGACTGCTCTTCCTGGCCGGCTGGCTGGCGCTGGCCTGGGGTGCGCTGCGCGGCTGATCGGTGCCGCGGCCGACCGGCGCGACTACCCCTGCTCGATGGGGAGCCCGGCGTCGGTCCAGGCGACCACCCCGCCGTCGAGGCTGTAGGCCCGCTCGCAGCCGCGCTGCGAGGCCGCCGCGGCCGCGGTCAGGCTGCGGATCCCGTGGGCGCAGACGAAGATGGCCCGCTCGCGCCCGCGGCGCAGGCCGCCCTGCGGATCGCGCAGCAGCGACCCGAGCGGCAGGTGGCGCGCGCCCGGGATGTGCCCCTCGGCCCACTCGTGGGGCTCGCGGACGTCGACGAGGTCGACGTCGTCGTGGGCCAGGAGGTGGACGGCTTCCTCGGGGGTGATGCGGTGGATCGGCATGAGGCGGTTCCTTAACGGGGGACCCGCGCGCCCTCCCGCGAATCTGCGGCGCGGACGCCCATCCGGGCTAGACTGTGCCCCTCCCATGGCCCGACCGTCCCAGAGCCGCTTCCCCCCCCAGATCAAGTACCTGGCCTGGAACGAGGGGTGCGAGCGCTTCTCGTTCTACGGGATGACCTCCATCCTCACCATCTACATGGTGAAGTTCCTGGGGGTCCGGGAACCGGACGCCGAGGCGAACTACCACTTCTTCGTCTTCGCCGTGTACCTGACCCCGCTCGTGGGGGCCTGGATCGCCGACCGCTTCCTGGGGCGCTACCGGGTCATCCTCTGGCTCTCCCTCGGCTACGTCTTCGGCCACGCCGCCATCGCCATCTGGGACTCGCCGGCCGGGCTCGTGCTCGGCCTCGCGCTCATCGCCATCGGCGCGGGCGGGATCAAGCCCACCGCCGCGGCCTACGTGGGCGACCAGTTCGACGGGAAGAGCCAGCACCTGCTCGAGAAGGTCTACGACCTCTACTACTGGATGATCAACCTGGGCTCGTTCACGTCCATGCTCGTCATCCCCGAGCTGCTGGCCCGCTTCGGCCCGTGGGTGGCCTTCTCGGTCCCCGGCGTGCTCATGGCCTTCGCGCTCGTCATCTTCTGGCGGGGGCGCAAGCTCTACGTGAACGTGCCGCCCACCGGCCCCAACCCGAACGGCTTCTTCCGGGTGGTCCGGATCGCCCTCCAGAAGCTCGGGACGAGCCGCCCCGGCGAGCACTGGCTCGACACGGCCCGGACCCGCTTCCCGGCCGAGGCGGTCGACGGGGCCAAGGCGGTCTTCCGCATCCTCGGGGTCTTCGCGCCCATCGCCGCCTTCTGGGCCCTCTTCTTCCAGTACGGGTCCTCCTGGGTTCTGCAGGCCGAGCGCATGAACCGCGAGGTGCTCGGCTACACGGTGAAGGCCTCGCAGATGGGCTCGCTGAACGCCATCTTCGTCCTCACCACCATCCCGGTCTTCTCCGGGCTCGTCTACCCGGCCCTCCAGAGACGGGGGGTGAAGACGCTGGCCCTCCAGAAGATGCAGATCGGGATGTTCGTCACGGTGCTCTCCTTCCTCTGGGTGATGGGCGTGCAGATCGCCCTCGACGCCGGGCTCACGCCGCACGTGGCCTGGCAGGTCCCCGCCTACCTCTTCCTCTCCATCGGCGAGGTGCTGGTGTCGGTGACTGCGCTCGAGTTCGCCTACACCCAGGCGCCGCCCTCGATGAAGAGCGTCATCATGAGCCTCTGGTACGTGACCATCGCGGCGGGCAGCCTGCTCACCGCCGGCGTGGCCAAGCTGAACCGCTTCCACGGCGTCTGGTACTTCGCCTTCTTCGCCGCGCTCATGGTGATCGGCGCGATGGCCTTCGCCTGGGTGGCGCGCCGTTACCAGCCCACCTCGTTCGCGGTCGCGCCCGGACCGGCGCCAGAGGGAACCCCGTGAGCGGTGCGGTGGTCGCCGCGACGGCTCGCCAGAAGTTCCCGCCGCAGATCTCCTACATCATGGCCTCCGAGGGGGCGGAGCGCTTCTCGTTCTACGGGATGCGCAACATCCTCGTCATCTACATGGTGCAGTACCTGCTGGTGTCGGCGGCGGACTCCAAGGCCAGCTACCACTACTTCGTGATGGCGAACTACCTCATGCCGCTCGTGGGCGGGTGGCTCGCCGACCGGTTCCTGGGGCGCTACAAGGTCATCCTCTTCCTCTCCTTCGGATACGTGATCGGTCACGTGGTGGTGGCCGCCGTGGAGACGCGGATGGGGCTGCTCGCCGGGTGCGCGCTCATCGCCATCGGGGCCGGCGGCATCAAGCCCTGCGTCTCCGCCTTCGTGGGAGACCAGTTCGCCCCCGACCAGAAGCACCTGCTCGCCAAGGTCTACGGCCTCTTCTACTGGATGGTGAACCTGGGGAGCGCCACCGCCTCGCTGCTCATCCCCTGGCTCCTCAAGGCATACGGCCCCGCCATCGCCTTCGGCGTGCCCGGCCTGCTCATGGCGCTGGCGCTGGTCTTCTTCGTGGCCGGCCGTGGCAAGTACGTCTACGTCCCGCCCACGGGCCCGAACCCGGATTCGTTCGTCAAGGTTGTGGCCAGCGCGATCCGGCGCCGCAAGGAGCGCCCGGCCGGCTCCGACTGGCTCGAGCCCGCCTGCGCTGTCCACCCCGTCGCGGCCGTCGACGGCGTCCGGGCCGTGCTGCGGATCTCGGCGGTCTTCGCGATGGTGGCTGGCTTCTGGGCCCTCTTCGACCAGAAGGGGGCGGCCTTCATCCTCCAGGCCAAGCAGATGAACCTGGACGTGGGGGCGGTGGAGTTCCTGGGCGTGAAGCTGGGCGGCTTCCGGCTCGCCGAGTCCCAGATGAACGCCGTGAACCCCTTCTTCGTGCTGATGATCGTGCCGCTCTTCCAGGGGGTGGTCTACCCGGGGCTCGTGCGGATGGGGGTGAAGGTGACCGCGCTCGGCCGGATGAGCGTGGGCATGTTCCTCACCATGTTCTCCTTCGTGGTCATGGCGGCCATCCAGGCCGTCATCGACGGCGGGGCGCGGCCGCACGTCTTCTGGCAGGTCATCCCGATCCTCATCCTCACCGTCGGCGAGGTGATGATCTCGGTGACCGGCCTGGAGTTCGCCTTCACCCAGGCGCCGAAGACCATGAAGAGCACCGTGATGAGCTTCTGGCTGCTCACCTCGGCGATCGGCAACTTCGTGGCCGCGGTGGTGAGCCAGTGGAACCGCTTCCAGGGCGCGGCCTACTTCCTCTTCTTCGCCGGGCTGATGCTGGTCTGCGCGGTGGCCTTCGTGATCCTCGCGAAGCGGTACCGGCCGGTGGCGTCGGTCGTCGGGGGCTGAGGCAGCGGAGGGGCGCCATGAAGCCGCAGACGGCGAAGAAGCTGCTCGCGGGCGTCGTGACGGGGCTCGTCGGCGCCGTCGTGGGGGTGGCCCTGGCCAGGCTGGGCGGAGGGGAGGCACCCCGGGGCGCGAACCTCTCCGCGGGCGAGAAGATCGCCCGGGTCCTCCTGGGCGGATTCGGGATCTGGCTCGCGCTCGCCGTCCATGAGGCCGGGCACCTCGCCGGCGGCCTCTCGCAGGGGTTCCGCTTCGTCTTCCTCGCGGCCGGGGCCCTGTGGGTGGAGCGCGGGGAGCGCGGGATCGCGCTCCGGTTCAACCGGACCCTGCAGACCTGGGGCGGGATGGCCGCCGCGATGCCGCCGGACGATCGGGACCTCCGGCGCCGCTTCTCGGTCATGGTGGCGGGCGGTCCGCTGGCGAGCCTGCTCCTCGCGCTCGCCGGCTGGGCGGCATGGGCCATGCTGCCCCTCGGGCTCCCTCGCTTCCTCGCCGGGGTGACCGCGATCGCCTCGACCGGGTTCTTCCTGGCCACCGCGCAGCCGTTCGGTGCGGGCGGCGGCTTCGCCTCGGACGGCGGGCGGCTCCTGCGGCTGTGGCGGAAGGGTCCCGTCGGCGAACGGGAGGTGGCCATGCTGGCCCTGACCGCGGCCAGCGCTGGCGGCGCACGTCCCCGGGACTGGGCGCCGGCCATCGTCGACGCGGCGCTGCTCCCCGCCGACGGTTCGGTCATGGAACTGGTCGCCCACGTCTACGCGTCGTCGCGGGCGTCGGACACCGGCGACGCGGCGACGGCCGAGGTCCACCTCGCGAGGGCCATCGAGCTGGGGCGTGACCTGAGCCCGATGCTCCGTTCGCTCGTCGCCGCCGAGGCCGCCTGGCTCCGCGCCTCGAGAGGGGACGTGGAGGGTGCGCGGGCGCTGCTCGCCGAGGCCGACGGGCCGTTCGTGGAGCGCCATGCCCTGCACCGGGCCCGGGCGGCGGTGCTGCGGGCCGAGGGGGATCTCGCCGGCGCGCGTGCGGAGGCGGAGGCGGGGCTGGCGGCCCTCGGGAAGACCCGCTTCGGCAAGGCGTCGGCGCGGGACCGGGAGCTGCTCGAGGAACTGCGCGGGGACGTGGCGGCGGGCATTCACGTTCCGTGACGAAAGGTGCCGGCCGTTCCGCGGACCCAGCGGCCAGATGGGGCGTAAGCAAACGCTGTATTGACGCCAATTCCGTGTCGATCGCCTGCGGCGGCGAAGGCGTCGCGAGAAGGGTGTCGCCGCATCGCAGCGGCCCCGCTGGCGCGCTCCCGTGACGTCCGGCGAGGTTCGCGATCCCCGCGCGGGAAATCGTGCTGGAGGCCGATCTCGTGCGTTCCACGAGGCCGGAAATTCGCGTGAGACACTCTCCCCATGCGCGACGACACCCTCCTCGAGGCCCGAACCTTCCACGCCCGGCTCGTCGTCCTCCTCCGGGCCGAGTTCACCTGCCTCGCCGATTTCCTCGTGGCCCTGGCCGAGTTCGACCGGCGAAGGCTCTTTCGACACCTGGGGCACGCCGACCTCTTCTCCTACCTCCACCAGGGCTTGAAGCTCTCCCGCGCGGCGGCCCATCACCGTCGCGCCGCAGCCTGGCTCGTGGAGCGATTCCCCGAGGTGCTGGTTCCGATCCGGGAGGGGAAGCTGTGCTTCACCACGGCGGCGGTGCTGGCTTCCGTGGCGACGGAGGAGAACCTGGTCACGGTGCTCCCGCGGTTCTTCGGCCTGTCCAAGCAGGAGGCCCTGGAACTCGCAGCGGAACTGAAGCCCCGGCCGGTGGTGCCGACGCGGACGGTGGTGACCCGGGTCGAGACGGTTCGGCCTGGCGAGACGGTCGGGCAGGTGAAGGGGAGTGTTCCGGAAATTCGCCCAGGCGAACTTTGCCTGCCTCGAAGGGAGGAGGTCCGGACCCGGGTCGAACCGATGACCGCCGTCGCGAGCCGCATCCACCTCACGGTCTCCCGGAACTTCCTGCCGCTGCTCCGGAGGGCGAAGGCCGGCGAATCGCACCGCAACCCCGGAGCGACCGACGAGCAGGTGCTCACCGCCGCGCTCGAGGCGCTCCTCGAGAAGCAGGCGAGGCGGAAGGCTTGCGTCCCGGCCCGGGTGAAGCGAGCGGTTGTCGAGCGGGACCAGGGAAAGTGCCAGTGGAAGCTCGCCGACGGCGGGATCTGCGGTGCCACGGTGCGGCTGGAGGTGGACCACGTTCAGCCGCGCGGGAAGGGCGGTCCGTCGACGTTCGACAATTGCCGGCTCCTCTGCAGGTCGCACAACATCGAGGCTGCGCGGGAGGCCTACGGGGACGCGCACATGGATCTGTTCGTGGCGAGGGAGGAGGTCGCGCCGTACGGGCCCCTCGACAATCCGGTCGTGCACCCGCCCGCCTCCGCGGTAGGTTGCCGCCCATGCTCTGGAAGGAAACCGCCGCGGTCCGGCTCCTCAGCCTGCGCATCCCGCTCCTGCTCTTCGTGGGCCCCCGGGTCCTCGCGCTCGACGACGAGGGCGCGGCCGTGGGCGTGCCGCTCGGCTGGCGGACCAGGAACCACGTCGGGTCGATGTACGTCGGCACCATGGCCGCCGCGGCCGACCTGGCGAGCGGGATGAACGCCTTCTCCCTCATCCGCTCCCGGTTCCGCCGGGTGGTCCCGGTCTTCAAGTTCGCGAACATGGAGTTCCTGAAGCGCGCCGACGGGTACACGGTCTTCCGTACCCGGGACGGCCGGAGGATCGCCGCCGCCATGGAGGAGACCGTGCGCACCGGGGAGCGGGTCACCCTCCCGGTGGAGGTGGTGGCGACGGTGCCGAGCCGCTACGGCGACGAGCCGGTGGCGCGCTTCACGATGGGGCTGTCGATCAAGGAGCGGAAGGCGTAGCGCCGTCGCCGTCAGCGGAACGCCTGGATCCCCGTCACCGCCTCGCCGATGACGAGGGTGTGCATCTCGTGGGTCCCCTCGTAGGTGTAGACGCTCTCGAGGTTCGCCATGTGGCGCATGATCGGGTACTCGCCGAGGATGCCGTTGGCGCCCAGGATGGTCCGGGCGCGGGAGCAGATCTCTCGGGCCACCGAGACGTTGTTCATCTTGGCCATGGAGATCTGGGCCGGCGTGACCGTGCCCGCGTCCTTGCGGCGCGCCACATGGAGCGCGAGGAGCTGCCCCTTCGAGAGCTCGGTCACCATCCAGGCGAGCTTCTCCTGGGTGAGCTGGAAGCCGGCGATGGGGCGGTCGAACTGGGTGCGCCCCACGGCGTAGTCGAGCGCGCAGGCGTAGCAGGCCTCGGCCGCACCGAGCACGCCCCAGGCGATGCCGAAGCGGGCCTGGTTGAGGCAGCCGAGCGGACCCTTCAAGCCCTTCACCCCGGGCAACAGGCTCCGCTCCTCGTCCACCAGCACGTCGTCGAGGACCAGCTCGGAGGTGACCGAGGCGCGCAGCGACCACTTCCCCTTCATCTCCGGCGCCGAGAACCCCGGCGTGCCCTTCTCGACGAGGAAGCCGCGGATGCCGTCGTCGGCGCGGGCCCACACCACCGCCACGTCGGCCACCGAGCCGTTCGTGATCCACATCTTCGAGCCGTTCAGGCGCCAGCGGCTCCCCTCGCGCACCGCGCGGGTGCGCATGCCGGCCGGGTTGGAGCCGAAGTCGGGCTCGGTGAGGCCGAAGCAGCCGATGGCCTCCCCGCGGGCGAGGCGCGGCAGCCAGTGGTCCTTCTGCGCCTCCGAGCCGTAGGCGAAGATCGGGTACATGACGAGCGAGCCCTGCACCGACGCGAAGCTGCGCAGCGCCGAGTCACCCCGCTCGAGCTCGTACATGAGCAGGCCGTAGGCGGCGCTCGAGAGCCCGGCGCAGCCGTAGCGGGCGGGGAGGGTGGGGCCGAGGAAGCCGAGCTCCCCCATGGGGCCGACGAGCGCCGACGGGAAGGTCTGCTCCTGGGCGTGCCGCTCGATCACCGGCAGCACGGCCTCGTTCACGAACTGCCGGGCCTGGACCTGCACCATCCGCTCCTCCTCGGTGAGGAGCTCCCGCAGCCCGAGGAAGTCGGTCATCGAGGTCGACGTGGTCATGGTCCCTCCGCCCGGCGGTCCGGCGCGAGCCTAGCAGATCGGGAAACCGCGTTGTGACGGGCGCACCGCGCGTGATACCGTCCGCCCACTCGCCTCGCCCCGCGAGACCCGCACGTGCGCGCACTCCTCTGCACCGAACCCGGCCCGGTCTCGAACCTCCGGGTCGTGGAACTCCCCGATCCGGTCGCCCGGGAAGGCGAGGTGCTCGTCCGGGTCCTCGCGGCGGGCCTCAACTACCCGGACGGCCTCATGGTCCAGGGGAAGTACCAGGTCCGGCCGCCGCTCCCATTCGTCCCCGGCATGGAGCTCGCCGGCGTGGTGGAGGCGGTCGGCGCGGGGGTGGACGGCTTCGCTCCCGGCGACACCGTCATGGCGAGCACCACCACGGGGGCCTTCGCCGAGCGCTGCGCCGTGCCGGCCGCGCAGGTCCTCCACCGCCCGGCCTCGCTCCCGGCCGACCTGGCCGCCGCGTCGCTCCTCAGCTACGGGACCACGCTCCACGCCCTCGAGGACCGGGCCCGGCTTCGCCCCGGAGAGACCCTGCTCGTGCTCGGCGCCGGAGGCGGCGTGGGCACGGCGGCGGTGGGCATCGGCAAGCTCCTCGGCGCGAAGGTCGTCGCCGCGGCCTCCTCGCCGGAGCGGCTCGACCTCTGCCGGCGGCTCGGCGCCGACTTCACCATCGACTACGCCGCCGAGGACCTCAAGGAGCGCGTGAAGGCCCTCACCCAGGGTCGAGGGGTCGACGTGGTCTACGACCCGGTGGGCGGTGCCCTCTCCGAGGCCGCGCTCCGCGCCACCGCCTGGAGCGGGCGCTTCCTCGTCATCGGGTTCGCCTCCGGCGAGATCCCGCGCATCCCACTCAACCTGGTGCTGCTCGGCGCCCGCTCCATCCTGGGCGTCTTCTGGGGCGACTGGTCCCGGCGCGAACCCCGCAAGAGCGCCGACGAGCTCTCCCGCGTCGCCGCCTGGATCTGCGAGAAGCGGCTCTCGCCGGTGGTGACGGCACGGCTCGACCTCGCCGCCGTGCCCGCGGCCCTCGAGGACCTGCTCGCGCGCCGGGTCCACGGAAAGCTCGTCGTCCTCCCCGGCGGCCCGTGACCCTCTCCGAGCTCATCGGGCGGCCGGTGCCCTTCGCCGAGTTCCTCGGCATCCGCATCGCGTCGCTCGAGCCGGGCGCGGCGCGCCTGCAGCTGACGCTCCGCCCGGAGCTCCTGAACAGCCACCACGGTGCCCACGGGGGCGTGGTCATGGCGCTCGCCGACGTGGCGCTGGCCGTCGCCGCCATCGCCCGCGACGGGACGGCCAAGGGGGCCTACACGGTGGATCTGTCGGTGAGCTTCCTCGGTCCGGGGAAGGGAACGCTCGTGGCCGAGGGGCGCTGCCTGCGGCTCGGGAAGTCGCTCGCCTTCTCGGAGGGCGAGGTCCGCGACGAGCAGGGCGAGCTCGTCGCGAAGGCCATCGGGACCTTCAAGCTGAAGCGGTGAACGGCCGTCCGGGCCGGTCAGCCGGCGACGAGCCGCCCGCCCCGCAGCTCCGGGACCACGGCCAGGTGGTCCTTCCGCGCCGCCCACGCCACCTCCCGCTCGAGGCCGCGCTCCCGCATCATCCGCCCCACCCGGCTCTCCGACAGGCAGGCCATGGCGTCGGCGCCGTCGTGGAGCATCCGGGCCGCCCGCGCGGCGTCGGAGAGCTCCCAGCCCGGGCGCAGCCGGGAGAGGAGCGAGACCAGGTGCCCCGCTCCGTAGAAGTCCTCCAGGTTGAAGGCGTCGACCGAGCCCGAGCAGACGACGAGGACCGTCTCCCCCTCGGCCCGCTCCACGACCCGCTCCGCCACCGCCGCGCCGTTCGCCAGCGCGGCCGCGTAGACCCGGGCCGCGCCGGCCGCCTTGTGGATCGCCACCGTGCCGTTCGTCGTCGAGTAGACGAGGGTCTTCCCGGCGAGCGGCAGGTCGAGCAGCGCCAGCGGGGTGGGGTTCGCGAACCCGGGCAGGGTCTCGGCGCCGTACTCCCCGGCGAGGACGAAGGCGTCGGGCGGCAGCTTCGCCGCCACGGCCCGGGCCGCGTCGCCGTCCGGCGTGGGGACCACCCCGGTGGCGCCGTGGGCGAGGGCCGCGGCGATGCTGGTGGTCGCGAAGAGCACGTCGAGGACCACGACCACCTTGCCCGGCAGCCGCTGCCCGTCGAGCTCCTCCTTCTTCGCGAGGACGTGGATCTTCATCCCAGGTCGTGGATGCGCTGCCTGTCGAGCGCGCGGGAGGCCTGGGTGCCGAGGACGCGCACCATCGCGCCGAGGCGCGCGAAGCGGGGGTCGGTCGTGTGTCCGTCGTGGTAGCGGCGGTAGATCTGCTGGACGATCACCGCGAGCTTGAAGAGGGCGAAGACGTAGTGGAAGAGGACGTCCCCCACCGCGCGCCCCGAGCGCGCCGCGTAGCGCTCCACCACCTCGCGCCGGCACAGGCTGCCGGGCAGGTGGGTGGGGCCGAAGGCGGAGGCCAGGAGCTCGGGCGGATCGCCCGGGTCGGTCCAGTAGCCGAGCGCCGTGCCCAGGTCCATGAGCGGATCGCCGATGGTGGCCATCTCCCAGTCGAGCACCGCCACCACCCGGGACGGGTCGACCGGGTCGAGGACCACGTTGTCGTACTTGTAGTCGTTGTGGACGAGGGTCACGCCACTCTCCGGCGGCATGTGGGCCGCGGCCCAGGCGGCGGCGGCCTCGATCTCCGGGACCTCGTCGGTCTTCGCGGCGAAGTAGCGCTCCGTCCAGCCCTTCACCTGCCGTGACACGTAGCCGGCGGGCTTGCCCAGGGCGGCGAGCGGCGTGCCGGCCACCGGCACGGCGTGGAGGTCGACCAGGTTGTCGACGAGCGCCCCGGAGGTGGCGCGGAGCAGCTCCGGCCCGAGCGAGAGCCCCGAGCTCGACCCGTCGCCGCGCAGGATGACCCCCTGCACCCGCTCCATCAGATAGAAGCGGGCCCCCAGCACCGACTCGTCGTCGCAGAAGGCCAGCGGGCGCGGCGCGCGCGGATAGACGCCCTGCAAGGCCGAGAGCAGGTTCCACTCCCGGGCCATGTCGTGCGCGCTCTTCACCTTGGCGCCGAAGGGGGCACGGCGCAGCACCGCCTCGTGGTCGCCGATGGCCACGAGGTAGGTGAGGTTCGAGTGCCCCTTGCGGAACTGGCGCGCGGTGATGGGCCCGCTCTCGCCGGGGAAGGCCTGGAGCAGCGCCGGGCGGATCCGCTCCGGGTCGAAGCGCTCCTCCTCGCGGACCTCGTCCGCCTCGTCGAGCCGCGGGCGGGGAGCCTCGCTCACGCCCGGGCCTTCCCCTTGGCGTAGCCTGCCAGGATGCGCTTCGCGACGCTCGAGATGTGCACCTCGTCGGCGCCGTCGTAGATCCGACCGGCCCGCTCGTGGGCGTACCAGAAGGCGAGCGGGGTGTCGTCGGTCATGCCCAGCGCGCCGAGCGCCTGGATGGCCCGGTCGAGGACCCGCTGCAGCGTGCGGGCCACCGTGAACTTGATGATGGAGATCTCCTGGCGTGCCGCCGGGGCCCCCTCCCGCTCGATCTTCCAGGCCGCGTGGAGCACGAGCAGGCGGGCCTGGTCGATCTCGGCCCGGCTCTCGGCGATCCACTGCTGCACCATCTGCCGGTTGCCGAGCACGTCGCCGGGCGCGAGCTGCCGGGTGGCGGCGTGCTCGCAGAGGATGTCGAAGGCCCGCTCGCAGATGCCGATCCAGCGCATGCAGTGGTGGATGCGCCCGGGGCCGAGCCGGTGCTGGGCCAGCACGAAGCCGCCGCCCTCCGGGCCGAGCAGGTTGGCGAGGGGCACGCGCGCGCCGTGGTACATGACCTCGCCGTGGCTCTGCCAGTCCGAGCCGCGGTGCCCCATCACCGAGATGTTGCCGACCAGCTCGAAGCCCGGTGTCCCGCAGGGCACGAGGATCATGCTGGCCCGCTTGTAGGGGTCCTTCTCGGCGGGGTTGGTGACCGCCATGCAGACCGCGAAGGCGGCGCCGTCGGCCGACGAGGCGAACCACTTGTGGCCGCGGATCACGTACTCGTTCCCCTCCTTCAGCGCGGACGTGCCCATCCAGACCGGGTTCGAGCCGGCGAACTCGGGCTCGGTCATGGTGAAGCAGCTGCGGATGTCGCCGCGGGAGAGGGGGCGCAGCCAGCGCTCCTTCTGCTCCTCGGTGCCGTGCTCGAGGATGAGCTCCATGTTCCCGATGTCCGGGGCCTGGACGTTGAAGCAGTAGTGGCCGAGCGGGCTCTTCCCGAGCTCCTCGGAGAGGTGGGCGAACTCGGTGAGCGGGAGGTGCGCACCGCCGTACTCGGGGGGCATGTGGGCGGCGAAGAGCCCCGTCTCCCGGGCCCGCTCCCGCGCCAGCCGCAGCTCCGGGAGGATGGCCGCGAACCCGCCGTGCCGGAAGCGAGGCTCCAGCGGGAAGACCTCCTTCCGCATGAATTCCCGCACCAGCCCCTGGAAGCTCCGCACCCGATCCGACGTCGAGAAGTCCATCGATTCTCCGTTCACCAGAGGGAGGCGCCGCCGTCCACCACCAGGATCTGCCCGGTGACGTGACGGGAGGCCTCGGAACACAGGAAGACCACCGCCCCCTTCAGGTCCTCGTCGCCGCCCAGCCGGGCCAGCGGCGTGCCGGCCACCACCATGTCGCCGATGGCGCCGAGGAGGCCGTGGGTCATCTTCGAGGGGAAGAAGCCGGGGCAGATGCAGTTCACGTTGAGGTCGTGCCGGCCCCACTCGGCGGCGAGCGCCCGGGTGAGGTTCACCACCGCCCCCTTGCTGGCGTTGTAGGCGATGGTGGCCATGCCGGGCGGGTTGCCGGAGAGGCCGGCCACCGAGGCCACGTTCACGATCTTCCCCGAGCGGCGCGGGATCATGAAGCGGCGCCCCACCTCCTGGGAGAGGAAGAAGGTGGCGTCGATGTTGAGCCGCATCACCTTGTCCCAGGCCTCGGCGGGATGATCCTCGGCGGGGGCGCCCCAGGTCGTGCCGGCGTTGTTCACGAGGATGTCGACGGTCCCGAAGCGGGCCGCCACCGCATCGACCACGCCGGGGACGTTCTCCCGCTTTCCCAGATCCACCGGGACGGTCATCGCCTCCACCCCCTGCGACGCGAGGCGCGCCGCGGCGGTGTCGAGCTCGGCGGCCTTGCGGGCGGTGATGGCCACCCGGGCCCCCATCTCGCCCAGGGCCTCCGCCATCTGGAATCCCAGGCCGCGGGAACCCCCGGTCACGAGGGCCACCTTCCCGGAGAGATCGAGCAGTTTCCTGAGGCTCATCGGGGGCGTCTCCTGCGTGCAGTCGGACGGTGCAAACGCTTCGGGAACGGCTATTCTCTCCGGCGCGGAGCCCAGGATCCTGGCACCGCGGCCTCGTTCCCGTCAACGGAGCAACCATGGACCTCTCGTTCACCCCCGAGGAGCAGTGCTTCCGCGACGAGGTGAGGGCCTTCCTCGACCAGAGCCTCCCGCCGGCGATGCGGCACAAGGTTCTCGAGGGGCTGCACGTACCTCCCGAGGACACGCTGGAATGGCAGCGGATCCTGTTCCGGAAGGGCTGGGGCGGCCCGAACTGGCCCACCGAGTTCGGCGGAACGGGGTGGGACCCGGTCCGTCAGTTCATCTTCGAGGAGGAGTGCGCCGCCGCCGGCACCCCGCGCCTGCTCCCCTTCGGCCTCAAGATGGTGGGGCCGGTGATCCAGCGCTTCGGGAACGCCGCGCAGCACGCCCGCTTCCTGCCCCGCATCCTCTCCGGCGAGGACTGGTGGTGCCAGGGCTACTCCGAGCCCGAGTCGGGCTCGGACCTCGCGTCGCTGCGGACGCTGGCCGTCCGGGAGGGCGATCACTACCTCGTGAACGGGCAGAAGACCTGGATCACGCTGGCCCAGCACGCCGACTGGATCTTCTGCCTGGTGCGGACCGACCGCACCGGCAAGGCCCAGGCCGGCATCTCCTTCCTGCTCATCGACATGAAGACCCCGGGTGTCACCGTCCGTCCCATCGTCATGCTCGACGGTGGCCACGAGGTGAACGAGGTGTGGTTCGAGGACGTGAAGGTCCCGGTGGAGAACCTGGTCGGCGAGGAGAACAAGGGCTGGACCTACGCCAAGTTCCTCCTCGGCCACGAGCGGGCCAACATCGCCGGCATCGGGGGGTCGAAGCGGGAGCTGGCCCGGCTCAAGCGCATCGCCTCGGAGGAGCGCAAGCACGGCCGCCCCCTCTCCGAGGATCCGCTCTTCGCGGCCCGCCTCGCCCAGGTGGAGATCGACCTGCTCGCCCTCGAGATCACCAACCTGCGCGTCCTCTCCGCCGAGGCCGAGAAGCGGGCCCCCGGTCCGGAGGCCTCGCTCCTCAAGATCAAGGGGACCGAGATCCAGCAGGCCCTGACCGAGCTCATGGTCCAGGCGATCGGCCCCTACGCGCTGCCCTTCCGCATCGAGGCGCTCTCCGACGGCTTCGCCGGCCCCGCGGTGGGGCCGGAGTACGCGGCGCCGCTGGCCGCGACCTACTGCAACATGCGCAAGGCCTCGATCTACGGCGGATCCAACGAGATCCAGAAGAACATCATCACCCAGATGATCCTGGGACTCTAGGGGGCGCACGTGCACTTCCAGTTGAACGAGGAGCAGCGCGCGCTGGGGGACATGGTCCAGCGCTTCCTGTCGAAGGAGTACGCCTTCGAGGCCCGTCGCAAGATCCTGCGCTCGCCCGACGGGTGGAGCCGGGAGATCTGGGCGAAGCTCGGGGAGATGGGGCTGCTCGCCCTGCAAGTCCCCGAGGAGCACGGCGGCATGGCGCCGGCCACGGTGGAGACGCTCGTCACCCTGGGTGCGATGGGGCGCGCGCTCGTGGTGGAGCCGTACCTCTCCTCGGCCATCCTGGGCACGGCCATCGTCCGCGGGCTCGGGAGCCCCGCCCAGCGCGAGGCCATCCTGCCGGCCATGGCCACCGGCGAGCGCATCGCCGTGCCCGCCCACGGCGAGGCCGGCGCCCGGTTCGACCTCTCCCGCGTCGCCACCACCGCCCGGAAGGGCGGGGCGGGCTTCGTCCTCGACGGGCACAAGGCGGTGGTGCTCCACGCCCCGGCCGCCGACCTGCTCCTCGTCACCGCCCGCACCTCGGGGGCGCCGGACGCCGAGGCGGGGCTGTCGGTCTTCGCGGTGCCGGCCGGAACCCCCGGCGTGACCCTCGTTCCCTACCCGACCATCGACGGGATGCGCGGCGCCGACGTGCTGCTCGCCGGAGTCCAGGTCCCGGCCGACGCGCTCCTCGGCCCGGAGGGGGGAGCCTTCCCGGCCCTCTCGGCGGCCCAGGACCTGGGGGTGGCCGCCCTCTGCGCCGAGGCGGTGGGGGTGCTGCAGGCCACCCTCGACGCCACCACCGAGTACACCCGCACCCGCAAGCAGTTCGGGGTGCCCATCGCCCGGTTCCAGGCCCTGCAGCACCGCATGGCCGACATGCTGATGAACGTGGAGCAGGCGCGGTCGATGAGCTACCTTGCTGCCATGCACGCCGCCTCCGAGGACGTCCGGGAGCGGAGGCGGACCGTGTCGGCCGCCAAGGTCACCGTCGGCCAGGCCTGCCGGTACGTGGGGCAGCAGGCGGTGCAGCTGCACGGCGGCATGGGAGTGACGGACGAGCTTTCGGTGAGCCACTGCTTCAAGCGGCTCATGGCGATCGAGTTGACGCTCGGGGACACCGAGCACCACCTGGAGCGATTCATCAGGGAGAGCAAATGAGCCAGGCCCAGTACACGACGCGCGGCGCGGTGGCGGTCATCACCCTCGACAACCCCCCGGTGAACGGGCTCGGGTACGAGCTCCGGAGCGGGCTCGTGGCCGGTCTCGACCGGGCCGCGGCCGACCCGGCCGTGAAGGCGGTGGTCATCACCGGCGCCGGGAAGGCCTTCTCCGGCGGCGCCGACATCAAGGAGTTCGACTCCCCCAAGGCGCTCGCCGAGCCCAACCTCCACACCGTCATCCGGGTGGTCGAGCAGTCGCCGAAGCCGGTCGTGGCCGCCATCCACACCGTCTGCATGGGGGGCGGCCTCGAGCTCGCCCTCGGCTGCCACTACCGGGTGGCCTCGCCGGGCGCGCAGATCGCCCTGCCCGAGGTGAAGCTGGGGCTGTTGCCCGGCGCCGGCGGCACGCAGCGCCTCCCCCGCGTGGTCGGCGTGGAGGCCGCGGCCAACATGATCGCCTCCGGGACCCCGGTGCCCTCGGAGAAGTTCGCCGGCTCGAAGCTCTTCGACGCCATCATCGAGGGGAACCTGCTCGACGGCGCCGTGGCCTTCGCCGAGAAGGTGGCCGACGTCCGCCCCCTGCCGCTGGTCCGGAACATCCCGCTCAAGGACCCGCGCGCGCCGGGCTTCCTGGCCTTCGCCCGCAACACCGTCACCGCGATGGCGAAGGACTACCCGGCTCCCCGCAAGTGCGTGGACGCCGTCGAGATCGCCGCCACCAAGCCCTTCGAGGAGGGGCTCGCCTGGGAGCGGTCCGCCTTCATCGAGCTCGTGCAGACCCCCGAGTCGCGGTCGCTCCGTCACGCCTTCTTCGCCGAGCGGGCCGCCTCCAAGATCCCCGACGTCCCCGAGGACACGCCCACGAGGCCCATCAAGTCAGCCGCCATCATCGGCGCCGGCACCATGGGCGGCGGCATCGCCATGAACTTCGCCAACGCCGGCATCCCGGTGACGGTGCTCGAGGTGAAGGAGGAGGCGCTCCAGAAGGGCATCGGCCTCATCCGCAAGAACTACGAGGGCACGGCGAAGAAGGGGAAGATCACCGCCGCCCAGGTCGAGGAGCGGATGGGGCTCATCCGTCCCACCATGGACTACGCCGCCATCGGCCAGGCCGACATCGTCATCGAGGCGGTCTTCGAGGACATGGCGGTGAAGGAGGCCGTCTTCAAGAAGCTCGACGAGGTGATGAAGCCGGGCGCCATCCTGGCCACCAACACCTCGACGCTCGACGTCGACAAGATCGCCTCCTTCACGAAGCGGCCGCAGGACGTGATCGGGACCCACTTCTTCAGCCCGGCGAACGTCATGAAGCTGCTCGAGATCGTCCGCGGCAAGAAGACCGGCAAGGACGTGCTGGCCACCGTGATGGGGCTCTCGAAGAAGCTCAAGAAGACCGGCGTGGTCTCGGGCGTGTGCGACGGCTTCATCGGCAACCGCATGCTCCACGGCTACCTGAACCAGTGCCTGTCCTTGCTCGCCGAGGGGGCGCTGCCCCAGCAGGTCGACAAGGCGCTCGAGAAGTTCGGCTTCGTGATGGGCCCGTTCCGGGTCTCCGACATGGCCGGCAACGACATCGGCTGGTACATCCGCAAGCGCCACTACGCCGAGCACCCCGACGCCCCGCGCCAGATCATCGCCGACAAGGTCTGCGAGCTCGGACGCTTCGGCCAGAAGACCGGATCGGGCTGGTACCGCTACGAGGCCGGCAAGCGCGACCCCATCCCCGACCCGGTGGTGGAGGAGATCATCGTCGCCGGCTCGAAGGAGATGGGCATCACCCGCCGGAAGATCTCGAACGAGGAGATCGTCGAGCGCTGCGCCTACGCGCTCGCCAACGAGGGCGCCCGCATCCTCGAGGAGGGGATCGCGCTGCGCGCATCCGACGTCGACATGGTCTACCTCACCGGGTACGGCTTCCCGGTCTTCCGCGGCGGCCCGATGCGCTACGCCGACGAGGTGGGGCTCTACAACGTGGTCCGCTCCATGGCCCGCTACGCCGCGCTGCCCAACGCCGACGCCACGTTCTGGAAGCCGGCCGCCCTGCTCGCCCGGCTCGCCGCCGACGGCAAGTCCTTCACCTCGTAAACGGAGAACGCCATGTCCGACGCCGTCATCGTCTCCACCGCTCGAACCGGCCTCGCCAAGTCCTGGCGCGGCGCGCTCAACATGACCCACGGCGCGACCCTGGGTGGCCACGTGGTGAAGGCCGCCGTCGAGCGCGCCCGCATCGACCCCGCCGAGGTCGAGGACGTGATCATCGGTTGCGGCCTGCCCGAGGGAACCACCGGCGGCAACGTGGCGCGGCAGATCGCGCTGCGGGCCGGGCTCCCGGTCACCACCTCCGGCCACACCGTGAACCGCTTCTGCTCGTCGGGCCTCCAGTCCATCGCCATGGCCGCCCACCGGGTCATCGTCGACAAGGTGCCGGTGCTGGTGGCCGGCGGCATCGAGCAGATCTCCTGCGTGCAGCAGGAGCTGAACCAGCACATGTTCGCCGACCCCTGGCTCGTCGAGAACAAGCCGGCCGTCTACATGAACATGCTGGAGACGGCCGAGGTGCTGGCCAAGCGCTACAAGATCGCCCGCGAGAAGCAGGACGAGTACGGCGTGCGCAGCCAGCAGCTGGCCGCCGCAGCGCTCGCCGCCGGCAAGTTCAAGGACGAGATCGTCCCCTTCGAGACGGTGATGGGGGTCGGCGACAAGGCCACCGGCCGCCTCTCCATGAAGAAGGTCACGCTCGACGCCGACGAGGGCATCCGCACCGACACCACCTACGAGGGGCTCGCCAAGATCCGGTCGGTGGTCCCGGGCGGCACCATCGCCGCCGGCAACGCCAGCCAGTTCTCCGACGGGGCCTCCGCCTGCGTGGTCATGGACGCGAAGCTGGCCGAGAAGCGGGGGCTCTCGCCGCTCGGCATCTTCCGCGGCTTCGCAGTGGCCGGCTGTGAGCCCGACGAGATGGGGATCGGCCCGGTCTTCGCGGTGCCGCGGCTGCTCGAGCGGGCCGGCGTGAAGATGCAGGACGTGGGGCTCTGGGAGCTCAACGAGGCCTTCGCCGTGCAGGTCATCTACTGCCGCGACCGGCTCGGCATCCCCGACGACCAGCTCAACGTGAACGGCGGCGCCATCGCCATCGGCCATCCCTACGGGATGTCCGGGGCCCGGCTCGTCGGCCACGCCCTCATCGAGGGGAAGCGGCGCGGGGCGAAGCTCGTCGTCGTGACCATGTGCATCGGCGGCGGCATGGGCGCGGCCGGGCTCTTCGAGGTGGCCTAGCGAGGTCGCAGCCGCTCCGTGCTCGACGCCTGGATCTACGACGGTCTGCGCACGCCCTTCGGGCGTCACGCCGGGGCGCTCGCCCCGGTGAGGGCGGACGACCTCGTCGCCGGGGTGATGCGCGCGCTCCTGGCCCGCTCGCCCTGGAGGCCGGAGGTGCTCGACGACGTCCTCGTCGGCTGCACCAACCAGGCCGGGGAGGACTCCCGCAACGTGGCCCGCCACGCCGTGCTGCTGGCCGGCTTCCCGCCGTCGGTGCCCGCCCAGACCGTGAACCGGCTCTGCGCCTCCGGCCTCGCCGCCGTGGTCGACGCGGCCCGGGCAATAACCGCGGGTGAAGGGGAGCTCTACCTCGCCGGAGGGGTGGAGAGCATGAGCCGGGCGCCCTTCGCGATGGCCAAGGCCGAGGCCCCCTACGCGCGCGAGGTCCGCGTCTTCGACACCACGCTCGGCGCCCGCTTCCCGAACCCCAGGCTCGTCGCGGCGTTCGGGTCGGACACGATGCCCGAGACCGGCGACAACGTGGCGCGGGAGCAGGGGATCTCCCGCGAGGAGGCCGACCGGTTCGCGGTGCGCTCGCAGGAGCGGGCCGAGCGGGCCCGGACCACCGGCTTCCTCGAGGCGGAGATCGCGCCGGTCGAGGTCCCCGGCCCCGGGAAGGGGACGACCGTGGTGCGCGTGGACGAGCACCCGCGACCCGCCACCACCCTCGAGGCGCTGGCACGCCTGAAGCCGCTCTTCCCGGGCGGCGTGGTCACCGCGGGGAACGCGTCGGGCCTGAACGACGGCGCCGCGGCGCTGCTCGTGGGCTCCCGCGCGGCCGGCGAGCGCGCCGGCGTCCGTCCGCTGGCGCGGATCCTCTCCTCGGCCGCGGTGGGGGTGGAGCCGCGGGTGATGGGGATCGGCCCGGCGCTCGCCATCCCGAAGGCGCTCGCCCGTGCCGGCCTCGGGCTCGATCGCATGGACGTGATCGAGGTGAACGAGGCCTTCGCGAGCCAGGTGCTGGCCTGCCTGAAGCTCCTCGGCCTCCCCCTCGACGACGCGCGGGTGAACCCGAACGGCGGGGCCATCGCGCTCGGGCATCCGCTCGGCGCGTCGGGGGCGCGGCTCGCGCTCACCGCGGCGAGGGAGCTCCGGCGGCGCGGCGGCGGGCGGGCGGTGGTGAGCCTGTGCATCGGTGTGGGGCAGGGACTGGCGATGGTCATGGAGGCAGCCTGATGTCGAACCACGTGCGGACGTCCACGGCGGACCGGGTCGCGAGCATCGAGATCCACCGGCCGGAGAAGAAGAACGCGCTCACCGGCGAGATGTACGACGCCATGTCGGAGGCCATCCTCCGCGCCGACGGGGACATCGGTGTGCACGTGGTGCTCCTCCACGGGCAGGCCGACTGCTTCACGTCGGGCAATGACCTCACCGACTTCGTGGCCGCGAGCCAGGCGCAGGGGGAAGGGGTTCCCTCGCCGGCCTCCCGGTTCCTGGGCGTCATCCGGACGGCGCGGAAGCCCGTCGTCGCCGCCGTGGGCGGGGTGGCGGTGGGGATCGGCACGACGATGCTGCTCCACTGCGAGCTCGTCTACGCGGCCGAGAACGCCCGCTTCCAGATGCCCTTCGTGCCGCTCGGGCTCGCGCCGGAGGGGGGCTCCAGCCTGCTGCTCCCCATGGTCGCCGGTTACCAGCGGGCAGCGGAGATGCTGCTCCTCGGCCGCCCGTTCGGCGCCGAGGTGGCAAGGTCGGCGGGGCTCGTGAACGAGGTCGTTTCCGCGGATCGGCTCCTGGCCCGTGCACGTGAGGCGGCGCTCGCCGTGGCGGCGCTGCCGGTGGAGTCGGTGCGCATCACCAAGGAGTGGCTCAAGCGGCCGTACGCGGCCGCGCTCGAGGAGCGCATGGCCGAGGAGATCCGGGTCTTCGGCGAGCGGCTCCATTCGCCCGAGGCGAAGGCGGCCATGGGGGCCTTCTTCCAGAGGAAGAGGGGGTAGCCGGCGGATGAACGACCCGCTCGCCCCGCTCCTCGCCGACGGTGTCATCGACGAGATCGTCGCCCGGCTGAAGGGCGGCAAGGAGGCCGACGTCTGGCTGGTGAGGGCCGGCGGCCAGACCGTCGCCGCCAAGGTCTACAAGGCCCGGCAGGCCCGGAGCTTCAAGAACGACGCGGCCTACAAGGAAGGGCGGAAGGTCCGCAACACCCGCACCCAGCGTGCCATGGACCGCGGCAGCCGGTTCGGCCAGGCGGCCGCCGAGGAGGCCTGGAAGGAGAAGGAGTCCGACGCCCTGTTCCGGCTGCACGCCGCGGGCGTCCGGGTTCCCCGGCCGGTGCTCTTCCACGAGGGGGTGCTCCTCATGGAGGTGGTGGTGGACGCGCACGGCCACCCGGCGCCTCGCCTCGTGGATGCGACGATCGCCCGGGAGCAGGCGGCGGGGATCTACGTCGACCTCCGGAAGCAGGCGGTGGGAATGCTCGTCTGCGGCCTCATCCACGGTGACCTCTCGCCCTACAACGTCCTCCTCGGCGTCCAGGGACCGGTGGTGATCGACCTGCCCCAGGTGGTCGACGCCGCGCACAACAGCCAGGCCGAGAAGTTCTTCCTCCGCGACCTCGACGCCATCCACCGGTTCTGCGCGTCGCTCGACCCCGCGCTGGGCGGGGAGGGGGACGGGCGCGAGATCTGGCAGGCCTTCGTCCGGCGCGAGCTCTCCGCCGATTTCGTCCCCACGGGGCGCGCACCGGCGCCGAGGCGGGAGGAGCGTCCGGCCGCGGGACACGGCGGGCGTGGAGGACACGGCGGGCACGCCGCGCAAGGCGGACAGGGGGGCCATCCGGGGCGCGGTGGCCGCGGCGGTCAGGCGGCGCAACCAGGTCACGCGGCGCCCACCGGGCACGGCGGCCGCGGGGATCGGCGCCAGCACGGGCGGGGGAAGCCGGCGGCCGCGCCGCCCGGGCCCCGGCGTCCGGAGTCGCGAGGCCAGCGGAACGTGAAGGTACCCGAGGTGATCCGCGTCGAGCGGCTGCCGCACGGGAAGCCGGTGGCGGCCCACCCGGCGCAGCCCCCCGGAGCGCCCCGGCCCGAGGGCACGCCGGGCCGCCGGAGGAGGCGGCGCAGGCGGCGGGGCGGGGTATAGTCGTCGCCCAGGGAGATCCGCAATGAACCAGACCGCAGCCTTGGCCGTCGCCCTCGCAGTCACCATCCTCCCGGCTGCCCCGGCCCGCGCCGAGGCCCCGCCGCCCCCTGTCGACGAATCGGTGGCGAAGCGCGACGCCACGGCGGCCGCCAAGGCGTGGCTGGCCCTCATCGACGCCGGCAAGTACGGCGAGAGCTGGGAGCAGGCCTCCTCGGTCTTCCGCGGGAAGGTCAAGAAGGAAGAGTGGGTGAGCATGATCGGCGCCCGGAGCTCGTTCGGGAAGCTTCGCGAGCGCAAGCTCGACACCGCAACCTACCGGATGATCGACGGCCGGCCGACCGTGGTGATCCTCTGGAACGCCTCGTACGAGGCCATGCCCGGCCTCACCGAGCAGGTGGCGATGACGCTCGACGACGGGAAGTGGCGGGCCAGCGGCTACTTCGTGAAGCCGCCCGGGTAGCCCGTCAGGGTCCTCGCCACACCCCGTCCGCCCCCATCCGGACGGTCACGTCCTCCACCCGCTCGACCTCGTCCTTCACCCAGAGGAAACGGACCAGCACCGCCGGGTCCGGCCCGGCCCAGTAGACGACGTGGAGCGGACCGAGGGCCCCGTCCTTCTCGGGCGCCCGGGAGAGCCCGAGGAGCGGCACGACCTCGCCGCCCTGCAGCGCCAGCACGACGGGAGCGGGCGCGGACGGCCGCGGCGGGGGTGCGGACCGGGCGGCGAGCGCCAGGGCGAGCAGCGGGAGGAGGGTCACGGACGCCCCGATCGGTCCATCCATCATTCCAGCCAGATCTGGTCAAGAGGCCGAGAATCGCTTCAATACAGGCCTGAATGCGATCCGTAATCATTCCGTGTATCATTCCATGAATGGCCACCGTTCCCGACCTCCTCGCCATCCTGGGCCGCGGAAGCCCGGCGCGCCCCGCGGCACTGCGCGCTGAGTTCGGGGTCTCCCCGCAGACCCTCGGCCGGCTCGTCGCCGAGGCCGGCGACGAGGTCCTCCGGATCGGGAAGGCCCGGTCGACCCGCTACGCCCGCACGCGGGCCATCGAGGGGCTCGGGCGGAGCGTGCCCGTCTCCCGCGTCGACGAGGCGGGGGCCGTGGCGTCGGCCGGGACCCTTCGCCTGCTCCGGGGAAGCCGCACGTTCTGGGACCGGAAGGGCGGCGGCACCCTCTTCGAGGGGCTTCCCCCGGCCCTCGTGGACATGGCGCCCCAGGGCTTCCTCGGGCGCGCCTTCCCGGCACGGTTCCCGGAACTCCGGTTGCCGCCCAGCATCTCCGACTGGTCCGACGACCACCGCCTCGTCGCGCTCGCCGCACGCGGCGAGGACTGCGTGGGGGACCTGATCGTCGGCGACGAGTCGCTGCGTCGCTTCGTCGGGGAAGGCCCCGGGGAGGTCGACCCGCGCAGCTATCCGGGCCTGGCGCGCCGTTCGGCGGCCGACCTCGTCGGCTCCTCCGCCGGCGGTGAGCGCCCGAAGTTCGGGGCGTTCTCGGAGGGGCGGCACGTGCTGGTCAAGTACGCGGCCCGTGGCGACGAGGGAGCATCCCGCCGCTGGCGAGACCTCCTCTGGTGCGAGTGGAAGGCGCTCGCCACCGTGGCCGAGGCGGGCCGGGGCGCCGCGCAGGCCCGGTGGATGGACGAGGAGGGATGGCGATTCCTCGAGGTGGAGCGGTTCGATCGCGTGGGCGCCCGCGGCCGGCGCGCCGTGCTCTCCCTCGCCTCCCTGAACAACGAGTACCTGGGATCCCCCGACTCCTGGACGGCGGGGGCCGAACTCCTCCGGCGCCGTCCCTTCCTGCTCCCGCCCGAGGATGTCGCCCGCGTCCGGTGGCTCGACCTGTTCGGCCAGCTGGTGGGCAACACCGACCGCCACTTCGGAAACCTGGGCTTCCTGGTCGAGCGCGACGGAACGCTTCGCCTGGCGCCGGCCTACGACATGCTCCCGATGATCCTGGCGCCCGCCGGCGAGGTCGTCGTGACCCGCGCCTTCGAGCCGGTCGCCCCCCGCGGGGACGCCATCGAGGCCTGGAGAGATGCCGCGACGTGGGCCGAACGGTACTGGCACCAGGTGGCCGGCAACGACGACCTGCAGGACGAGATCCGGAGGTTCGCGAGCCGGGCCGTCGACGCGATCATCGCCATGGGACGCCGTCTGGGCCCGGGATGACGGCGCGTCCTACACCCGTTCCTGGAATTCCTTCCCCAGGAGCCCCTCGGGGCGCACCAGAAGCACCGCCACGATGAGGATGAAGGCCAGCGAGGTCTTGAACTCGAGCGACACGTAGGCGCCGCCGAGGCTCTCGGCCACCCCGAGGAGCAGTCCGCCGAGCACCGCGCCAGGAAGGCTGTTCAGCCCGCCCAGCACCGCGGCGGCGAGCCCCTTGAAGAGGGCGTCGAGCATGAAGAAGGGGTCGAGGAAGGACGAGGGGGCGAGGAACACACCGGCCACGACCGCCAGCGACGCGGCCACGCCCCAGGCGAAGGCCAGCACCCCGCGGGTCGGGATGCCGAGCGTCTGGGCCGCCTGGAGGTTCTCGGAGGTGGCCCGCATGGCGAGCCCGAGCCGCGTCCGCTGGATGAGCAGGTAGAGCACGAGGCTCGCCACGGCGGCGGCCGCGAGCGTCCCCAGCGCCAGCTCGGAGACGAAGATCGGACCCACCTGCCAGACCTTGGTGTCGGAGAGCGGGAAGGGGAAACGCTCGGGCTCGGCGCCCCACTGGTAGAGGGTGAGCCCCTGCAGGATGAACGCGAGCCCGATGGTCAGGATCACCTGCCCGAGGTGGTTCGCCCCCTTGCGCTGGGCCGGGACGAGCGCCGCGAAGTAGAAGACCACCGCCACCACGGCGCCGGCCACGATGGCCATCCCGAAGGCCAGCCAGAAGGGCATCCCGCTCGAGATCATCGAGAAGGCGACGAAGGTGCCCACCGTGGCCATGTCGGCGTGGGCGAAGTTGAGCACCCGGGTGGAGCGGTAGATGAGCACGAGTCCCAGCGCCACCAGCGCGTAGAGGCTCCCCGCGGAGAGGCCGGACAGCGCGTACTGGAGGAATCGGGCCATGTTCACCTAGCGGAACGGCCAGAGGCGGAAGTAGAGGCGGGTCTTCAGCCACATGCCGGCGAGCCCGAACGGCTCGAAGATCAGGACCGAGAGGATGGCCGTCCCGAAGAGCACCGGGACCGCCCAGCGGAAGGAGCCGAGCAGGGCCGGCACCAGCACCACGAAGGCGGCCCCGAAGACCGAGCCCTCGATCGAGGCGAGCCCGCCCACGATCACCGCCACGAAGAAGGTCATCGACTCGGAGATGTTGAACGCCTGCGGCTCGAGGTGGCCCAGGTACTGCGCCATGAGTGCACCGCTCACCCCCGTGTAGAAGGAGGAGATGGCGAAGGCCAGCAGCTTGTAGCGCGACAGGTTCACGCCCATGGCCTCGGCGGCGATGTCGCTGTCGCGCACGGCGACGAAGGCGCGCCCCACGTAGGACGAGATCAGGTTGTAGGCGGTCCCGGTGAAGAACAGGAAGATCCCGAAGTAGACCAGGTAGACCCAGGTGTCCCGCGCCATGCCGAACGGGGGCTGCAGCGGCGGGATGGGCAGGCCGGTGCGGCCGCCGGAGAGCCACTCCACGTTGGCGAAGATCTGGTAGACGGCCGTGCCGAAGCCGAGCGTGGCGATGGCCAGGTAGGGTCCCTTGAGCCGGAGCGACGGGAAGCCCACCAGCCAGCCGACCAGGCCGGCGGCGCCCCCGGCCGCGAGGAGCGAGAGCGAGAAGGGGACGCCGGCGATGCGCAGGTGACCGAAGGTGTAGGCCCCGATGGCGAGGAAGCCGGCCTGCCCGAAGGAGATGAGCCCGGCGTAACCCATGAGCAGGTTCTGGCCGATGACCCCCACGGCCAGCAGCCACACCTTGCTGGCGTGGGTGAGCCAGGCCCGCGGCCCCCACCAGGGGAGCAGCGCCAGCGCGACGAGGAGCAGGATGAGCAGCGTCCGCCCCAGCGGCTTGCGGGCGAAGCGAAGCTCCTCGCGGTAGTTCTCGACCAGATCCATGCGTCAGCCCCGGTACAGCGACTCGATGAGCTCGGCGTAGCGAACTTCCAGGTTGCGCCGCTTCACCTTCTTGGTGGGCGTCACGTCCCCCTCCTCCTCGTAGAAGCGGCGGGGAAGCAGCGCGAACTTCTTGATCGACTCGACCTGGGAGAGGGTCCGGTTCACCAGGTCCACCTCCTGGGCGATGAGCTTCTGGATCTCGGCCGCCTGGGTGAGCTCGGCGAAGGTGGCGAAGGGGAGCCGGTTGTCCTGCGCGAACTTGGTGACGTTGTCCTCGTCGATGAGGATGAGCGCCACCACGAACTTGCGCCGGTCGCCGATGACGATGGCGTCCTGGATGTACGAGCTGAACTTGAGCTTGTTCTCCAGGTAGGCCGGGGCGATGTTCTTCCCGCCGGCGGTGATGATGAGGTCCTTCTTCCGGTCGATGATCTGGAGCCGGCCGTCCACCCACTTGCCCACGTCGCCGGTGTGGAGCCAGCCCTCCGGGTCGATGGCCTTCGCGGTCTGCTCCTCGTCCTTGAAGTAGCCCTTGAAGACGTGGGGGCCTCGGGTCAGGATCTCGCCGTCCTCGGCCAGCGTCACCTCGATGCCGGGGAGTGGCTCGCCCACCGTGCCCACCAGCGGCCGGTCCGGGCGGTTCACGGCGATGACGCCCGTGGACTCGGTCATCCCGTAGCCCTCGACGAGCGGGATGCCCAGCGCCTGGAAGTAGCCGAAGAGCTCGGGGGAGGCCGGGGCGGCGCCGCTGAAGGCCAGCCGTGCCCGGTCGAAGCCGATGCGCCGCTTGAGCGGCTCGAAGACCGTCCAGTAGGTGACGAAGCGGGCCAGCCGCAGCCCGGCCGGGACCGGCCCCTTGCCGCGCGCCTCCTCGTAGCGCCGTCCCACCTTCACCGCCAGGTTGTAGAGGGTGCGCTTGAGCAGGGTGGCGTCGGCCATCCGCAGCTCGATGGTCGAGGCCAGCTTCTCCCAGATGCGCGGCACGCTGGCGAAGTAGGTGGGTGAGACCTCGCGCAGGTTCTGGAAGAGCGTGTCCAGGCTCTCCACGAAGTTCACGATGTAGCCGACCCGGAGGTGCTGCAGCACCGAGCCCAGGTTCTCGTAGATGTGGGCGAGCGGCAGGTAGGAGATCAGGTCGTCGTCGATCCGCGCGCCGTTGGCGTCGATGAGCGCCTCCGACATGAAGAGTGCGCTCCCGTGGGAGAGCATCGCCCCCTTGGGGTTCCCGGTGGTGCCGGAGGTGTAGATGATCATCGCCGTGTCCTCCGGCGAGACCTGCAGGAGCTTCTGGTCGAGCCGTCCGGGCTCGGCCGTTCGCAGCGCGTCCCCCTCTCGCTCGAAGTCCTCGTGGAAGACCACGCGGGGATCCCTGAAGCCCCAGAGCCCCTTCGTGTCCCAGACCACCATCCGCTCCACCTTGGTCTGGGGGAGGATGGGCAGCACCTTCTCGAGCTGCTCCTCGTTCTCGACGAAGATGACCCGGGCCTCGGAGTGGTCGAGGAGGTAGAGGATCTGCTCCGGCGAGCTGGTCGGGTAGATGCCGCAGGTGGAGCCGCCGGCGGCCATGATGCCGAGCGAGGTGTACAGCCACTCCGGCCGGTTCTCGCCCAGGACGGCCACGTTCTCCTGGTGGCGCAGCCCGAAGGCCAGCAGGCTCGCCGCCACCTTGCGGACGTTCTCGGCGTACTCGCTCCAGGTGACCCGGTGCCAGATTCCCAGCGCCTTGTGGCGCAGCGCGATGGCGTCGCCGCGGCGGCCGGCCTGGTCGTAGAGCAGCCCCGGGAGGCTGCGGACGGTGGTCACCAGCGCCTCCTCTTCCGGTAGAGACGGAAGCTCTTGCCCTCGGTGGCGTCGCCGCCCCCGATGCCCAGGTAGACGTCGCGGACGTCGGGGTGCTCGGAGAGCTCCTTCGGCGTCCCGGTCAGGACGATGCGCCCGGTCTCGAGGATGGCGGCGCGGTGGGCGACGCGGAGCGCCAGCCGGGCGTTCTGCTCGACGAGCAGGATGGTGGTTCCCGCCTGGCTGATCTGCACCAGTGCGTCGAAGACGATCTTGGACATCTCCGGGGTGAGCCCGAGCGAGGGCTCGTCGAGCAGGAGCAGCCGGGGGCGCCGGAGCAGCGAGCGTCCGATGGCGAGCATCTGTTGCTCCCCGCCGGACAGGGTATCGGCCTGCTGCTGCATGCGCTCGCGGAGCCGGGGGAAGAGGGTGTGGACCGTCTCCAGATCCTCGCGCGACTGGCGCCGGGGCTTGCCCCACATGCCGAGCTCGAGGTTCTCCGCCACGGTCAGCTCGCGGAAGAGGCCGCGGTCCTCGGCGACGAAGACCACCCCGGCGTCGGCCACCTCCTCGGGCTGCTGCCGCTCGATGCGCTGGCCGTCGAGCCGGATGGTGCCCTTCTTGGGCTGGTCCTTGAGCAGGCCGGCGATGGTCTTGAGGAGCGTGGTCTTGCCGGCCCCGTTGGGGCCGAGCACCGCGAAGATCTCCCGCTCGCGCAGCTCGAGCGAGACGCCGGTGAGCGCGTAGATCCGGTCGTGGTAGAGGGTCTCGATCGAGGAGACCGCCAGGATGGGAGGGGCCGGGGACTCCGTCACTGGTCCCCCAGGTAGGCGCGGATCACGCCGGGGTGACGCTGCACCTCGTCCGGCGAGCCCTCGGTGAGCTTGAGTCCCCGGTCGAGCACCAGCATCCGCTCGGAGAGGCGGGAGGCCACGCGCAGGTCGTGCTCCACGAGGAGCACGGTCACGTGGAAGCGGCCGCGGATCTCGTGGATCCAGTAGGCCACCTCCTCCTTCTCCTCGGCGGTGAGCCCGGAGACCGGCTCGTCGAGGAGCAGAAGGCGCGGCTCGGTGCAGAGCGCGCGCCCCATCTCGACCCGCTTCTGCACACCGTAGGCGCAGCCGCCCACGCGGGAGTCGCGCCAGGCCTCCAGGTCGAGGAACTCGATGACCTCCTCGACCTTGGCCCGGTGCCGGACCTCCTCCCCGCGCAGGCGTGCCGCGGCGGCGAGCAGGTTCTTCTTGAAGTGGAGGTGGCGCCCGAGCATCAGGTTGTCGAGCACCGTCATGTGCTGGAAGAGGCGCAGGTTCTGGAAGGTGCGGGCCACGCCGCGCGCGGTGACGCGGTCGGGGGAGAGCCCGAGCAGGCTCTCCCCCCCGAGGGCGATGCTGCCCGAGGTGGGCTTGTAGAGGCCGGTGACGCAGTTGAAGAGCGAGGTCTTCCCCGAGCCATTCGGCCCGATGACCGCGAGCGTCTCCCCCTCGGCGATGGACAGGTCGACCCCGCCCAGCGCCGTGATGCCCCCGAATTTCAGCGTGAGGTCCCGGACCTCGAGCAGCGATGCCCCCACCGGCCGTCGCCTAGAAGAGCGGCGCGAAGGTCTGCCACGGGGAGACCTGATTCGGCGCCGCGTCTGTCGCCTTGCCGGCCCGCATGAGGCGGACGGAGTTCAGACCGTGGTGGCGGTTCGGCCCGAAGGTGACGCCGGGCACGAGCCCGTCCTCGGTGTAGTCCTTGATGGTCTCCATGGCGGCGAAGAACTTCTCGCGGGTGAGATCCTTCCCGGCCCGCTTCAGCCCCTCGACGAGGATGATCACGTCGGCGCCGCCCTGCACGCAGAAGCCCTCGCGCCCCTTCAGCTTGGGGTCGTTCTTCACGACGATCTCGATGATCTTGTCGGCGGCCGGCTCGCCGCGGAGCGCCAGCGCCGAGTCGTAGTAGGCCCCTTCCCAGAGGTCGCCGAGGAGCCGGAACATCGTGTCCCGGTCGTAGAGGGTGAAGGAGGCGAAGATCTTGGGGCGGTAGCCGACCTTGGCCATCTCCTTCACGATCCCGGCCGCGTGGGTGGGGGTGGCGTAGAGCAGGACGGCCTCGGCCCCCGACTCCTTCAGCTTGAGCGCCTGGGTGCCCAGTTCACGATCGGTGACCTCGTAGAAGACCTCGCCCACGATCGACACGCCCGGGTTCTTGGCGATGCCGCGCTTGGCGCCCTCGAGCCCCTGCTTGCCGTAGTCGTCGTTCTGCCCGAAGAAGCCGATCTTCTTCGCCTTCTCCAGCTTGGCGGCCTGCCCGACCAGGAACTCGGCCTCGTCGGCGTAGTCCGGGTAGACCTGGAACACGGTGCGCACCTTCTCCTTCGGCTGCTTGGCGAAGACCTGCACGTTGCCGAGCGGGTAGACGAGCGGGAGGCCCGACTCGGCGACCAGATCCTTGTTGGCGTTCAGGACCGCCGTGCCGACGGTTCCGATGACCGCGAAGACCGAGTCCTTCATCTCGTTGAAGTTGGCGACCGCGCGGCCGGGGTTGTAGCCGTCGTCCTTGAGGACGATCTTGAGCTTGCGCCCGTTCACGCCGCCCTGGGCGTTCACGTGGGCCGCGTAGGCTTCCGAGGCCATCGCGATGGTCCCCCAGGCGGCAGCGGGGCCGGAGAGGGGGCCGGTGATGCCGATCGTGATCTCGGTGTCGGTGACACCGGGCACGGGGGCGGCGTGGGCCTGGCTGCCGAGGAGGAAGAGGGAGATCAGGGTGGCGGAGAGAATCCGGAGCGCCATGGGCACCTCCACTGCGGTGGGGTTGGGGAAGAGGAGGCAGGAAGTTAACTTGTGCCGGGCCTCAGGAGCATTGCGCACTGCGTCCAGAACGGACGCTTCCGCTCAGCGGCGGGGTTCCAGGCCGAGCCGGATCTGCTCCGAGACCAGCCGGGCCAGCCCCTGCGCCCCGCCCCGTTCGCGGGCCCGCTCCTCCAGCATCCGCCCGTCCACGTGGAGCGAGGCGACCCCGTGGACGATGGCCCAGTGGCCGAGCGCCAGCTCCTCCGGGCTTCCGTCGCGGATGAGGCCGGAGCGCTGCCCCTCCGCGATGGTGTCGAGGAGGACCTGGTAGGCACGCAGGCCGGCCTCGCGGACGGCCGGATACCGGTCCTTGTCGGCGACCTCCTGCCCGAACATCAGCCGGAAGAGGAAGGGGCGCTCCGAGGCCATCGACACGTAGGTCTCGGCGATGGCCACGAGCGCCTGCCGGGCGTCGCCGTGCCCCCGCGCCGCCTTCGCCATGCGGTCCCCCAGCTCGCCGAGCCCCCTGGCCGCCAGGGCGGCCAGGATCGACTCCCGGTTCTTGAAGTGGCGGTACGGGGCGTTGTGGGAGACGCCGGCCAGGCGGGCCGCGGCCCGGAGCCCCACGCCGATCGGCCCCTCCTTCTCGAGGAGATGGCTGGCGGCCTCGAGGAGCGCCCATTCCAGGTCGCCGTGGTGGAAGCTCCCCTCCTTCTTGGCCAGCGGCCGTCGCGGCGTGCGGGGAGTGCGGGGGGCGGGCCGGGGAGGGGATCTCACCCCGCGCATCCTACCCGACAAAATGAAGTTGACAGCGTCCACATGCCTCCCTATGTTGACAGTGTCACCATCACCCGACACGAAAGGAAGCACCCGTGAACCACCTGAACCGCCGCCTCGCCGTCGTCGCCGCCCTCGTGAGCCTCTCCGCCCCCGCCCTCGCCCTCGCCGCCGACCCGGCGCAGGACTGCACCGTCTGCAGGGATCCGATGTGGCCGACCCTCGTGCAGCCCATGCCCGGGATCGCGCTCAACATGCCCGCCGAGTCGAGCGACCCCGGCGCCATCCGGATGAACGAGACCCGCCAGACGGCGCCGGCCCGGTCGAACGGCATCGGCGTCTCGGCGAGCGCCGTCGCTTCCGGCAGCATCTACCGCGACCCGATGTGGCCGCAGGTGCAGAGCGCCTCGGGCGGGATGGGCGCCTCGAGCCCTGCCGCGCCCGCGCCGGCTCCCCGCGCAGCCCCCGCCGTCGCCTCGCGCTAGCCGACGGCCCGGACCCGATCAGAGGCGCGCGGCCAGCCGCGTGCCCTGATCGATGGCCCGCCGGGCGTCGAGCTCGGCCGCCACGTCGGCGCCGCCGATCAGGTGGACCCGGACGCCGGCGCGCCGCAGCGGCTCGGCGAGGTCCCGGAGCGGCTCCTGGCCGGTGCACAGGACGATGCTGTCGACCTCGAGCAGCCGGGTCTTGCCGCGCTCCTTCCCGATGCCGATGGTGAGGCCGCGGTCGTCGATCCCCTCGTAGCTCACCCCGCCGAGCATCTCCACGCCGCGCGCCTTGAGGGCGGCGCGGTGGATCCAGCCGGTGGTCTTGCCGAGCCCGGCCCCGGGCTTGGCGGCCTTGCGCTGGAGCAGGATCACCTCCCGTGCCGCGGAAGGTGGACGGGGCCTTGCGAGCCCGCCGCGCGCCACCTCGGGATCGGCGACGCCCCACTCGGCCTTCCAGGCCTCGAGGTCCGGCCCGTGGCCGGCGTGGACCAGGAACTCGGCCACGTCGAAGCCGATGCCGCCGGCGCCGACGACCGCGACCCGACGCCCCACCGGCTTCCCGCCGGAGAGGACGTCGACGTAGGAGAGCACCTTGGGGTGGTCCTGCCCGGGGATGCGCGGATCGCGCGGGACGACCCCGGTGGCGAGCACCACGTCGTCGTATCCCCCTGCCGCGAGCGCCTCGGCGCCGACCCGCCGCCCCAGGTGGAGGCGGACGCCGGTGATCTCGAGGCGGCGCCGGAAGTAGCGCAGCGTCTCCGCGAACTCCTCCTTGCCGGGGATGCGCCGGGCCATGTTGAACTGACCCCCCACCTCGTCGGCCGCGTCGAAGAGGTCGACCGCGTGCCCCCGCTCGGCGAGCAGGGTGGCGCAGGCGAGCCCGGCCGGCCCGGCCCCCACCACCGCGACCTTCTTCGGGGCGGTGGCCGGTGCCCAGGTGAGCTCGGTCTCGTGGCAGGCGCGCGGGTTCACGAGGCAGGTGCAGGTCTTCCGCTGGAAGACGTGGTCCAGGCAGGCCTGGTTGCAGGCGATGCAGGTGTTGATCTCGTCGGCCCGCCCGGCGGCGGCCTTGGCCACCAGCGCCGGGTCGGCGAGGAACGGCCGGGCCATCGAGACCATGTCCGCGTCGCCGTCGGCGAGGATCCGCTCGGCCACCTCGGGGGTGTTGATGCGGTTGGTGGTGCAGACCGGGATGCCCACCAGCCCCCGCAATTTCCGGGTCACCCAGGTGAAGGCGCCGCGGGGCACCGACGTGGCGATGGTGGGGACCCGGGCCTCGTGCCAGCCGATGCCGGTGTTGAGGATGGTGACCCCGGCCGCCTCGAGCGCCCGGGCCAGCATCACCACCTCGTCCCAGGTGCTCCCCTCCGGGACGAGGTCGAGCATGGAGAGGCGGAAGATGACGATGAAGTCGCGCCCCACCGCCTCGCGGAGCCGGGAGACGATCTCGATGGGCAGCCGCATCCGCTTCTCGGGGCTGCCGCCCCAGGCGTCGGTGCGCCGGTTGGTGCGCGGGGCCAGGAACTCGTTGATGAAGTACCCCTCCGACCCCATCACCTCCACGCCGTCGTAGCCGGCCTCGCGGGCCAGGGCGCCGCAGCGGACGAAGGCCCGGATCTGCCGCTCCACGCCCGAGGCCGATAGTTCACGGGGGGTGAATGGGTTGATGGGGGACTTGATGCGCGAAGGGGCCACCGAGAAGGGGTGGTACCCGTAGCGGCCGCCGTGGAGGATCTGCAGCGCGATCTTCCCACCCTCGGCGTGGACCGCGTCGGGGATGGGGCGGTGGGCCCGGGCCGCCGAGCGGCTGGCCAGGCGGGAGCCGAAGGGGGTGAGCCAGCCCTCCACGTTGGGGGCGAAGCCGCCCGTCACCATGAGTCCGACCCCGCCCCGGGCACGCTCGGCGAAGTACGCCGCCAGGCGGGGGAAGTCCCGGGCGCGGTCCTCGAGCCCGGTGTGCATGGATCCCATGAGCACACGGTTGCGGAGACGGGTGAATCCGAGGTCGAGGGGCGCGAGCAGGTGGGGGTACGGATTCGTTCCAGGCATGGGGCGCCATCCTCGACTACACTTCCGGGGTCATGCAACCTCTCCGCTCCCTGCTCCTCGCCGCCCTGCTCGCGGCGCCCGCGCTGGCCGGCGCCGCCGGCCCGGGCTGGATCTCCGACGACTGGCCGAAGGCGCTCGCCGAGGCGAAGGCCCGCAAGGTCCCCGTCTTCGTGGACGCCTGGGCCCCCTGGTGAAAGACGTGCAACTTCATGCGCGCCACGGTCCTGCGTGACCCGGCGCTCGTGAAGATGGCCGGGCGGTTCGTCTGGCTCGAGATCGACACCGAGAAGGAAGGCAACGCCGGGTTCCTCGAGAAGTTCCCCATCGAGGTGTGGCCCACGTTCCTCGTCATCGACCCGGCCACCGAGAAACCGGTGCTGAAGTGGCTGGGCACCGCCACGGCGGCCGACCTCTCCGGGCTCCTCGCCGACGGTGAACGGGCCGTGAAGGGCGGGGCCGGGGAGAGCGCCGACGCGCTGCTGGCCCGCGCCGACCGGGAGAACGCCGCCGGCCGGGGCGCCGAGGCCATCGCGCTCTGGGAGAAGGCGCTCGTCGCCGGGGGGCCGTCATGGCCGCGCCGGGCCCGGACGCTCGAGTCGGTGGTGGCCGGGCTGCAGTCGGCCGGGCAGCCCCGCCGCTGCGCCGAGGTGGCGCTCGCCGAGGCGCCGGGGATGGCGCGCGGACAGTCGTTCGCCAACGTGGTCTCGATGGGGCTCTCCTGCGCCACCGGAACCGACGAGCCCTGGGGCAAGGAGGCGGCCGCGAAGCTCGAGCCGCTCGCCGTAGAGGCGGTGAAGCTGCCGGACGTGCTCGCCGACGACCGGGCTGGCCTCTTCGACGGGCTCGTCACCGCCCGCGAGAAGGCCGGCGACGAGAAGGGGGCCCGGGCCCGGGCCGAGGAGGAATGGTCCTTCCTCGTCGCCGAGCGGGCGGCGGGGAAGACCCCCGAGGCCCGCACCATGCTCGACTCCTGGATCGTGGGGGCGGCCATGGACCTCCACGACCCGGCACGGGCGATCCCGCTGCTCCTCGAATCGGAGAAGGTGGCGCCGACCGACTACAACCCGCCCTACCGGCTCGCCATGCTGTACCTCGAGGTGAAGCGGACCGACGAGGCGCTCGCGGCGAGCGACCGGGCGCTCCCGCTCGCCTACGGGCCACGGAAGATCCGCGTGCTGGCCCAGCGTGCCACCATCCTGGAGGCGAAGGGGGACCTCCCGGGCGCCCGCAAGGCGCTCGAGGCGGCCATCGCCCACGCCGGGACGCTGCCCAAGGCGCAGCAGAACGCCCGCCTGGCGAAGCGGCTCGAGGAGCGGCTGAAGAAGATGCCGGCGGGCGGAGGCGCGCCCTAGAAGGCCCAGCCCACCTGGCCGACCGCCGAGTGCGCGCCGAACGGTGCCCACTCGACGAGGAGGTCGATGCCGAGCGGCAGGCTGGCCGCGAGGCCGAAGGCCACCTGCCAGTGGGCCACGTCGGTTCCGGTGGTCGAGGCGCCGGCGAGCGTCCAGAAGACCGGGCCCCCGAACACCTTGGCGCCCACGTAGGGGGCGACGATCCCGGCGATGGACTTCCCGGCGCTCACCGAGAGGCCGGCGTCGAGCGAGGTGAGCGGTGCCCGGGTGCCGTCCGGCGCGGTGGTGTTCACCCCGGAGGCGGCGAGGCTCGCCGAAAGCGCCACGAAGGGCCAGGGGCCGCTGCCGTCGAGCGGCAGCCAGGTGGCGCCGAAGCGGGCCAGCCAGCCCGGATCCATGGTGTACGTGACGCCGTTCGCCACGAGGCTTCCCGAAATCACCGCGCCCGCGCCGGCGGTGACCGACCAGTCCCGGCCGAGGCGTCGGGTGACGGAGACGGCCACGCTGCGCTGGTCGAACGGGGCCGTCACTTCGCCGAACCGGAGCTCGGAGGACAGCCAGCCGTAGGCGGCGGCCACCCGCCACACCGGCGCGGCGCCGGAGGACGGTGCGCTCCCGTCCACGCCGTCGTCGGCGTCGCACAGGCTTCTCGCCATTGCCGTGGGACCCACGGGTGCGGAGACGCCTCAACCGAAGGCGTTGGGCGGGAAGGCGAGCGCCGCCGCCGCCGCTGCGACGAGCGCGGCACTCCTCCACGCGATGGTGGGCATGGCTACTTGACCAGGATCTGGGCCCGGATGAGGTCGGCGACGAGCTGGGCCGACAGCGACTGGGCGGCGCTCGCGGCATCCTGGACGTTGAAGGTGTTGGAGTTGCCGCTCCAGACCAGCGCCTCGGGGTCGCTGCTCGTGGAGTAGACGTTGGTCTCGGCGAGCACGTTGGTCTGCTCGGTCATGTAGCCCGGGGAGTAGACGGCGCCGTACCCGTATCCGTAGGCGCCGTAGTAGCCGCCGTAGTACGGGGCGGCCGGCACGTAGCCGACGCTCGGGGGCACGTACTCCTCGACGGTCTTCTTGGTGAGCCGCTGGACGATGACCAGGTCGACCTTGTTGTCGGCGACGTACTGCTTCACCTTTTCCTTGTCGAGCTGGCCGGGGGGGAACGCGCCGGCCGACGTGGCCGACTGGAAGCCCTTGGCGGTCAGCGCCTGGGCGAGCCCGTTCTCGAACTGGACCCGGTACATGTCGTTCGGCATCACGCCGATGATGAAGATCCGGCTCACCGGCTTGGCCCGGTAGTTGGGGTCGCGCCAGACCTGGACGAGGTTGGTCGTCGTGCAGGACGAGAGCACCAGCACGGCGAGGGCGGGAGCGCAGGCGCGGAGCAGCTTCTTCATGGAGAACCCTTTCTCGATCCCGTCGGGGCGACCCGACGGGGTGGTGAAGGCAATGACGGAATCCTAACCGACGAGCCCCCGCCCATGCCCCGGAAAGTTGGAGCGGACGGCTTCAGGGAACCCGGCACCGGACCAGGTTCACCTCGAGCGGCCCGTTCCAGAGCCGGTGGGTCCACTCGGGCCGGAGCCCCAGGTTGCGCTCCAGCAGGAGATTCCCGGAGAGTACGAGGAGCGACCAGCCATGGAAGCGCCGGGCGGCCTCCCCGAGGCCACGGTAGAAGCCGGCCAGCTGGAGGGGCTGCCCGCCGATCCGCTCCCCGTACGGGGGGTTGGTGCAGAAGGTGCCCCCCTCCCCGAAGGGCTCCACCGAGCGTGCGTCGGCGAGCGAGATGGCGACGTCCTCCTCCACCCCGGCCGCCCGTGCGTTGCGCCGGGCCGCGTCGAGCGCATCCTCGGAGAAGTCGCTGGCCCGGATGGGCGCGGGCGCCCGGGGCAGCGCCCCGACCCGCGCCTCCTCCTTCATCCGATCCCAGGTCGACTGCCACTCCCCGCGGTAGCGGGGCCAGCGCTGGAAGCCGAACGGGCGCCGGATCCCCGGGGCGATCCGGCGCGCGGAGAGGGCGTGCTCCACGGCGAGCGTGCCCGACCCGCAGAGCGGGTCCAGGAAGGGGCGGTCGAGCGCCGCCTCGCCGAGCGCCAGGATCGACGCGGCCAGCGTCTCCTTGAGGGGGGCGTCCTGGATCGCCGTCCGGTAGCCCCGCCGGTAGAGCGGGGCCCCGGAGAGGTCGAGCGAGAGCTCGGCCTGGCCCCGCGCCAGGTGGACCACGATCCGGACGTCCGGGTCCCGGGTGTCCACGTCCGGGCGGGCGCCCAGGGCGTCGCGCAGCGAGTCGACCACGCCGTCCTTCACCTTGAGTGCGACGAAGCCGGCGTGGTGCAGCCCCGGGGCGGTCCCGGTCGCGTCCACCGCGAGCGTCGTCTTCACCGTCAGCCACTCGGTCCAGTCGACGGTGCGCACGCCGTCGTAGAGCGCGGCGGCGTCGGGGCAGGGGAAGGCCGACAGGGGGGCGAGGATCCGCATCGCGGTCCGGGACCAGAGGCAGGCCCGCATCCCGTCCTCCATGCGCCCCTCGAACGTGACCGCCCCGCGCGCGCCGCGCAGGTGGCGCATCCCCAGGGAGGCGAGCTCCCCGCGGACCGCGCCCTCGGTTCCCCGGGCGCATGTGGCGACGAGCCTCAAGCGAGCGGCTCCGGCGTGTTCCAGGTGCCGGCGCGCCAGCGATCCTTGCCAGACCGCTTGGCCGCGTACATGAGCTCGTCGGCCCGGAGGATCATCTCGTCGACCGAGGCCGGAGGGTGGAGGAAGGTGGCCACCCCGATGCTGAAGGTCACCGCGTCGCCCCGCCCGGCCAGCGTCTCCCGCAGCTGGAGCCGGAGGCGCTCGGCGAGCGCCACGGCGCCGGCGCTGTCCACCTCGGGAAGGAGCACGCCGAACTCGTCGCCGCCCAGGCGGGCCACCGTGTCGAGGCCGCGCACCGCCTGCCGCAGCGTCCCGCCCACGGCCGAAAGCACGCCGTCGCCCGCCACGTGGCCGAACCGGTCGTTCACGAGCTTGAAGTCGTCGCAGTCGATGTAGAGCAGCGAGAGGGGCCGGCCGTGCCGGCGTCCGCGCTCGAGCTCGAGCCAGGCGGCCTCGACGAAGGCCCGCCGGTTCGAGAGCGAGGTGAGCGGGTCGGTCCGGGCCGCATGCTGCTCGTGCAGGAGCCGCTTCTTGAAGGCATCAAGCACGACGGCGAGGAGCAGGAAGACCCCGAGCTGCTGCGCCGCGTTCCAGGTGAGCACCGGCGGGGCGAGCAGCTCCCCGGACATGCGGGAGGCCTCGACGCCGCAGGCCGTGGCGAGGATCGCGAGCCCGATGCCGGGCCCCAGGCCGGCGAAGAAGGTCCCGAAGCCGATGGGGCCGAGGTAGAGCAGGGTCACGTCCACGCCCGGGCCGGTGTAGACGTCCGCCGCGGCGACCGTGGCCACCACACCCGCCGAGATGGCGGCGATGCCGGCGGGCGTGAAGCCGTCGAGCCACACCTTCACCTCGCGACCGATCTCGCGGGTGGGGTTGGCCCCCTTCCCCGGCGCATCCCCGCGCGTGGCGCTGGTGTCCCGTTCCGTGATGACCGCTCCAAGCCCGTCCGCGGGCGACCGGTGTCGAACTCCCGGAATACCTTCCACCTTTTCCGACACCCCGGACGGGTGTCAAGTTGTCGGCCGTCCGTCCCCCCTCCGCCGTCACCCCAAGTTCCCACGTCCGACGCGGGATCGTCACCGGACAGTGGGTTAAGACGTTCCCGTGCCCAACGTCCTCGTGGTCGACGACGAGCGAGACCTCGTCTCCCTGCTCGACTTCAATCTCCGCCAGTCCGGGTTCGAGACCACGCTGGCCTACGCCGGGGAGGAGGCCCTCTCCGCGGCGCGCCGCCGCCCGCCCGACCTGGTGCTCCTCGACCTGATGCTCCCGGACATGTCCGGGACCGAGGTCTGCCGCCAGCTCAAGTCCGACCCCCGCACCCGCGCCGTCCCGGTCATCGTGCTCACCGCCCGGGGCGAGGAGCTCGACCGGGTGGTCGGGTTCGAGCTCGGCGCCGACGACTACGTGGTGAAGCCCTTCAGCGTTCGCGAGCTCGTCCTGCGGGTGAAGGCGGTGCTGCGCCGAGCCGGGCAGCAGCGGAGCGACAAGCCGGTGACCGAGGTCGGTGCGATCCGCATCGACGCCGACGCACACCGGGCCTGGGTCCGCGGCGAGCCGCTCGACCTCACCCCGCTCGAGTTCAAGCTGCTCGCGACACTCGTCACCCGGGCCGGGCGCGTGCAGTCGCGCGAGCGGCTCCTCTCCGACGTCTGGGAGATGTCGAGCGAGCTCGAGACCCGGACGGTCGACACGCACGTGAAGCGGCTGCGCGAGAAGCTCGGCCCGGCCCGCGACATGCTCGAGACGGTCCGTGGTGTCGGCTACCGGCTCCTCGACCCCGCAGACGAGGGCTGACGGTGGCGGTCTTCCGCGACCCGATCCAGGCCGCCGTCCGAGCCCTGGAGGCCGAGATCGCGGGGGGGGCGCGCGCCGACCTGCCTCCCGGGGTGGACCGGCTGGCCTCCCTGCTGCTCCAGCGCGAGGGGCGGCTCCGGGCCATCGAGAAGGCCCAGCCCGAGCGGGAGCTGCTCGCCGCCATGCCCGACGCGGCCGGTCTCATCGCCACCGACGGGCGCGTCCGGGCCTCCAACGCCGGGCTCGACGGGCTCTCGCCGGGGGGACGGGCCATCGGCCACACGGTCCTCGAGATCACCCGCCAGGCCGATCTCGCCGAGGCGGCCCGGCGCGCGCTCGAGGGCTCGCCCAAGCGGCTCGAGATCCAGCTCGGGCACCGGACCTTCATCGCCAACGTGGTCCCCATGCTCCGCGGCGAGGTCCTGGCGCTCCTCCGCGACGTGACCGACGCCCGCATGGCCGAGGCCACCCGGCGTGACTTCGTCGCCAACGCGAGCCACGAGCTGCGCACGCCGGTCTCGGCCATCGCCGGGGCCGCCGAGACGCTCCTCTCCGGCGCCATGGACGACCCGGCGCAGGCCCGACACTTCGTGGAGATGATCGCCCGGAACGCCGAGCGGCTGGCCCGGCTCACCAACGACCTGCTCGACCTCTCCCGCATCGAGTCGCGCCAGTGGCCGGTGAAGCTCGAGCCGGTGTCGGTGGAGGGGACGGCCCGGCGGGCCGTGGAGGTCTGCTCGGAGACGGCGCGGCGCAAGCGCATCGAGCTTCGCGTGGAGGTGCCGGAGGGGATCTCGGTCGTCGCCGACGCGCGCGCCCTCGAGCAGGTGCTCGTGAACCTGCTCGACAACGCGGTGAAGTACACGCCGGACGGGGGGCAGGCCACGGTCACGGCGGCGCCCGTTGCCGGGGATCGCATCGAGGTGGTGGTGGCCGACACCGGGCCGGGCATCGAGCGCCACCACCTGCCGCGCCTCTTCGAGCGCTTCTACCGGGTCGATCCGGGCCGGGCGCGCGGGTCGGGCGGCACCGGGCTGGGGCTCGCCATCGTGAAACACCTGGTTCAGATGCAGGCGGGCGACATCGGCGTCGACACCGGGACGGGCGGAACGTCGTTCCGCGTGCGGCTGCCCCGGGCGACGCTGCCCGTCGCCGCCGTGCAGCCCTGAGCGGCGGGCGGCGTCCGCCGCGCGCTTGCTCCCGTTCCGTCACCGATCCTTCACGATCCCCGCGGGCTCGCCGTCGTACACGATTGCGGCCTCCTAACGAGGCACCCCGGGCACCCCCGCCCGCCAGAGGGAGCACGATCGATGAGAAGGATTTCCGTCCTCGGAGCCGCGGCGCTGCTCGCCGCGCTGCCCGTCGCAGCGAACGCGCAGTCCACGGCCACCAACCAGGAAGTGGTCATCAAGGAGAGCACCACCGTGGTGGTGAAGGAGGCGCCGAAGCCGTCGCCCGTCACCTTCACGCCGTACGGGTTCTTCCTCTTGAACGCTTTCTTCAACGACTCCGCCGGCAGCCGGAACTACCCGTTGCCCACCCAGTGCAACGGCGGCGCCGCCTGCGAGGGCAACATCCTCTTCGACGTCCGCCAGAGCCGGCTCGGCGCGCGCCTCTCCTTCAACGACACCGCCGGCTGGACCAAGGCCACCCTCTCGGCGCTCGTCGAGGTCGACTTCGGGGGCGGCTACGCTGGCGCGGTCCCCACCGGATCGGTCGCCTTCTACAGCCCGGTCGTCCGCCTGCGGAAGGCCTACGCCGACGCCGCCTGGAACCTGGGCCCGGACACGAAGCTGATCCTGCGCCTCGGCCAGGACGACCACATCGTCTCGCTCCTGCGCCCGGTCTCGGTCGCCTACATCGCCAACCCGCTCTTCCAGTTCGCCGGCACGCTCAACGGCCGGGCCCCGATGGCCGAGATCCGCTTCGACCTGAACCCCAAGAACGGCATCACCGTCGGGGCGCAGGCCGCCGTGCTGAACCCGCAGGACAACACCGCCATCGGCGACGGCACCCTCTCGCCCAGCTCCGCCGTCGACCTCGGCGCCGGCAACCGCTCGCGCGTGCCCGCCTTCGAGGGGCGCGTGGCGGTCGGCTTCAAGTCCAGCGGCAAGAAGATGGCCGAGATCTCCGGCTGGGCCGGCTGGCAGAAGAACCGCTTCGTGAGCCCCGCCACCGACACCAACGTCGACACGAACTCGTACATCGTCGGCGGCGACATGACGCTCAACATCTGGATGGTGAACGTCCTCGGCTCCATCTACAGCGCCAAGGGCTGGGACCAGCCCGGTTCGCTGGGCGCCAGCCAGGGCGTCGCGCTCTCCGTGGCCGCGCCCGTCGCTCCCTCCACCAAGTTCACCATCACCAACGCGGCCTCCATCGCGGCGCTGGGCGGCTGGTTCCAGGTCCTCGTCGGCCCCGACGACCTCTTCAAGGTCTACGGCGGCTGGGGCGGGACGCAGAGCCCTGCCACCGCCTACGTCGGCACGCTGCTCGCCGCCAACGGCACCCGCCTCCAGAACTTCACCTGGGCCACCGGCCTCATCGGCTACGCCGGCAAGAACTGGCGCTTCTCCGCGGAGTACGCCCGGTCGACCAGCTTCTTCTACAACGCGACCA